>CAJPKC010000031.1 GCA_905370255.1 Streptococcus oralis
CACAAACTAAAATCAGTAACCGACGAATTAATGGTTATTGATGAATTTTATAGGCTAGTTGGATAGCCAGGAGGAAAATATGAAAAAGGTAACATTTGCAGCAGTAGCAATACTAACTCTATTTATTGCCGGGTGCAGTCAAAACGAAGAATCTGAACCAAGCCAAGAAGAAGCAACCGAGCAAGTGACAACCGAGTCCAGCTCAGAAAAAACGCAAAAAGAAAAGGCTTGGGAGCTGGTAGACAAGGCTAAAGCCAAAAGCAAAGAAGAAAACCAAGGCGAAGAGAAATATAGAATGGCTACTGGACGGGTAAGTAAGGCTAGACCGCTACTTGATCAATTTGCAAACTCTTATAAACAGTGGCTTGACTCAAGTCAAATGGACGTATACTATCGTAGCGATGGTATGGCTGTAGTGTTGCCTGTAGCATCGTCTGAACTGACAAACGACCAGCTACATCAAACTGTGGGCGGTCTGCTCAAAATTAAAAATGACGTGGAAAAAACATATAAAATCACTGATGCTAACTTTACAGCACCGCCCGTTTATGTATTCGATAAAGATGAAAACCGTCTGGCCTACGAGCAAACCGGCACAATGATTTACGATAAATAATAAATATTTTTAGGAGAAACATTATGAAAAAGAAAATTATCACTACTGCTGTTGTTTTAGCTCTTGCTACTGGTGGAGCGGGCTATTATTTCTTATCTTATGCCCTTCACCAAACTGCAATAAGTCACTTTGAAAAGTCTGTTGATACTCTCAATGAGAATAATAAAGCAATTGAAAAACAAATTGCTGATACTGAAAAAATCATTAAAGAAAAAGCTGAACCATTAGAAGCTAAGACTTTAGAAGATTTAAAAACTGCTGTCAAAGAAGCAAAAAACTCGATTCGTAAAGCTCCAAAAATGGAAAGCGATACACAAAAGATAGAAGATCAAGCGAAAGAAATTGCAAAACCTGTCGATTATTCTGAAACTCAAAAAAACATCACTGAGAAACTAACAGCTTACCAAAACAGCGTTAAGCAACTAGCACAGATTACAAACCCTAAATATACTTTTATTGAGGAACGATTGAAAGAAGTAGATACAATTCAAGAAGTGCAACATGCTACAGAAGAACATGATCCTAATGGTTTATTAAATAAACAAGGTGGCTATACTGCTTCTATCTATTTTTCAGATAGTCAAGTAACCGAACCTGTTTACGGGACTGATATAGTAGATAAAGGAACTGAAGCAGGAGGTTGTATTGAAGTTTATAAAACTAAAGATGAAGCCGAAAAACGTAATACATACATATCTGCATTTGATGGTGGACAATTAAATCCTGGCTCTCATTATGTGTATGGAACTATTGTAATTCGCACCTCAATGCACCTTACTGCTAGTCAACAAAAATCTTTAACTGAAAAAATTTACAATAAACTAATTGAACTAAAATAATTCTTTCAAAATAAAGTGATAAAAAAATCATGACCAAAACACATTCTAAAACCTATAACACGGCTTGCCTGCTGATGAATTAGAAAGGTTTAGATCATGAATATTACAGAATACAAAAAGAAAGACGGTACAATAGTGTACCGCACCAGCTTATATCTTGGTATTGATTCAATCACGGGAAAGAAGATTAAGACAACCATTTCAGCCCGTACCAAGAAAGAAATTAAAACAAGGACCTTACAGGCCAAATTCGAATTTGAAAAGAATGGTGCAACTCGCACCGCTTTTACTCAATTTGAAAACTATGGTGAATTAATGAATAGCTGGTGGGAGGTTTACTCTCCCACGATCAAACCAAATTCAAGAATATCTATTAAATCGCAAATAGAAAACTATCTTCGCCCAGTTTTTGGAGATATTAAACTAGATAAGTTGACCCCTGCCATTATTCAGCAACAAGTGAATAAATGGGCTAGAGAGTATAACCAAAATAACGGTGGTTTTAAACGATATGGGCAACTTCATTCCTACAATAAGCGCATATTACAGTATGGAGTTTCATTACAAGCGTTAAAGTCCAATCCTGCAAAGGATATACTAGTTCCCAAAGTCAAGACAGATAAAGCAAAGATCAAGCATTTTACAGATTCTGAATTAAAACAATTCTTCGAATACTTGGATAGCTTGGATCAAAAAAGATTTAAAAATCTCTTCTGTGTCACTCTTTACAAGTTCCTGCTTGCTACAGGTTGCCGTATCAATGAAGCTTTGGCGTTGAAATGGTCTGATATTGATCTTGATAATGCTGTTGTTCACATTACAAAGACACTTAATTATAGACTTGAAATTAATAGTCCTAAATCAAAATCTAGCTACCGTGATATTGATATTGACCCCAAAACTGTTTCTATGATGAAACAATATAAACATAGACAAACTAAAGAGGCTTGGATACTTGGAAGAACTGAAAAAGTGGTCTTTTCAGATTTTATCCATGAATACCCAAACAACCGCACTCTTCAAGCAAGATTAAAAATACATTTTAATCGGGCGCAAGTTCCTGACATTGGTTTTCACGGTTTTCGACACACTCACGCTAGTTTGTTATTAAATGCTGGAATACCATACAAGGAACTCCAGCACCGACTAGGACACTCCACCTTATCCATGACAATGGACATATATAGTCACCTCTCAAAAGAGAGTGCAAAAAAAGCCGTTTCAATCTTCGAAACGGCACTAAATAATATCAAAAGTTCCTAAAAAGGAGAACATTTTTCACTTAAAGATACGTTATTCCCTTATTTATCAAGGGTTTGACGTATCTTTAAAATATATCTGAATATTATAACATGAAAGGCTAAAATGGCGGGAAATAAAAGGTCGACTTATACAAAAACCAAAATCAACATTTTTCGTTATTTTTGTTGCATTTAACTTGACTTATCATACTAAAAGAATATAATAATGATGATAATAATCTTTTAAATATGCAATGGGATGATTATTCTGTTAAAATTTGCAACGTTTATTATCACTTTAACATTATGACGCTTGTCATTTCCCTTGTTTTTCTATCTAAACAAACGTAGTTAGAGGGTTTGAGCTGATTTTGTCGGTGGGTTTGTTTTCTTTTAATGCATAAAGAGGAGCATATAATTCATCGATCTATCCTAAACTGAGGCAGCTGGTTTCATGGAGTAGAAATTAGAAGCCTTTCTATTTTGGGATATATCACTATATAGAAAAGCCTCGGAAAGGGCAGGCAGAAGACAGGAAATGAGGCCAATTGAAATCTCTTTATAAAAAGATAGTTGCATTTGTAGCTATCATCGCCGTGGTAGCCTTAGGCTTGTCTGTGATCAAACCTGTCAGTGCAGCCACTGTTTCACCAACTGTCACCAATTTAAAGGCTCAGACAAGTGGACAAAAAGTTACATTTTCATTTGACTGGGATTTAACTGGGAAGTCAGTCAAAGAAGGTGATACGTTCATCATTGATGCTCCTGAAGGTGTCAATATTACGGAAGTTGCAACTCAATCCCTCCAAGCAAATGGAGCTGAAGTCGCAACCATTTCGATGACAAACAAAAAGATTACTTTTACCTTTAAAAAAGCCATCGAATCCATGAACCAAAACGTAAAAGGTGGATTCTCATACAAAGCGGAATGGGATAACACTCCAGGAAACCCTGGTAACAAAACAGCTACTTCAAAAGTAGGTTCTGAATCAGTGGTAATCACTCGTCCTGATGGACCTGGTGTATTTGAATCTGTCTTAAATAAATATAATCGTACTGGTGATTATGTTTCTAAACAATTCAAATTAGATGCATCTGAAAACTATGCATGGATGAATGTTGGAGATGACTACTATCTAACAAAATGGTTTATCCGTATCAACGGAGATGGTAAGAAACAAGCCCTCACAAACCCTGTTGTATCAGATAAAATCCAAGCTCCAGCCGTCGATTACTCAAAAATCACTTTTGCTCCTGCTGCAAATCACGCTGCAAGTGAATTCTTCGTGGGAACTTACTTGAAACCATCCTTCACATTAAGAAAAGGTGGACAAGTAGTTGCTTCAGGTTGGGACTTCTGGAAGCATGTGAAATTCGATGCAGACGGCAATGGATTTACTGTGAATTTATCAGACGTCAGTGATGTATTTAAAACAGCATCTAGTGATGAATTAATCGTTGAATACCAAACATTAATTCCTAAGACAACCATCCGTGTTGATAACAACGCAACATTGACAGCTGATGAAATCACAACACCTCAAACTGACCCAGCATTCTGGAACAACACTGAATTGAAATTCTGGGTGAGCGGTGACAAAACTATCACTGTTCAAAAAGAATGGGTTGGTGATGAGGAAGCTGACCGTAAAGATATTACGGTTCAATTGTATGCGGACGGCAAAGCCTTGGATGGGTTAACACAAACCCTTACAAAAGCTTCTGGCTGGAAAGCAGAATTTACGAAATTGCCAGGTATCAAAGACGGTAAGAAGATTGAGTACTCAGTAGTGGAAACAAACACACCTGAAGGTTACACTTCTAAAGTTGAACCAATCAATGAGTCGAATGTTATCAAAGTTGTCAATACTTCAAATAAACCAAAAGTTACTGAAACCACTGCAAATCTTGTTATTAAAAAAGCTTTCGAAGTAGCCGGCGATCAGGAACATACACAAGTTCCGATTACAGAAGGTCAATTCGAATTTGCCTTGAAAGACGAAAATAACAAAGTAGTCGAAACTGCCAAGAACAAAGCAGATGGCACTGTTAACTTTAAGTCTCTGACTTTCAATAAAGAAGGTACTCATACTTATACCATCACTGAAAATAAGGGTACAGATGCTAGTGTCAACTATAGTACACAAAGCATCACGGCTACTGTCGATGTGAAGAAAGATAACGACAAACTCGTTGCTACTGTCACTTACTCAGGTGGAGATGGTGAACAAAAAAATACGATCACCAATACTCAAAACAAACCAAAAGTTTCAAATGCTAAAGTGACCTTAAACCTTAAAAAAGCATTTGAAGGTGGCGAACTTAAGGGTGATGACTTTGAGTTTGTTGCAAAAGATTCAAACGATAAAGTTGTTGGCACAACCAAGAACAAAAAAGATGGTTCAATTACTTTTGATAACATCACTGTAGACCATGCTGGTACATTCAAATATACCATCACTGAAACAAAAGGTAGTGACAAGACCATTACTTACAGTGATAAAACCATCACAGCTACTGTTGTAGTGGTTGAAAAAGACAACGCTTTGGTTGTAGAACAAGTCACCTACTCTGATGGTCAAACTGACACAGATACGTTCACCAACAAAAAAGAAGCTCCTAAAACAGAAAGTGTAACAGCTAGCCTTCAAGTTAAAAAGCTTCTTAAAGAAGGTGAAACAAACTTACCGTTGACAGATGATCAATTTGAATTTGTCTTGAAAGAAGGAGACAATACCCTTGAAACTGCTAAAAACAAAGCAAATGGTACTGTAACCTTTAAGGAACTTTCTTATACTGCAGAAGGAACACATACTTATACCATTACCGAAAATAAAGGTACGGATGCTTCTATCAACTATAGCACACAAACCATCACTGCTACTGTTGAGGTGAAGAAAGCAAACGACAAACTCGTCGCTACTGTGACTTACTCAGGTGGAGATACTGAAAAAGGTAATACGTTTACAAATACGAAAACACCTCCAACGCCTGTTCCTCCAACAGTGAAACCAACGTCCGCTCAATTCAAGGCTAAAAAAGTATTGGCGATCAATGGTTCGAGCGATCGTACATTGAAAGCAAATGAGTTTACTTTCCTTCTCAAGGATCAAAATGGTACGCTCGTTGATACTAAGACAAATGGTGAGAATGGTGATATTCTCTTCAATCCAGTAAGCTTTAATGAAGCTGGTACTTTCACCTACACAATTGCTGAACAAAAACCAGCTACACCGGAATCAGCCATCACTTATGATGAAGCTGTTCATACTGTCACAGTGACTGTCACAAAAGATGCAACTGGACAATTGAGCGCGGATGTGCAATACGATGGTAAGAAAGATACTCCTACCTTTACCAACACCTATACGCCTCCGACACCTCCAACTCCAAGTGAAAAACAAATTACCACAAGTAAGATTTTAGAAGGTCGTGACCTTCAAGGTGGCGAATTTAGCTTTAACCTCTTGGACGAAAATGGAACCGTTCTTCAAACAAAACAAAATGCTGCAGATGGTACAGTGACATTTGATGCGATCGCCTACACGGAAGCGATGATTGGTACTCATAAATATACCATTAAAGAAGTCGTACCAGCTGATCAGGCAAATATCCAATATGACGAAGGTCAAGTGGATGTCACAGTTACTGTCACAAAAGATGAAGCGGCAAACGCTATCCAAGCAGTTATTTCATACGGTGAAAAGAAAACCTTTATCAACAAGGTGATCCCACCAACTCCACCAACTATTGATATTCCTGAACTGAAACTCTACACCCTTAAGGTTCGTAAAGTGGATGAAAAGGGTAATTACCTAGCTGGTGCAGTATTTGGACTCTTTGAAGCAGATGGTGTGACACCTGTTGCAAATCCTTATGGACAAGGCCAAGCGCAAGCAATTTCTGGTCAAGATGGACTTGCAAGCTTTGTTGGATTTGAAGCGAAAGATTACGTGATCAAAGAGCTCTCTGCTCCTAATGGTTACCAACTTTCAGATACAGCCATCAAAGTTACTGCAAGCGACTTTAGTTCAGCTATAAACCTTGTCGTTGATAAAGGAAACGTGGTAAACAAACTTCTACCACCTCCACCATCAACAGATAAACCATATATTCCAACAACTAGCACAAGCAAACCTAAAAATCCATCACCAAATGGAGATAAACCTAAGTCTAACGACAAACCTAAATCCAGTGAAACTCCTAAGTCTAGCGACAAACCTAAAGAGGATAAAAAATCTCTTCCTTCAACAGGAGCTGCAGATCATTTAGGACTTCTTGCAACTGGTATGACATTAATCGCTACAGCTATTGCTTCTCTGAAACTTAAGAAGAAGGAAGACTTCTAAGAAACATGAAAGATCTAGTCAAACACGACTAGATCTTTTTTTGTATCTGCTTCTCTTATTCTGGTTTGTTTTGATCTTCATAAAAAACAACTTTCCCATCTTTAACCTTGAATGAGTAACTGATGGAATCGGCGTAACTACCTTTGGAATAGTAAAAATCATAGGCACCATCCGGTAGTTTGCTAGCGTCTAATTTTTTTGCTGCTGCTTTTAAGTCTTTTTCCTTAACGGATACACCATCCTTTATATAAATGGTCATAGTGATTAATTCTTGATCGATTAAGGTCTGAAAAGGGATTTGATAGTAACCGGCAAAGTCCTTTTTCCCTTCTTTGAGATTTTGACTTGCGATACTATCTAGAATTTGTTCCTTGTCATCACGGTGAGAGTTCGATAAAAAACCAAAGAAACTAATAGGAAGACCCAGAGATTGCTTCTTTAATTGTCCCTCAATTTCCTTTTCCTTCTTTTGGACAGATTGCTGCTTCAAGTACGCTTCCTTATACTCTGGAAGATGGTCACTAGTTGTGTCTGTCCAATCATTATGAAACACCGTATCCGTTTCTAATGTCACTGTTTGTCCATCATAGGTTTTCTCCGAATAAGTAAAATCGACATTATAACCTGGAATTTCTAAAGCCTGCCAGGAAAGACGATTAATTTTAACATTTCCATGAAGACCAACCTTAGCAAGCTCACTGCTGACAACTTCCTTCGCTTTTTTATAATCACTCGGTTTCATGATCTTACAACTGGAAAGAAACAGGCAACAAAGAATAAGTGGAATTCCTGCGAATAGTTTGAAATAGTTGGGCTTCATAGCCTGACCTCCTTGCTAAATTCGACCTAATCGATTAATTTTTTACATCATATGGGAACATTTTTTTAATATCTTCTTTCATCTTTTTATTAGGAATTTTCTCTAAATCCATATATTTGAAGAATTCTTCATCATTTTGAACGACATGAACCTTCCCATCTTTAGTATACTCAGCTGGTATGGTCAGATTACCGAAGGACTGACCAAAATCTCTAGAGACCACGTAGTTCTGTACTTCATATAAGCGTCTCAGCAATGAGAACTCTGTAGTATCCTTACTTTGATTTAATTCCTTTTTAAAATATTGGAAAAATTCTTTTTTGTTATTCGCAAGATGTTCTTGCCCATCTTTTGAAAATTCTGCGGGAATAGTTAAATTTTTAAAAAGCTCTTTCCTTAGGTATCCTTCTGGGTGTTACTTAGTAAAATATATTCATAAGAGCTAACTCGAAATTAGTACTGTTTTTTTTGAGGCTGGGATTTGAAGTATCGAAGGAATTCTTCTTTAGTCTGAACAATGTTCTCTTGCTCATCTATTGAAAAATCAGCATGAAGCGTGAAATTTTTAACGAAAGAACCATAGGAATCATGTAGTAATTCCAAAAAGGAGAGTTGAAACTCTACATCTTCCTCGCCTAAAAAATACAAAGTTGATCGATACTGATTTTTCATCATCTGATAGACCTTTGGGTAGGCTGAAGCTAAAGGTATGATATTCTTTTCAGTTTCCCTAAAACTTTGATTAAACCTAAGTTGTAAGCCTCTAGAACTTACGTGATTTGCTCTGGGACCAAATAATCCAGTTCCTAGCATAAAGGCAAATGGATGTCTATTCTCAAATCTCTGTTTTGACTCCGTTTTAACTTCTTCAACACTTTTACCAGAGGAACTCTTTTTAGATATTTTTCCTGTTTTTGCATCGATCAGCCCCAGCTCAACCGGATACTGTGAAGTCTCGTTAAACCCCTCCGTAACAACTTTCATAGCTCCATTTTCAATCACTACGTTTGATTCCTTGGGTGCTAACATAGTAATAAGAAAGTAGGCTTCATTGTCCTCTGTTTCGTATATTTCTTCTGAAATATCGAGTGGGATATACTTCTTATTATAGTCACGTACCATTTTAAAGACATCATAGGTTTTAGGTTTTAGGTTTCGATCGTGCGTGTCGTATACATC
>CAJPKC010000032.1 GCA_905370255.1 Streptococcus oralis
AGCAGCTCAAGTTCAAGCGTAAACAAGTTGTGGACAACCTCTATAAGACAGCAGGTATCTCAGACGTAGAGGTCGCTGAAACATTGGGGATGGAGACGCCTTACGCCTACCGTAATAAGGCGCAGGTGCCCGTTCGCCGTGTTAAAGGTCAGCTTGAAACAGGTTTCTACCGCAAGAATTCGCACGACTTGATTCCAATTGAAGATTTCCTTATCCAAGACAAGGAAATTGATAAACTCATTGTCTTTGTCCGTGACCTTCTCCGTCGCTATGACCTCAAACCTTATGATGAGAAGGAGCAGACAGGTTTGATTCGTCATTTGGTGGTTCGTCGTGGTCATTATTCAGGTCAGATGATGTTGGTCTTCGTAACGACAAGACCAAAAGTTTTCCGTATTGGCCAAGTCATTGCTAAGATTACGGAAGCCTTTCCAAGTGTCGTTTCAATCATTCAAAACATCAACGATAAGAACACTAACGCCATCTTTGGTAAGGAGTTTCGCACCCTTTATGGTCAAGACACGATCACCGACAGGATGTTGGGCAATGACTATGAGATTTCTGCCCAGTCTTTCTATCAGGTTAATACCGAGATGGCTGAAAAACTCTATCAAACGGCTATTGACTTCTCAGATCTAACCAGTGACAGCATTGTTATTGATGCCTATTCAGGAATCGGGACAATCGGTTTGTCATTTGCAAAACAGGTCAAGGAAGTCTACGGCGTTGAAGTCATCGAAACAGCCGTCGAAGATGCCAAGAAAAATGCAGAACGTAACGGCATTACTAACGCCCACTATGTGGCTGACTCAGCTGAAAATGCCATGGCCAAGTGGAGCAAGGATGGCATCAAACCAGATGTTATCATTGTGGACCCACCACGCAAGGGCTTGACAGAAAGCTTCATCAAATCCAGCGTCGCCATGCAACCTGAGAAGATTACCTACGTCTCATGTAACCCAGCAACCATGGCGCGTGATATCAAACTCTACCAAGAATTGGGCTATGAATTGAAGAAAGTACAGCCGGTGGATCTGTTTCCTCAAACGCATCATGTTGAGACGGTCTGTCTGATGTCTAGGAAAGAGAAATAAATAGCGAAAAGTAGCGTATTTACGGGCTTTTTTGAGATTTAGCAATAGCTCATGAAAGTCCGTATTTCTTATATGAAAACATATCTACTGTAAAATCAGTCAAAGGGTTTAGGCAGTGGATTAGATGTCAAAGGTTGTGGCAATAGGATAGATGTTATCTAGGTTGCAAACTCAATTTGAGTGAGTGATTTAGATGCTGTCTAATCCGGCAACTCAACTGTTGACACTATGGAAGGCAGTGGATTAGATACTATGGAAGGAGAAAAGGGTTATCCATGGGTAGAGCAAAGAAAAAAAGAGACGCCAAAAGAAGAAAGAATATGCATACCAGAAATTCTATACGAATTAAGATGGGAAAACCTATCTTCTTTACTCTGACGCATTGTAGCAAAAAATTGAAGGGTATTTCTAACAGATTTAATTATAAAGCAAACATGCATAATCTTTGTTTTGTGGATGCGAGCTTTTATAATGTAAAATATCAAGCTTCAATTATGACTGACTGTAATTATAGAAACGCTAATGTTATAGGAGTTGATTTCTTTAATTGCAACATGAGAGGGACTTCATTTAAAAACGCAAAGTTAAAGAATGTAGTGTTTTATAACTGTAATTTAAAGGGTACTGATTTCTCAGGAGCTACATTTGATGATGTTGCATTTATTTGTACTAATACGAATGAAGCTAAGAATATATACTCAAATACTCCCGGAATTATGGTATTACGTACATATAAAGCTTTGAATTTAAGTGAAAAAGTAAAAATACAGCTATTAAATTTGGGACATAATCAATCTGTGTTTAATGCCAGAGTGCTTCATGTTAATCAGAATAAGTTAAACCATTGGACACTTGGCTTAATTCATCAGAAATATGGGGATGATGGAATAGAAATGCTTTCCGATATTCTGTGCAAAAAAGAAGAATGGAATAATATGTATACGGTCTTTTCGTATATGCTGCTAATTGAAAAATGGGGTAAAAAATGATATAATATTTAAGTCCTGCTCCGGAACCAGTGATGGTGCATGCTAACATGTATAAATGAGGACACATAACATTAGCAAGTATTCGAGGAGGGATGTCTATGATTAGTAATATCTTAACTGTTTTATCTTTTTTAGTATTATTGTTGAGCGCTGTAATTGATTGTAACTTCCTATCCCGATTACTCGGGGTTTCGAGCAATATTTAAGTAATAATTTCCCTCTCAACCATTATGGCTGGGAGGGTTTTGTGTTATATGAGCTTGTTAATATAAAATTAACAATTTATTGCTACACGTTTGTAGTAATACTACATTTGTTGTGATATAATAATGCTACAAGGAGGAATTGCTATGGATACTTATAGCGTAAAAGAAATAGCTGATATGCTAAATACAAATCCAGAAACCGTCAGAAGATGGATTCGTTCAGGTAAGCTTGAAGCAATTCAAGAATCAAGAAAAGGCGGAAATGTAGTAACAAAATCTATGCTTGATGCTTTTCTGAAGGCCTCTCCTAAGTACGCAGGAATTGCAGGTGGGCTTTTAGCTTCACCGGTTGGATTAACTACAGCAACCGCTGCGATTGTAGGTGGACTTCTTGCTCAACAGCTTATTAAGAATGATGAAATCAAAAATACTCATGTAAATACATCAGAAATACGTAAGCTATTGTTAGCCAATATACAATCTTCTAAAGAAAACATTATTCGAAAGAAGAAAAGTATAAAGCATCTTCAAGAGGAAATTGAAGAAGAGCAGCAACGTATCGATGAAGCTGAAAAGCTCATAAAAGAACTTGATGAAAAGGTTCGAGGTCAAGAGGAGGAATAGTATGGCACAGAAATGGGATTATGCAGAATTATCAAAGGCAGCCAAGGCCGCTGGAGGCCCTGAAAAGTATGTTGAGTTGCTTGAGAAGGCAAGTAAAGATGCAGGCAAAATGGAGATGGCACCTTGGATTGGTGTTGCAGCAATCGGAGCATCGTTATTGACTGCAGCAACTATCAAAGTAGTTGATTATTTCAAATCTAAAAAGAAAAACAATGCTGATGAGATAGAAATGGCCAAGGAAGAAATCGTAAAGGGTATTAAAGAGTACGATGCTACTACACATCCAGAGGAAGCAGAGAGTAACTAAAATGTGTGTGTTCGAAAAAACATCATAATTAAGCAGCGGATAATCAGTGATGAAGGAGAGAAAATAAATGCTTGTATTGGGAATTAACAAAATTTTAAATTGGTGTCACATTACTTCTGGCGGACGAAATTACACATGTCCTACCAAACTGATTGATGGGAAATTATTTTTTCACTTCAAGAAAGAATGGTATAGTGTGGCTGAATTTGTTTCCGACCACGCAGAGGAGCTTGTTTCAGAAGGTAGCAAGGTTTTCTCTCGCCTTTTCAAAAAGTAAAAGGAGGTAACAGCTATGCGATGTGCAAATTGTGGAAATGAAGATGAGAATACTTTATGGGATGAGGGTGATACAATTTATTGTTCTCGATGTGCGCATAGAACAAGAACATCCGATGGCGAAGAAGACTTAGTTGAATGTCCTCATTGTCACGAGATGAGAGATAGCAAGGCTTATTATTGCAGACATTGCAATATGCCGTTTTAATTAAGGAGGATAAAAATGACAAGAGAAGAGCTTAAGGAACAGATTGATGAGCTTATGCAACAGTATGCCAATGAAGAAATTGATGGTGATACATATGCGCAAAAGATGATGGAATTAGTAACATCTGCTCAAAACGATAATGACTAAGTTTTGATGTCGAAATTAATATGAAGGGAGGCGGAATTATGCAGCAGTGTCCATTTTGTGATAAAGTATATGATGAATCTGAATATAGTCATTGTCCATATTGTTCAGGCGAATTAGAGGATGGCGATGATGAAGTTCGTCCATGCGCTGAATGCGGTGGTTGCTTACATTAGGATGGAGAAGCTTGGGAATGTTCAAACTGTGACTACACATAGGGAGCCTTTTTGCAGTTATGCTTATCTGTCAATATCGACCGATACACCGGATTTTAATTCTACGGTGCAGTGGTCAGGCCAGACTGTGATTTGTTTGAGCCAGCGCTTTACAAGGGCTTCGTCAAATTCCGTAAGGTCAGCAGTCTGTGCCTTGATGAAATCCTGTAAGTCGGTGATGTGACTTATCTGCTCATCGCTCTGAACAGTGTCCATCGTTGCTTGCTGGCGCTGTTCTCTAATTTCAAAAATCTGCTCGGCAATTTCATCGTAGACTTCTTTGGAATTAGTCTTTTTTACAAGCTCTTGCTGAAGTTCCATGAGCTTTTCGTCGATACTATCAACAGAGCTTTCTGCAGAAACTTGATATGTTTCCACTAACGATAAGGGTTTAGTTAGCGGATTGGATAAGGGCAGATTATGCCAATAGATATGTTTCCGCAAACAAGCGATATTTGGCTCAAATTACACAGATATGTTCCAATATGACGACATCGATCAGCAGGTATCGTGCTATACGGAATGCGTAACACTGCTTGTACGAGCTACGAAGTAGCGAAGTAAAAGCAGATGTACGTCCGAGGCAAGGCATACCCAAGAAAACAACCGAAGCGAAGTTTGATTGGTTGCGTGCTACTGCAAATTGAAGTCCTAACATTACTCATAAGGATTATAGCCACCAAGTAAATAAAGTATATAAAATAAAGGCTTATTCTAATGCTATCTTTAAACTGTATCGGTAGTTTGGAGTAAGTCTTGTTTTTAGGATAAATGAGATTGACTGGAAACATAGCCATAGACAAGAGTTGACACTAGGGAATGGATAACAAGAAAAAACTGGTTTGACTAGAAAAGCAATCAAGTATTATGAAGCAAAAGTTTGATAAAGATTATTATCAAAAATTACTTACAGCGAATGACAAGTATTTAGAGCTTAATGACTAAACATAAAGGCACCTGAGAAGATGTCTTTTTAGAAAGGCAAATGTCACAAAAGCATGATTGTCGAATGGGGATTTGAGGGGATTTCAAAAATATTAAATGGGGATTTGTGGTAAAATCATTATAGTGAAGTGATTCAAGGAATTAGAGATGCAAAATTTATAATTTGGGCAGCAGTTGCGTGGTTTTCCAATGAAGCTATTTATCAAGAGTTATTAGCGAAAAAGAAGCACGGATTATATAATTGGACACTAACAGCTAATTATAATGAAGAAACCTTAGCCACTGCACTTGATCATGAACTTGTCGTAAAGTTTGCTAAAGAGTTTATGGAATTTATTTTTAAGCAAAGAAAAATTAGATGTTTGAGGTAAGTAGTTGAGAGAAAATCGACCGGATTTTAGCAATATAAAATCATTTGAGGAATTTAACAGATACTATTGGTATCGAGAAGAGCTTTCGCAAATTTGTAAGTCTCTTGGATTAGAATACAGAAGAACAAAACAGGAGCTGAATTATATTATAGAACAATATTTCAAGGGGAATAGAATAGAAAAGTCTGTAAAGAAAGTAAAGAAAAAACAAGCCGAAGCGATAACATTAAATACGCCATTGCTTGAATGTGGCTTTTCATTTAATCAAAAATTTCGAGAGTATTTTTCGGTTGCAACAGGTGTTGAACCATTCAAATTTAATGCTGACATGGCTACAGCTTGGCGAAAAGTGAAAGCTGGAAATGACTTAAACTTTACAATTCAAGATATGCTGAAAGTATACTATGGCGAGTCAGACTATGCTAAGTATGATCACTCAGTTTGTCAATGGAATCAATTCCTAAAGGACTTTTGCTCAGACGAATTTAGCGACTTTTATTCTAATAAGTTAAAAGTTGCTGCTATTCTATGGAAAGAGGTCAGAGATTCAACAAATGAAAAAATCTATTCAAGGCAACTTCTGGATGAGTATAGATGCAAAATAGAGGAGTGTCAAAAATAAACAAATCCCAGTTTGTCGAGCTAATACCTTTTAACGATAACTTTATGATATCGTTAAAAGGTTTATAGATATGTTTCCATATACAGACAAGACTACATGGAATACTTAGTGTTCACTCGTGCCATGTTGAGGCGGTATCACTGCTTGTACGAGCTGATTAAACAAGGATGTAGCAAGTGAAAGTCCTAAAGTAAGGAGTTTAAACATGAAATTTCATGAATTTGGTGATAAGAATTTGCCTCCTATCTTACTGATACATGGTGGTGGCAGTTCTTGGTGGAATTATCTTCGTCAAGCACGAATCTTGTCAGAAGAATATCGTGTTATTTTACCCACTTTGAATGGCCACGGCGAGGAATATCAACTTGATTATGTTTCTACTGAAGATTCTGCTTTGGAGATTCTAGACTATATCAAAGCAAACTGTGGTGGGAAATTGTTTGCAATCGGTGGTGTTTCACTTGGTGGTCAAATTGCCATGGAGCTTTTGTCTTTAGACGGTGAAATTGCTGAGAAGGCCATCATAGACGGAAGCCTCTGTATTCCTCAACCAAGGTTAGCTAAAATCAGCATCTTTCTAGTGTCTCTATTTGGTAAATTGATGTTCAATAAATTCTCTTGTAAACTTCAGTTAAGCATGATGAACAAACTCTATCCTAAACTGGCTTATCCAGAGGAAATAAAAGCTTATTATTTGGAGGATCTGCCAAGGACGCCTGTCAAAACAATGGTGACCATTTACAAAGACTATATGGGGCGTTACAAACTGAAAGATAGGATTTCTGCTAGCAAAGCTCAGGTTTTGTATATCTATGGTGAAAAAGAATTAAACTGTGTGAAAGCATCGGCGAAATTATTTCAGCAGCTACATCCAAATACGATTTTGTATGAAGCAAAGGGCTATCATCATGGCTATTTATCAGCTTATCTGCCTCAAGATTGGGTTGATTTGGTTGAGCCTTTTTTAAAGAAGAAATAAGGAAAAATAAAGATGAATAGAATAGTAGACGATCAGATAACGCTTATTCCTTATTATAGAAATGATGACATCTCCCTTCTTTGGTATCAAGATAGTGAGGTTTGCAAACAAGTAGATAATACTGATCAGATTTACAATCTAACAAAACTTCATAAAATGTATGATTACCTAACTTCACATGGTTCTTGCTATTATATCCAATATGAAGGAGTGTTAGTTGGAGATGTGACACTTCAAGATAACTCGGAACTTTCAATAGTGGTCAGCAAAGAGTATCAGAATTTACAGATCGGAAGACGATGTATTTCTGAAATGATACAGTTAGCCAAAGAGAAAGAAATGGTTAAGGTAACTGCTCAAATTTATCCTTTTAATACTCAAAGTCAAAGAATGTTTTTGGCTTTGGGATTTCAGAAAGTAGATGAAGAGTGGTATGAATATAAGTTGATTTAGGAAAGCTGTGTATTATTTTATGTATTTAAATAATAGTCCGTATTTTATATACTAAAGAATATTAAAGTGAGAATAAACTCATTAAAAACATATAATTGAAATAGGAGAAGAAATTATCTATCTTCTATGTCTGTAACCGTTTTTTCTGCTATAATAATACTAGATAGTAATACGGGAGTTTATCATGGTTACAAAACGGTTTTTGAAAAATGTTATTGTTGCGATAGTCTCGGTTTTTATGTTCTTGGTCGTTGTTCAAGGGGCCCAAGCTCAGCAAACTGGACTCGATTACCAGAGTCTTCATCTACTGCCTTTTAATGGCAATAAGCAGCTAGTACTGGGGGATTTTGATCATTTGGGTCGTGCAACCTCCGCTCATATTCAGCTGCAGGACAAGGATGAGCCAAAGAAAAAAAGAGAACCACGTCTCAGCTATAATCCGGTTGGCTGGCACAATTATAAGATTGCTTATGGAAATAAAGGAAAGAAGGCCTGGTTGTTCCATAGAGGGCATTTGATCGGCTATCAGTTTAGCGGTCTGACCAATGAAGGGAAAAATCTGGTTCCTCTAACTGCCTGGACCAATACGGGGAATTATAAAGGGACAGCAGATAGCAATGTGGAGGGCATGCTCTACTACGAGAAACGACTCGATAGCTGGCTATCCACCCACCCCAACTATTGGCTGGACTACAAGGTGACTCCGGTCTATACGGGGGATGAATTAATTCCTCGGCAGGTGACCTTGCAATATGTAGGAATTGATCGAGATGGCAACCTTCTACCAATCAATTTAAGTAGTCCCAAAGAGTCAGTAGATGCTTATGGGATCACCACCGTTACCTTGGACAACTACTCTAAGAATGCGACCATTGACTATCTCAAGGGGACTGCCAAGCCATCTTTAGTGCCGACAGAACCAAGTAGTCAACCTCAACCTGCTAGTCCTTCTGTAGAGACGCAACCAAGTCAAGCCCCTCAACCGAGTCAAGCAGTAGAGCCAGTTCAGCCAGTCCAACCTGTCGAGCCTGCAGCACCAATTCCTCAACTAGCTCCAGTTGTTTATGTGGCCAGAAATGGGAGTGCGGATGTTTATTGGTATTCTAAAGATAGCATGCCACGAAATACCAACTTTGCGAAAGTAGTTGAAATGTCAGAAGAGCAAGCGCTAAGTCTTGGAAAGCGGCATACAAGTAAGGAATGAGTATAAGTTATTATGATAATGAGAAAGCCCAATCGCTGGGCTTTTTGTGTTGCATTACAATCTTAAAAAGCTAGTAATCTAAAATGATCTCTCAGAATCTTGCAAACGTTTTTATAAAGTAGTATACTAGAAATAGTTTATGGAATCGTTTGCATAAAACGGTAAATGATAAAAGAGAGTATCGTAGGAGACGAGACAGATGGAATTAACAGCGATTTATCACCGGCCTGAATCGGAGTACGCCTATCTTTATAAGGACGG
>CAJPKC010000033.1 GCA_905370255.1 Streptococcus oralis
TCCTTACCCTTATAATGCCCATTGTTTTTTATTTCAACTACCAGACTAATTTCAGACTTATCTCGGTTGATTAATACGACTTTCCAATCAAATGTAGTGTATGATTTTCCATATCCGAAAGGAAAAATTGGTTTTACGTTTACAGTATCAAAGTAACGGTATCCCACATAAATACCTTCTTTATAACGAGTATCATCAACTGTTCCAAAGTCTCCAAGAAGTGGGTAATCATTGTACTCAGCCCAAGTTGTTGATAATTTTCCTGAAGGATTAGCTTTGCCAAGAAGAACATCTGCAAAACTATCTCCAATAGCTATTCCTGTCTGTGAGATTAACAGAATATTATTAACCTTCTCTACAATCGGAGAAATGTCGACAACTCCTCCCACATTCAATACTAAAATAAACTTCTTATATGTCTCATTTAATTGTAAAATGGTTTTTATTTCAGTCTTTGTTAGCTTGAAATCGCCTTCGACAACCTCTCGGTCTGAACCTTCTCCGCTTACTCTTCCTAAAACATAGATAGCTGTATCCGCATTACCAATAATAGGAATATCATATTCAGGCTCTGGCATTACTGCCCCAAGCCCTTGCATGAAAGCTGAGAAACCTTCTTTATCAATTTTATTTTTAAGATTGTTACAAAATTCATTGTGGGCTTCTTCCCAAATTGCATCATAATTATCTAACCAGTCCGTCGTTCCAATTTTAAAACCCGCATTAATTAATCCTTCTTCAATCGTTGAAAAATGCCGAACATTTACGTCACCAGAACCTGTTCCGCCTTTAATTGTACGTCTTGCTCCATTACCATACAAATCTACCTTTTGGGGCTCTTTTAAGGGAAAGTCCCCGTTAGATTTTAGTAGTACCATACATTCTGGCGCTAGTTTTCTAATAATATTATAGTGTTTCTCTTCATGTGCTTGTAGTTTCATATTATGCTCCTTTTGTTTTCCATTCATTTTTTAGATGCATGGATAGAAATTGAAATGCTTTTTGACGCTCTATAATTTGCTCTTCAGCATATTTAACTTTATATTCAGGAGAATTTGTCTCCATAAAACCATGTGTTGAGGAAGGAAATTCCTTGAAAGTCACTTGTACTCCAGCTTCACGAAGCAAATTACAATAGGCAATCCCTTGCTGGTACAATTCATCTTCTCCACATGAAATCAAAGTTAAAGACGCAAGATGATGCAGGTCATCGATTTTGGATTTTACTGGGGACATGATTGGTAAATCTGCTGTCATTCCATTTTGATAGAAAAGTTTTTTCATCTACTATCTCTAAATACTCCTTTATATTTCTTTGACATTGCTTTCAATTCCTTTCATTAAGTAAATTGAAAGCCGAGTAATTCTTCCACAATAAAACTAGGTGCAAGATCAAGTCTTTTGTTATCGAAAGGCGATTTGCTTAATTTTATCATGTTATTTGAAAAAATCAAAGATTTATAGCAATGTGTCCAGGATTCTGGGTACATATCACTCGCAAAATAGGATTTTGATATTGTGTAATAGTCATATCATTTTCTCCGCTTTTAATGAAATTGTTCTTGGATCATGTGCAGATTCAGGTCTGCAGTCGATGGAAAGCGTAAAAGAGCATGGTGGAGTTCGTCGCCTCCACAAGCTACTGAAAAGCTCCCTGCTTTGTTGATGGCTGTAATACCAGCGATTGAATCCTCAATTCCGATGCATTCTTTTGGTTGCAAGTCAAGAGCTTGGGCAGCTGCTAGGAAGATATCAGGAGCTGGTTTACCTTTTGCTACACTGGAAGGATCCACAATCGCATCAAAGACATCTAATAATCCTAATTTTTCAAGAATAATAGGTCCGTTTTTACTGGCAGATGCAAGAGCGATTCGAATTTTAGCTTTCCTTAGCTCTTGAATAAAGTCTGAAATTCCAGGTAAGATGTCTTGACTGGTCAATGCATCTAATGCCTGAACGTACTGTTCATTTTTTTCAGCTGCTAACTGTTTGAAATTTTCTTCTGAAACTTGGATACCAAGATAGTCTAGAATAATAGAGAGAGAGTCTTCTCGGCTGACCCCTTTGGTTTTTTCTTCTAGTTGATTAGGGAGGTCGGTATCAAAATGGTTTTTAATCAGTTTTTTCCAAGCATCAAAGTGGTAGCTAGCAGTGTCTGCGATGATACCGTCTAAATCAAATAAGGCTCCTTTAAGCATAGTTGTTCCTTTCATGGAAAAATATTGAAAAGCAAGTCTGAAGTAACGGTGCTCCAGACCCTTTTTTTACTTGTTTCGTTGATTGAGTATAATTGTTTGTTCGAGTAAGGACTCTATTTTTTTCAAGTCTTCTTTTGGAATGGTAATAAATGGTAAAATTTCATCTAATTTTGCAAGAGAGAGTTTGCCTAAGCCACCTTGGACAGCTCCTGGATCCTTACGGAAAAAGTCAAGGACGGGGTGGATAGCATCAATCTGTGCAACTAATTCTTCATCAGCCATTATAGTAGAAACAGGCGTGCTTGCAGCATAGCGTTCGACGTAGTCTTGAGTTGGGATATAAGAAATCTCATAGTGCCCAGCTGTCAGATCAAACTGACCGCCGTGGCTACTTGAATCATTAATGGAAACCAGTACCCCTTTTGAACGTGGCAGTGTGACATGGGCAGTACTTCCAAATGGGACATCTACAGTAAGAGTAATAGTATGTTTCTCATCTGTTTCAATGCGATAAGAAACAGCAATTTTTCCGCAGCTACTTTGATAGTGCCCAGCTACAGAGTTTAAACGATAGTCAAATTCTGGAGCAAGGTCAAATTCTTTGAAACCTTGATTCGAATTTCGAATTCCGAGAACAAATTTATAGGCCCACTCCATAACTGCACCGATAGAATAGTGGTTGAGGGAGTTCATTCCTTCAGGGTTCATGGATCCATCTGGAAGAACAGAATTCCAGCGCTCCCAAACGGTTGTAGCTCCAAGATTGACCGCGTAGAGCCAAGACGGATAGTCTTCATGAAGGAAAATTGTCGTAGCTAATTTATGGTATCCATGCAGAGAGAGCATTTGGTTGATATAAGGGGTTCCGACGAATCCTGTTTTGAGATGATCGTCATCTTTCCCAAGTCGAGTGACTAAATCTCTAGCTACACGTTCCAATTGATTTTCTGGAAGTAATTCAAAGGCCAATGCCAATGCATAAGCTGTTTGCGTATCAATTGTCAAACGACCGTTAGCAGAAATGTACTCGGCTTGGATTGCATGTTTAATAGCTTGAGACAGGTTTTCATAGTTTTTTGCTTCCTCAGTTTTTCCTAATAGTCGAGCCGTTTCTGCCACAATATGAGCAGAATAGTGGTAATAGATAGAAGCAATAAAGTCTTCATCTGTTTTGCCAGTTGGCATAGCAGGATTTTCTCCGTCCAGAGCAAGCCAATCTCCGAATTGGAAGCAGTGAGTCCAGAGGTTTTCAGTTCCTGTATTACGAGTAATCCAGTCAACCCAATCCTTCATAGAAGGATAGTGTTCTTTAAGAAGACTTGCATCACCTGTCACTTGATAAGCATTCCAAGGAATGAAGGTTGTTGCATCACCCCAGATAGCTCCACCTCCATCTTTGTTACCAAAGGAAGGAGCATACATAGGAGTACGACCATCATTTAATTGTTGTTCAATGGCAACATCTTTCAAGAATTTACGGTAGAAGGCGTAGACATCCATATTATATAAGGCTGTGTTTGAAAAGACATTGGCATCCCCAGTCCATCCAAGACGTTCATCGCGTTGAGGACAGTCAGTGGGAGAGTCAAAGAAATTGCCTTTTTGACCCCAAATAATATTTTGGAAGAGACGATTGACTTTGGGATTATTCGTTTCAATCTCTCCTGTGGATCTCATATCAGAATAAATGACATCTGCTTTGAAATCTTCAGGATTTAATTGATCTAAACCTTCTACTTTCATGTAGCGGTAACCATAGTAGGTGAAAGATGGTTGAACCCATTTCTCTTCTCCATCGGAAATATATTCGAAAGCAGCGCGAGCAGATCGTAAGTTTTCACGGTAGAAATTCCCTTCTTGGAGAATCTCCCCAACTTGAAGATAGATCTTTGTTCCTTTTGGAGTCCGGTTATAGAACCGAAAAAGTCCAGCATGATTTTGACCGAAGTCTAGTACAGTTTCTCCAGCAGGTGTGTAGAGGACTTCTTGGACTTCAAGTGTTTCTTTGACGATAAGAGGCAGGCTGAGACGATCACTTAAAATATCGTAGCTTTCTTTTAAAATAATAACTGGTTTCCAGTTTACGATAGAAAGGGTATCGTCACGGTCTTCTCCATAATAGATAGACGAGTGAGTAACTTTTCCAGTTGTCGTCAGCCAACTTTCATCTGTCGTAATGACTTCATGTGTTCCATCTACGTAGTCGATATGGTATTCGGCTAAAGCACGGTGTTGATCGCCGTAGATATCCTTTACACCTTGTATAAAGCCGTATGGCCCTTTATACCAACCGTCAGCTGTCGAAATCATAAGCTCATGTTGGCCAAGAGAGAGGGCTTTGGTCACATCATAGGTTTGTAGTTGAGTCCATTGATCATAAGCATTTACTCCAGGAGCAAGAAATTCATTCCCAATCTTTTCTTGGTCAATAAGGGTTTCATATACTCCGAGTGCTGTCATATAGAGACGGGCTCTAGCAACTTCCTTGTTAATCGTAATATCTTTTTTAAAGAGGGTATTTTGAATCTCTTTATCTTTGTTTCCAATCCATTGTGCTTGGAATGGCTCAGATAATTTTCCTGTTTCAAAGAAGCTGGAAGAGGAAATACATTCCTGATCGGCTGTGCGGATGGTGATCATGATATCGTAGCGTGTGCGTGGGAGGAGGTCAAGATCTACTTCAAAGAAGTTATTATCAAATGGGAGAAACTCCGTTTGGTAAACTGGTTGATCAGCCACAGATAGGGTCAACTGTTTTTGAATCTCTTCAAAGTGATCCGTTTCAAGTGTAAATTCAATGCGGAGATGTTCTAAAAGGAAGCCGAGAGGCTCTGTCATATGGTTTACTAGGATTGATTGAATATTCATGGTTATTCTTTCCTTTTCTAGGTATCATTTTTATAAGGTAGCTACGAAATCGCCACAGAAGGGATCAATAGGATTGATGCCTGTAAAATTTTCTTGGCCAGTCACTTTTTTTAAGACAGCATCTACAGTAGCAGGTGTTCCTGTATAGGCGTTGATAAAGGTTGAAATATAAGGAACGTCAAAGAGGTGATAAGGGTTTGCCGTTGAAACAAATACCGTTGGAATGGATGGAGCAAACCAAGGAGCATTGGCTGCCATGAGCTGGATCCAGTTAAGACGAGTAGTTGTTTGGTTGCTGGCTGTTTCCACATTTGCTACGTAAAAAGCGAGGTCAAATTTTTCTTCTAAATCTGTTGTTCCTTCTTCAAACATTTCATGGAAGTCCATCTGATAGAGGGAGACTTCGAAACCTAACTGATCTAAGCCATTTTTAAAGAGATCTGTTACTTTACCCCCTTCTTTAAAGCCCCCTTCATCAGAATCACCTAGGATAACTAGACGAACACGGGGTGTTTTTTGGGGAGAGAGAGGAAGGAGTTGATCACGATCTTTCACGAGAGTGACAGAGTGTTTGGCAATCTTAGCAGCTATTTCTAAGTGCTCACTAGTTTTTAGGATTGGTTTTTCAGGAATTTGCCCAATAAATTGTCCCACTTCGTTCATCAAACCTTGAGAAAGTTTAGTTGCTAGAATTCGAGTTACAGCTTGATTGAGACGATCAATTGAAATAAGACCACTGGCAACTGCTTCTTTAACGATTGAGTAATCTTCGTCAATGTTTTTATTAAAGAGAATCATATCGATTCCGGCATTGATAGTTGCAGGTAAGAGTTCTTTACGTGGGAGAATGACATTATAGCCCACCATAGCGGTCGCATCAGTAATGGCCAATCCATTGAAACCAAGTTCTGTTCGAAGGAGGCCGTCAATGAGGAGTTTAGAGGCTGAGGCGGGGCGTAAGTCCTTATCTTTGATTTCGGGGTTTAGCTTACGTTCCCAAGCTGGTTGGTAGATATGCCCAATCATGACACAAGGTGTTCCTTGATCAATCAAGCTTTTGTAAATCTGGCCATAACTGCTAGACCAATCTTCTGCTGATAGGCTATTAATGCTAGAGAGTAAATGTTGATCACGCTCATCAACGCCATCTCCTGGGAAGTGTTTTATTACAGGAGTAATTCCGTTTGCTTCCAGGCCTTGAATTTGAGCTTTTGCCATACGGAGGACGCGATCAGGATCTGATCCGAAGGTTCGTGTATTTGTAATAGGATTTTTAAAATTTAAATCAATATCTACAATGGGGGAGAAGGACATGTTGCATCCGACCTGATTGGCCTCATAGCCTGCGATGTTTCCTAGTTCAAAGGCTGCTTGAGGATCATTCGTCGCAGCCATTTGTAGAGGATTTCCTAGCCAAGTCCCCTCACTGATGATTCCATTTCCCCCAGATTCAAGGTTAGCTGAAAAGAAAAGCGGGTATTTGCTATGATGTTGAATTTGTTTGATTTGTCGACTGATTTGGGCCGCTGGTCCTGGTCGGAACATGAGCCCACCTGGTTTATAGGTGTCAATAAAGTCATCCAGAGAGACGCGCTCTTCATCTTGTCCGATAACAAAAAAGAGCTGGCCGATTTTTTCTTCTGTTGTCATTTCTGAGACAAGTTGGTGGATGCTGTCTGCCTGTTTTGTTGTTAATAAGTAAGGTTTTTGTGTAAGATTGAGCATTCAATTTCTCCTCGTTGTTTTTTTCTATTTATATTCTAGTCTGGAATAACAGGAAAAACTATCGTTAAAAATAGCTACATATATGTTCATTTCCTAGATTTATAAAATAAGGTATAATAGAAAAAGAAAGAAGGTAAGTATGGATCCATTTATTTTAGATTTACTCATCAATAAGAGAGAACAAAGAGAGTGGAAGGAAATTGAATCAACTATGCGACCGGTTCCTGCTAAGTATTTTAATGGAGAGCCAGTTTATGAATTTTTCCAAAACCTAGATGACTCTCTTGAAATCAATTTGCAACCTATTGCACTTTCTGTCAATCCAGTAAATTCTTTTGTCCCTTATCATTTCCACAACTATGTTGAAATGATACTTCCCTTGAAGGGCGATTTATCTATCATGATTGAAAATGAACAATTGGATTTGCATGAGGGAGATATTTTTATTGTAGGGCCAAACACGGTTCATAAAAATTTAGAAAGTAGTTCAGATGATGTGGCATTAAACATTGCCTTAAAATCAACAGCATTCACGTTGAATGATTTAGATTTCTTGCATAGAAATGGAAGTAATAGTTATCTGTCTGAGTTACTTTTTTTTACTCCAACAGAAAAAGAAAGGAATGGAATTTATACGGTTTTTCGGACTGAAGAAGGTGATGGTTTAATTAATACTATTTCTAATATTATCTATGAATATTATAAAAAGGGTGATAAACAATCAAACGACATTATTCGTTATGAGCTCTTAATCCTATTTGCTAAGTTACTGAGAATTTCTAGTAGATCAAATTCTGTAGAAAGCTCTAAAAAAACAGAGTCGAATTTATTATCTTTCATGCTTTATATAGAAAAAAATTATGCTTCTATCACTTTAGAAGAAATGGGAGAACATTTTGGATTTAATCCAAATTATTTATCGACCTATCTAAAAAAACAGACGGGAAAATCATTTATTAAATTAATTCATATTCAACGAATTAATGTAGCAGCAGAGTACCTTAGACATACGAATGCTTCAATTGAGCAGATTTCATTGAAAGTTGGATATGAGAACCCATCCTATTTCTATAAGATTTTTCGAAAACTTTTAGGGATATCTCCCTCGGAATATCGGAAACAAATAGGAAAAAATATGGAATAACTAAATACTGGATAAATTTTTATGAAAAAATTGTATCCAGTATTTTTTTTGTACGTTTCATTATTTTGAACAGATCACTCCTATAGTTTGGCTATTATTAAGTGGTGGCAACTATTAAAGGGTGTAACAAATAATAACTAAATAACTTGTTTTGTTGGGTTTTATGAGGAAATTATAATTTTTATTGATCATTCAAATAATTGTGAACATCTAAGAAATGAACATACTTTTAGTGATTTTAAGATATAGTGGTATTGATATTGGTCTGATATACTGTATTCATAACATCCAATACAATTATGAAAAGGAGATACTCTGATGGATTATAAACAACCAGAAGAAATGATGGATAAAAAATTTGCTTTTTTCCATGCAACCTCAGTAAGTGGAACTGCAATGATGATTGCAGCAATCTTATCTAGTTACCTCAGTGTCTATTTGACAGATACAGTAGGACTAGCTGCAACCTCTGTTTCCCTTTTAATGTTTATAGCAGCATTATGGGATGCAATTAATGATCCCCTGATGGGAGTTATTGCAGACCGAACCAAAACGAAATGGGGGCGCTATCGTCCGTACTTCTTGCCTGCACCAATTCTATTGACACTTTTTTCAACTTTACTTTGGTTTAATCCGAATCTTGGTAGCGGGAATTTTTGGTATTATTTGGCAATGAATATTGGATATGGTATGACAGTTACTATGTATACC
>CAJPKC010000034.1 GCA_905370255.1 Streptococcus oralis
GAGCATATGCCGCAGCAACAGGACACACTATGCTTGCTGGAACTGAACTTGATACGGATGATAGAATTTGGGCTGGTGGAGAGACACTTTGGACACTTGGTACACTTGGTTTAGGAAAAGGTTTAAAAGCAGCAGGAGCTACTGATGACATTATCAATGCTGTTAATAAAACAGGAAATGGAATAGGAGATGGAGTTGGTTTACTACATACGGGGTATGATTATGTGGTGAAGGGTGAAGATCCAACTATCTCTCTAATTGGTTTTGGTATTGGCAAACTAGGGGGAGCAGGATTGGCACGTGCTCAAAATAAATCACAAAGTATAAATGTATTGACAAATACAGATGAGTCACCTCTATTTTCAACTAATAATACTGAATTGGAATATCGAAATTATGTTGATAGAAAGTTAAAGAGTGGCAGCGAACCGTTATCCATAACCGAGTGGCTTGAAAGAAGTGATATAGCCAACCAAAATCTTACAAACAATAATGATTTTTCCACTGGTAGTATTGCTAATGTGGGCGAAATGCCACCATTTAAAATTAAAAATACTGAATTGGAATATCAAAATTATGTTGATAGAAAGTTAAAGAGCGGCAGCGAACCATTGTCCATGTCTGAGTGGCTCAAAAAACATGACATATCCAAACAAAATTTCTCTACCTATGAGGCATTTTCAGGTAATAGAATTGAAGAATTTAAATTAAACAATAACGATGTTGAAACGAATATTACAGTTAAAACTCATAACGCGGATGGTAAAGACCAAAAGATTCGATTGAAAGCTATTGGATTTGATGAGTCAGGAAATATTCGAATTCAAGATTATACAACTGCAAAAGATGGTCTACCAAAGAAACGTCAAGAAATTCTTGACAATTTATCGAAATATGGTGGAGAAGTTGTTGGTGCAGGTAAAGGAAAATTTGCTGGAGGGACTGAAATTCCAAAAGGAACCAGAATTGATGTAATCAATGGTAGTTCCCAGTTCTCACCTGAATGGCAGACCAAATTAAGCGAATTTCCGAAGGCGGATTTGAGTAGCGCTCAAATAAAATCTATCACTGCTATTAAACCAGATCCGGAAAATGGAATCTTACGACCTAATCCAGAAGTTTATCTTTCAAAAGAGTATTTAGAACAACATAAACGACTGTTTGATGGTGGAGTAGCGGCCTTTGTCAAGGATAATGAAAATATTATAAGATACAATCAGTTTGGCAGAGATGATGGAGCATTTGTTTTTCCTAGACATGTAGCGGATGCTATGATCAAAGAAGCTAATGGTGATGCTAGAAAGTTAGAAGCTTTATTAGGATTAGACCCTGGTAGCCTAGGAGATTCTCCTAAAATGGTAGTGCCACAAGAAGTTCATAATTATAGAATTCCCGACGGAAATGAAGAAGGTTCACGCGTAAACCCACAGTGGCGTCCAGGAGGGAAAACATATCCAGGAGGAGTTCCTGAGGCAGTTATTGATAAAGTTCCAATAGATAAGTTAGACCTAATTGAAATTTGGGAAAACGATAAAGGAGATAAGAATGGAAACAATTCACGTAAGTGAGAAGGATGTGTTAGAAATTTGTCAAGATGGAGATAAATATTTCTTGCGCTATCCAACGTTTAATATTACCATGCCAGAAGTTGTTAAAGAAATTCCGAAAGAAGCAGTGGACAGTTATTTGGCAGGTGAGCATACAGGTCAAGAGTTGATGAATTATGCTCATTATGGTTTCTGGAAATCTAAAAATCAATATACAAAAGATGAATCTACTAAGCTCTTCATTGAAAATAATCCATCTGTAATTTTAAAAAACCCTGAGCACAGTAAGCGATTATTCTCTGTAGATGAATTTCGTACATTGGTAAAACAAGCTGTCTCTTTGGAGTTGAAACCAACGGAACTGGATGCAATTGGAACAGTAGGCAATCATTTGGAACTTCTTCTTGTAGATCCTCTTGACTGGCAGGAGGAAATAGAAGGAGTTCACCTGGAAATGCTCCAAGAAAAACTCAACAACTACATCTACTTCCTCGAAAGCAAGCAGTATGTGGAGCGATATGGTGATAAGTTTGATAAAAAAATCATCCATATCACATTCCAGTATTCCCCATCTGATAATGGATTGGCCTTTCTTGCGGCGGTTCAGAAAGTGTTACAACCGACGGATATGAGTTTGAAGATAGAATTGCCGGAGTAATTAGAGGTGATGAAAAGCGCCTTTTCATAATCAATAGGAAATTGTAAAGAACTAACACTAAGAGAGAACGACCATTTCTCTCTTTTTAACTCTCTAAGCTCTCTCCATTTAGTGATTGTTTTGACCATCAAACTAATTTTCGGTATAATAGTAGTATTTAATTGATCTATTGTCATTTTTCTGAAGGATATGTCATGAATAGCTATCTCGTGTGGAATTGCGCTTCTAAAGCAAATTTAACAAAGGAAGTGTGCATGACAAAATGGTAGTGAAATTAAACATTGTATCTTTGATCATGAGATGGATCGATTTGTAGCAGAATGAGGGGGAGAGGCAAATAATACTACTCTGTTAATGAAAGAAGGGCTTAAATGTAGGTTTGCATTTTGGAGTTAGTATACAAAAGAACATTATTTCAGCTTATAATGGTACAGCCAAGTATTTGAAGTCCCAAATAGATCCAGCTTTGATGCCCTTGAATGTATTGGATCAGACTATCTATAATCGGACAAGTATTGATCGTGAGTTAGTTCGGCCAGTAGATCAAGTAAAACTATACTATCCAGCTTCTCAGACGAAGTTGAGGATTATGAAATGAGGAAAAAGAAATGTCAAAAGAAATTTATTTACAAATGAAAAAACAACTGCGAATTTGGACTACAATTAATATCATCATTGCCTTGATTGCTATTATAGGAGGGATCCTTGTTATTATCAGTAAATCACGCCATATTCCTTTTTTACTGATGACGCTTGGAGCACTTACTTTAATGAACCAGGTGTTGATTACGCCTGCTTTTAAAGCAAAGAAAGAAGCTGAGGAAGAACATCCGGAGTGGAAGGAATTATCTATTAAGGGTGTTGAAATACCTGTGGAAGATATGCAGAAGGGGATTATAATATCGGCTGTTGCTCTTTTAACAGTCATTGTAGGATTCTTCATGTTTTATAGGCCTGTCCCAAAAACAGATATAGGTTCAGAGGTTATAAGTAATAATAGGGATGTAGAATCTGTAACAGATGAGAGCGCAGAGGAACCTAAGGAGAAATCGACAACACCTTCTTCAGTTATAGATGAAGAAGAATTTAAGACTGGTCAAGAAATTAAAGGGAGTATTGAGTCAAATTCAACCTCTGATAAATCATCCTTAGATATTAATAAAGCACATGATATTGCAGAAAAAGCAAAACAGTAAAATTGGTTGAAAGTGAAGGAGTAAGTAATGAGTGATGCAAGTTTGAAAGCACAAATTGATAGTGATATAGCGGAAAGAAAAAAATATATAAGAGTAAAAAATGCGATTAGTAACCATGGGCTAGATAAGGATATTTCACTAAAACACTTTACGAAATATATTGATGAATGTAAAGATGCAATTAAAAAGATTGATGGAAATGAGGGATATCATTATCTTTCAACTATGAAAACAAAACTACAAAATGATAAAGATAAGATCAAAGAATTCACGGATTTTGTGAGAGATGCAAATACCTCATATAAAAATTTGTATAGTACTTTGACTGCCAAAATCGCTGCATTAGATAGTTCAATCAGTAGTAATAAATCAAAATATAATAAGGGAAAACCTTTTTGGGAATGGATTTGGTGATGAAAGGAAAAACGGATGGATACAAATATTAACTCTATAGACTCTACCTATGAAAGTTCTACTGTTGAGTATGATGATAGTAATATAGCGGCAATTGAAAATGAATTGATAGAGATTGCCAACCTATTTAATTCGATAGATGCTGAGATTACTTCACTAAAGGGACTTGAAAAAGAGTGGAAGGGAAAAGCAAAAGACCAGTACGTAGAATTGCGAACATTTCTTGAAACTTATCGTGCTGATTTTTTTAACAATATCCAAGATTTTAAAACAACAATTTACGGTCTTGAGGGGCTTCTCTCTTCAATTCCTTCATCAACAGTAATAAAGGAGATTGACGGAGCATGATGTTTACGTTAGAAGCTTTATATGCGCTACATATGTTTAATGATCATTCAAATGATATTGCTTTTCTTCCTTTGCCTGCCAAAGAAGGTGAAACTAGAAAAGAAGCTTTATTGAGAATAGTAGAAAAGGGTTTTGAAGACCTATCGAATATGGAGTTGATTGTAGATGGGACACCTACGGAAGAATGCATACAATATGGTGCTTATCTAGATGAGTATGCACAAGCTAATTATCATTGTAATGTCAATCAAATGTTTTTTTATTCTCCTAATGTAGATGAGTATGATAGGATGGCAATTATTATCATTCAAAATGATGAAAATGAGTTTTTAATTGATCGCGTGGGTACAGCTATATTCTTAGCCTCTTTAATATCACTTTATCCGATCCTACAAAATGTAGACGCTAATCAAAAAGATTATCTGCATTCAGAATGGGAAGCAGAAGCTTATTTAAAACTAGTTTTTCATCATCCAAATGATGATGCACTTCGTATTCAAATTAATGATTCGTCACATAATGTTCAAGACAGACTATACTACAGGAGTGACCAATATTTATATGAATATGATATGGAGAACCAGACTCGCAGATCTATTAGTGGTGAGCAGTTTAAGAAACAATTAATTCAGAAATTAAAAGTGAAGGGAGAATTATGGGAGTAGATATTAAGTTGGTCTTGTCTGATCAGGAACAATTAATTTATCACTGTATGACAATAGTGGAGTACGCAAGTCAAATTACTGCAAAATTGAGTCATATTAGCTCAACTATCTCATCGTTATCTTCTCAAGGGGCATTTCATGATTTAGTCGCAGGCCGCTCGGCAAATAATGGTTTTGAAAACTATGTTTTAAAGGCACAAGAGTTTGGAACATTAGCAGAAGTGTTGTGGCAACATGCGCAGAATACCTATGATGGAATGGTTGATGTAGATAAGGTTATGGCGACTTATGTAGCCGGGTTATTTTTGGAATTACCAACAACATCTCAAGAAGATAAGAATTATATAAATAATAATCCGAAAGAAGCCGTTCAACAAATTCAAGATGATATTAAGGAACAGGAGAAAGAAGGAAGCGAAAAGGGGAATTAGATGAGCAAGTATTACTCAAATAAAAGCGACTTTTCTGAAGCAGGTTCGAATTTACAATCTGGTGGTGGAGGATCTACTAGCAGTGTCAACGCATATAGCAATTATGTCAGTGGTGGCTATCCTAGTGGTGGATCTAGCAAATCAATGAGTCAGCTCATCAACGATATTGAGGAAGTGGCTAAAACTGTTACCAGTGAGGGCGTGGCAGATCTTTATGTGCAAACCGGTGAGGCGGCGTTAAATGTTACTAAAAATAGTGATGAATTTGATAAAGCTACGACCCGAGTCTCTAAGATACTAAAAAGTGCTCAGAAAATTCATCAAAATATTATGCAGAATATTGATAGTAAGTTTACACTTGGTATTGATAAAGTGCTGGAAGGTTTGAATAAAATAAATGGATCGGAATCAAAATATAAAACAAAGAATTTAACAAGAACTGAACACAATTATAGACCCGTTAATGGGAATATATGCGCTCCTACCGCGTACTACGATGATAAGAAAGAAGTTCCTTATTCTTTATCAGAAATCCTTGATGGGAAAGCCTCTCCCATTAAGGCGGCAAAAGATGTCTACAGTAAACGTCTAGAAGCTGTAAAAGAATCTCTGAAGCATAAGGATAAAATGACAGATGAGCAACTCAAGCAAATTAAAGGAAAGAGTGCAGAGGAAGTTCTTGAATTAATGTATCCGAAAGAAATTCCGGACTACCAAAAACTAAAAGCAAGTCGTTATTATGAGGAGCATAGAGAAACTCTTCAAAAAGTTGATACAGGTATCAAGATACTTGCCTGGGTAGCAGCTGTAGGAGGAGTTGTGCTCTCTCCTTTTACTGGTGGAGGCTCTTTAGTACTTACTTCTGCCTCGACGGCTTATCTTGCTACAGATAGTGCCTACTCAGCATTCACAGGTCATACAATGATCACAGGAGATCGGCTGTCTACTGAAGAGAGAGTATGGGCCGGAATTGATGCAGCATCAGTCGTATTGTCTGCAGGAGCTGGATCCTATTTAATGAAATTGAGAAAAGCTGGGAAAGCTGGATCTACTCTATTAAAACTTGCCTCGCATGCAGATGATGTAAATGATGCATCTAAAGTGGTTTATGCATTTGCTACTGATAAAGATCCCAAAGCAGCTATCGGAAATCTGGTGATGGGACAAGCACAAGGTTTCGCTGCAAAGAAAGCGGGAGGCCACTTAAACGGGAAATTTGGTAAGACGAATGCTACTGACGTACCTGACATACCAACAAATTCTACGAAACAGCATATTGAAGTCGATAGTTCGGGATTAAATTCTAAGAAGCTTAAAATTGATCCAACAGTTGTTCATCAGAAGAAAAATCCTAAATTAGATCTGAAAATAGAACCAACTGTAAAAGCAGATTTGGCATCGACTCCTAAACCTCATGTGGATGTGGAAACATCAAAAATTAAACCAGTTGAAGCAGTGGCTGGAGCAGCAACTGTAGTTCCAAAATCCAAGAAACCAGATATTGATGTGTTGACAAAATCGAAAGATTTATCTACTATAAAGGGTGAATCGGTTGATCAGGTAGGAACAGTTAAGCCGAAGGTTGATTTGGATGTTCCAGAGGTGAAAGATGTCCACGATGTCGAAGCGCCGAAGTATAATAAAGAACAGATTCTGCAGAAAGACTTAAGACCATATACTGGCGATTTGATGGATCCAATTGAAGCTAAGAGATATAGCGGTTATTGGCGTAGTAAAGGGATGGGATCTGAAGAAACATGGCAAGACTTTAAAAAGAATATACCAAATGGGACAATTGACGATTACAATAAGATTTTGTATGAGCAAGATCCATGGCCACTAAATGTAAAACCTTCTTTTAAAATTCTTAAAGGAGGAGATACATTTGAAATGGCAATGGCTCCACGCAGTAAACAGTTGGATACATGGCCTGGAAATTTTGCTACAGATATAAATACAATATCGGACAGACAATATGTTAGAGATAGATTGGCAGTAAAATATAATTGGAAACCTGATATTGATAGAGTTGTCCAATATAGAGTTAAAGAAGGGAGTGAAATACCTGCAAATGTAGGACCTATTGGACCTCAAATAGACTTAGAAATCAACAGGTATTTGCCAGGTGGTCCCAATCAGATCGAAATGTTGATGGGGAGAGAAAAAATGAATTATTTAGAGATAATTGGAATTCGTAACATAGAATAGGGAAAGGATACTTTATATGAGAGTTAGATATACTGACCAAAGTGTTAAGTGGGAGAATAATGGAGAAACTATAGAAATTCACATAGAAAATATAATATTTGCAGACTTTGATAAAGATAAAAATGTTATTTTTATTGGAGTTGGAAAAAATTTTACTGCATCAGATTTTTACTATTACTCTATAGACGGGGTGTTAATATTCCAATATCATGATTCGACGGACATTATTTCCTGGGGATATAATCAAGAGTATGAACTAGAGATTCCTTATAAAGAAACAGTCTCTTTCTATCCTAATCAAAAACTGATTTTAGTTATTTATAGAACCTCGTCTAAACAAACTTCAGTAACTGAAATGAAAATATTTGATTTATTTGGCAATCTCATTTATAAAGCCGAATCTCCTAAGGGTTATACTATGGCTTATGTCACAGATGTTCTCAGTAACCAAATAAAGGTTGTTTGCGATGCAGTCATTGAGGAGAATAGAGATTCCTACGGTCGCGATCGTTTTCATTTCCTATTAAATCTAGATACAGGTAAATGGACAAAACTTGGTTTAGCATACTAAGATCTAAACTAGAGTCTTACCTTATCCTGTGGGATAACAAGTATCCAATCATGAACCGAAATATTCAGCCTGAATGGCAAAGCAAGACCATTCGATTTTCTTATGATCTGATGTTAGTATGATTTTATGGACACGTTTTGGTAGAATAGTATCTAACCAAAGGAGCCAAAAATATACCAAAGAGTTCAAGGAAACAATTGTTCGATTGCAGGAGGATTTTAAACCCTTCTCAATTTCTTTTTCAGCTTGGGTGTCAAACGAGACTTCCGACCCTTTTGCTTAGCCCTGTGGTCGTACTGTTCCTGTGCTAAGGCTGCAGAATAACCATTTTGGCATCGTCTTAATTCTCTTGAAATGGTAGACTTATGGACGCCAAGTTTACTTGCAATTCGGCAAGGTTTCAAACCTAGTTCTAAGTAGGTTTCTATCTTTATTCGGTCGGTTATGGAAAGATGGAGTAGCTCATAGTTTTTCCTCGGGTTCTGTT
>CAJPKC010000035.1 GCA_905370255.1 Streptococcus oralis
GTATTATCAAGCATGATTCCATGTTTATCAAAATAGTACCATTTTCCGTGAATTTTTTTCCAATTTAGAGCAGGTTTGTTTGCTTCATAGAAGCGCCAGATATTTTCTTCAAATACCCAACCATTTTTTTTGACTTCTGGAGCTTTTGTCTCTTCTTTCTTGTCTGAACTTGTACTTGGAGTTGTAGTAGATGTTGTAGGGAGGCTTGATCTTGTTTCAGTAGAAGGAGCAGTTTCCTTGGTTGAAGGGGTGCTCTTTTTTTCTTTTTCTGTAGTTGTAGTTTCTTGTGTCTTTTCTACTGTAGTAGTTTGTAGGTGTTTTTCTTCAGCAAAAGCTGGATTTGTTGCAAATCCTAGAAAAGTAAGCGTGATGGCACTTGCCAAGAGCGTTTTTTTCACTTGTTTGATCTCCTATTTTTTTAATAATCTCTTTTTAAAATGTCATTAGAAAAGCACCTCATGTGGAAAAACTAGTCGCCAACTGTTGAGGTGCTGGCATGATTTATTTTTATTTCATCATGAAGATTTGAACAATCATAACGATGTAGATGAGCAATGTGAGTAGAAATCCAGCTCTCCAAAAGAATTTAAGGAATTTTGGATAATAAAAACTACGTTTTTTGCTCAAGAAGAAAAAGGCTAGAATGATTGCCAACAAAGATAAGGCTGCTCCCAATATCGGAAGTTGATTATGGGTAAAAACCTTTGCACTGATTAAATAATATTCAAAAATTAGAAAAGGAAAAGCCAAATCTGCAAAGTTAATCCCCTTTTTCTTTAGCTTGAAGAATCTACTAAAGATAATAGCCAAAGCCAAGGTTAGTACCAAAAGCAAGACGGAAGCGAGTTTCATTAAAATCATAACAATATTGTATCATAAAATTTGAATAAAAGGAAAGCATATTCCTTGATTTAACAGTGTTTTTCTAAAAATTTTTGTTTAGAAACTGATTTTTTATACTATATCAAACATCAATATGATTTACTTTGTAAAGTTGGAGTAGTTTGAACCTTCATTATAAATCTTTTTTATGGTGACAATAAAAAATATATATTAGTCAGGAGAGAAGAATAGTAGTAGAATGAGTAGCAAATAAAACAAAGGAGTTTCTTATGAAATTAGTTACTTTATGGTCAAAACTCTCACTAGGCATTCAATTATTGGTGGCTTTGGTCTTTGGTGTTATCGCTGCACTTATCTGGCCACAATTTTCAGGCTTTTATCAATTTTTAGGTCAAGCCTTTATTAAATTGATCAATATGGTTATCATTCCGCTAATCTTCCCAACCATCGTTGTTGCAGTAGCTGGAGTTATCGGAAAAAAATCTTTCGGGAAAATTTTGACCAAGAGTTTGGTTTACTTTTTTGCTGTAACAACTGCCATGACTCTTTTGTTTGTATTTGCTAGTTACTATTTAGGATTTGGTCAAGGAGTGAACATCGGTCAAACTGGTGGAAACCTTGATGGTATCGCCAACAATGTAAAATTTAGCGAATTTCTCCTTGGTTTTATTCCATCAAATATCGTTAAATCTCTTTCAGATGGCGCTCTATTGCCAATTATCGTTTTTGCAATCTTTCTTGGTTACGGAATTGGGAATCTTAAGTCTGAGAAATCTCAGAAGATTATTGAAGGTTTCCAAATCTGGATTGAAGCCATCTACAAGATTGTTGCAGTGATTGTTAAACTATCACCGATTGGAATTTTTGGATTTATCGCCAAAGATGTTGCAACGACTGGTGTTGACAAATTGATTGGACTTGGTCAATTTGTAATCGGAACTTATTTGGCTTATGCTGTTTTGGTTCTCCTTATTTTCCCTTTGATTGCTGTCTTCTTTAAAGTACCATATTTGTCAGCCTTTCGTGAAAATTGGAGTCTCTTGACTCTGGCTTTTGTTACTGGAAGTTCTAGTGTGGTCTTGCCATCACTTCTTAAAGATTTGAAAAAACAGGGCCATGACGAGCATACAATTGATTTAGTTGTTCCTTTAGGATATACTTTTAATTTAGAAGGAGCAGCAGTTTATTTCTCTGTAGCGACAATCTTTATCGCGCATGCCTACGGCATTCAATTTTCTTTATCAAGTCTCTTGTTTACTGTTTTGCTTTTGACCTTGATTGGAAAAACTGCGGCAACTGTGCCATCAGGGGCTATCGTGGTTCTATTAGCAGCAGCACCTCAACTGGGATTGCCAGTTGAAGGAGTGGCCTTGATTTTTGCAGTTGATTTCTTTGTCAATGCTGGACGTACTATGATCAATGTTTTGGGTCAAATCTTAACAGTCAGCGTTATTGAAAAAACAGAAGGATATATTTTAGAAGAAGAAAAGGAAAGCCAATTATCAGTCAGCTTTTCTTAAGGAGATATAAATAATGAGTGAAGCAAAAGTTTATGTGATTCATGAGAATCTAGAATGGACTCAACATTTAGTGAAATGGTTGGAAGAATTAGAAGTCCCTTATGAACTATGGGATTTGTCTAGTGGGATTTTAGATTTGCAAAGCCCACCGCCGCAAGGTATCTTTTACAATCGTATGTCTGCCTCTTCACACACAAGAGGACATCGTTATGCGCCAGAATTTACAGAGCAGGTGATTACTTGGTTAGAAGCTCACGGACGCAAGGTTGTGAATGGAACTGGAGCTATCAACCTAGAAATCAGTAAAGTCAAACAATATTTGAAGTTAAACGAGTCTGGTATTGAGACTCCTGCGACAGTTGCAGTTTTAGGTCAAGAAAATATCATTGAAGCAGCAAGAAAATTGAACATTTATCCTTTGATTACCAAGCACAATCGAGCAGGTAAGGGATTAGGCGTTCAACTCTTTCAAAATGAAGAAGAACTTGAAGCTTATGTCAATAGTCCTCTCTTTGAACCATCAGTGGACGGGATTACCTTGTTACAAGCCTACATCAAGCCAAGTGATGGACGTATCCGTCGTTCAGAGTTTATCAATCAAAAGTTTCTCTATACTGTTTCGATTGATTCTTCAGATGGTTTCCAACTGTGTCCAGCAGATGGTTGTCAAATTGGCAAGAGACCAGAACAACTAGAAACGTCTGAAAAATTCCAGATTACAGAACCTTTACCAGATTCTCGAAGAGAAGCTTATGAGAACTTCCTTAAGAATGCTCAGATTGAAGTTGCTGCTATTGAATGGGTTCAGTCAGAGAGTGGTGATATTTATGTTTATGATGTAAATACCAACACAAACTACAATCCTACCGCAGAAAAAAATGCCAATATTTTTGCTCACCAACATTTGGCTCAATATCTAAAATCAGAGTTGCAAGCCCTAACGAGTGGACAATAAAGTACTAAAGAAAATCCCCCAGTATCAATGACTGGGGGATTTATCTGTTTTTGTTACATACAAGTATATGAGAATTATTGATTGACCTTGAAATCTGGATCTTTTAGGTTTTGAACACTGGCATTGATGACGGCACCGATAATTAATATCTTGGCAATGATAATGAACCAGAACATCATGACAACGACGACAATCGAACTGAAAAATCTAACGTCAACGAGATAATTGACATAATTGTTGAAATAAGCTGCAAAGATGTTTAATAAAGCAATCGTCGTAACTAGTACAAAGAGACTTCCAGGTATGACGTAGCGAATCTTACTTACTTTAACATTTGGTAGGAAATAATAGAGCATGATTACGATTGCAAAAAGAAAGGCATAAATCAGCGGTCCTGTAAAATCTTGTAGATATGAAAACAGAGCACTCTCAGATTTCCAGTAGTTTTTAAGCAAATCCAATAGCATATGGCCAAACATACTGAGGAATAATGCAAGCGCAAAGAGAATTTGAAGTCCAAAGCTAACTAAGAGGCTCATCAGCTGATGTGAGATAATTCCTCTATTTTTTGCAACTCCATAGGCTTTATTAAAGGCCTTCTGAAGAAAATCCATGGATTTGGAGAAAGTCCAAAGAGCTGATAAGATAGCAAAACTTAGTAAACCTGTTGATGGTTGAGTCAGAACTTCTCTGACAATTTTTGCAACAACTTCATAGATTGTATCTGGTAAAAATTCCTTGATTGTTAATAGAAAGTTTGAGATGGGAATTTGAAAGTAGGGTAAGATATTGACCACTATCATGAGTAAAGGGAAGATTGAAATCAACCAATAGTAGGCAACAGCAACGCTGGTTAGCTCGCTATCAGAGGCTTGATAGTAGTGTAAAAAAGCTTTTAATAATGGTCTATCGTTCAGCTGTTTCCACAACTTTTTCATTTCACAAACCTCCAGTTTTTCTTGTTTTGTATAGACTTTAATTTCTTCGAACTAATTCCATCATATCGTAAGGTAAGGTATTAGCAGATTCTTTTAAGGAATAGGTTTCTAAATTATTGACATTTTGGCGTAGCTTTTTGACATACTGAGCTGAGATGAGTTTTTGAGCTTCGTATTCAAAGATACACTTACGTTCAAGGTAGTAACCTCTAAGCATTTCATCAATATTATTGGGTTTGATACGATTGATAACCCGCTCCACAAAGGCGCCACTTGTAATATGACTGGTTTCACGGAGACGAGATTCCTGCATGAAGCTGATCAGAGAACTTTTATAAATCCCTTTGAGGTTTTCCAAACTCTCGATGATAATTTCAGTATTAGCTAGGTAGAGTTCTGCAATCTGGTCATAATCAATGGCAAGAAGTCGCTGTTTTTCCTTGTCTTTCCATGAACGGAATGTTTTCCCAAATGTGAGCAATTCATGAAGTAGAAAACGAAGAATGCGTATGGAGACAAGGAAGTAGTAGGTTAGTCGAGAAGCAAAGTTTCGCTTAATATTTTTCTCCATATTTTTCAAGTAGCGTTGGTAGACACGATAAGCACGATCTCCAATCTTCCCTTCTTCATAGGCTTGTTCCAAGCCATCGCTTTCAACACTGAGAATCAAGAGTTTAAGAGCTTCCCAGTCCTCCTGAATTTCTTTGTTTTCTTGACTAAGAATAAGATTTTCAATACGTCCATGATAATTGTCAATAGCCGCATAGAGTGGAACCTTGTTTTTTGTGTTCTCTAAATCCTTCTCTAACTCCATGGCGACATCATTTAAGATAGCGATGTGCATGAGCTGATCCTTAGATGGTTCTTTCTCTTCGGAAAGGTGTGGAAGTACCAGTAATCCTGTAAGGAAACTGACAAGTGTTACACCAGCTACGAGGAAGAGAAGAAGAGGATATTCTTGTTCTAGATTAGATGGTATCAAAAGGATAGTGGCAATGGATACAGTTCCCTTGACGCCAGAAAAGGTAAGGAGAAGCATATCTTTGACATACTTGTCTAAGCTTTTATGAAGTTTCTTGATCCGAAAAGCGTAAAAGCCGTAAATCATCACAAAGCGGATGGCAAAGAGTAGGAAGGTCAAGAGAAAAACGCTGACTAAGAGAAGCACTTTGTTGTAAAATGCACTCTTAAGAATTGGTTCAGCAATCATTTCCAGTTCCATCCCAAGAATGACAAAGACAGAACCATTGAGCATGAAGGTTACAGTGTGCCAAACAGTCTCGGTAACAGTATCAACCTGAGCTTCAAGCAGATTGATTTTTTTGAAACGACTGGCTTTCAAAATCCCAGCGACTACAACGGCGATAATACCTGAGACATGAATTTCTTCAGCTATGAAAAATGTCAAGAGGGGCAAACTGAGTTCTAGCAAGAGCTCACTTGCGATATCTGTTGCGCGGACACTGAGTAGAAAAGTATGGAGGAAGCGATTGATTAGGGCTGTTATCAAGCCGACTGCAAAACCTCCAACAATGGAAATGGCTAATGAAGTTCCGGCTTGGGTAAGGGAGAATGTTCCTGTTGTCCAAGCGATGAGAGCCATTCGAAAGGCTACTAGTCCAGAAGCATCATTCAGAAGACCTTCCCCTTTTAGGATATTAGAGACCCGCTTTGGGAAGGAAAAGCGTTGAGAAAGGGATGCGAAGGCGACTAAGTCAGTAGGACCTAAAGCAGCACCAACTGCTACACAGGCGGCCAATGGAAGGCTAGCCCAAAGGACATGAGCGAGTCCCCCCATGCTCAGCGCTGAGATAAAGATAACTGGAAAAATCAAGTAGAGGACAATCCGCCAGTGTTTTAGGATAGAAGTAATGTCTGCTTCTTGAGCCTCGCGAAAGAGTAGTGGGCCAATGACTAAAGCTAAGAATAACTCAGTATCTAAATGATATTGGTTGTTGGGTAAACAAAGTCCAATTCCAATCCCTAACAAAATTTGAATCAGAGGCATGGGTAAAAAGGGCAGAAGCTTATTGGTCGTGCTAGAAACAATAAGAACTAGTAAAAATACTAAGAGATAAAAAAGTAAATTCATCTTCTACCTCCTTATTTTTGTTTGCGACAAGCTTCAAAAAGTTCCTTTTGTTCTTGGATTTTTTGATCAATCTTCGAGCAATCCTTGTGCTCGATTTTCTTTTGACAACGCTCCATTTCAAGTGTAATCATTTTTTTCTTGATTTTTAGCATCTTTTTGCTCATATGAGCTTCATCTAACATACCAACTGCCCGTTCATGTTGAGTTGATTCGACAAATTTGTGACGTAGATTTTCTATTTTATCTCGTAGGTATTGTTTATCCATGTCGATACCTTTCTAATTTTTCAATCATAACTAAAAATGGTGGATTGTTGATTTGATTGAGGGTGCGATAGATAGTTGCAGTATATTCTTGTTGCGGTAACTGGCTAACATAATCCATAACTGCATCCCGTTCTATATCTCCGCCTTCATGCCCGTAATAAATCATGATGGCTATTCGTCCGCCTTTAACGAGCATCTGACAGAGTTTTTCAAGTGCCTCAATGGTTGTGTGAGGTTTAGTAATAATAGACTTATCGGCAGAAGGAAGATAACCTAGATTAAAGATGGCTGCCTTCACCTCAGTTACAAACTGATCTACGGTTTCATGACCTTGTAGAAGTAACTCGACATTGGTCAAACCGGCTTCTTGTAGACGTTGACTTGTTTTTTCAAGAGCTTGTTCTTGTATATCAAAAGCGTAGACTTGTTTAGCTAATTTGGCAAGGAAAAGTGTATCATGTCCATTTCCCATTGTTGCATCTACAACAACATCATCTTTTGTGATGACTTGGGCAAGAAAATCATGCGCCATTTCAAGTGGTTTTTTCATTCATAAACTCCTGTTTTACAGCCTTGCATCCTTGGACACTACCTCGACGTCTCATTTCAGCTTCTATGCTATTTAGAACTTCCCATTTATTGAGACTCCACATCGGGCCGATTAGCATATGTCGAGGTGCATCTCCAGTGATTCGGTGAATAACGATATGTTTGGGAATAATCTCTAACTGATCACAAATAACTTTAACATACTCTTCTTGGCTCATCAGTTGCAATCTACCCTCGTGATAATCACGTTGCATCCGAGTATTTGTCATAAGGTGAAGTAGGTGAAGTTTAATCCCTTGAATATCATTATCAGTCACACAGCGACGAACATTTTCCACCATCATGTCATGAGTTTCACCGGGCAAACCATTAATTAAATGGGCTACAATCTCAATCTTTGGATATTTTCTCAAGCGCTTAACCGTTTCCACGTAAAGTTCATAGGAGTGGGCACGGTTAATCAATTCAGAAGTTTCTTCATAGGTTGTTTGTAAACCTAACTCTACAGTAACATGCATTCGCTCTGATAGTTCTGCCAAGTATTCGATAGTCTCATCAGGCAGGCAATCTGGTCGTGTACCGATATTGATTCCAACAACACCGGGTTCATTAATAGCTTGTTCATAGCGTTCGCGAATCACTTCGAGCTTTTCATGAGTATTAGTAAAGTTTTGGAAATAGACTAGATATTTTTTTACATCTGGCCATTTACGGTGCATAAAGTCGATTTCCTTATAAAACTGCTCACGGATAGGAGCGTCAGGTGCAACGATAGCATCTCCTGATCCAGAAACAGTACAGAAAGTACAACCTCCATGAGCTACTGTACCATCACGATTGGGACAATCAAATCCGGCATCGATAGGAACTTTGAAAGTTTTTTCTCCGAATAAATTTCGATAATAATCATTCAAGGTATTATAGGATTTCATAGCTAATATTATATCAGAAAAGACTCGCAAACTCAAAGTCAGCAAATAAGTGAGAGATATTGAAATGATTGGACAGAAAAAAATTTTTAAAAAAGCCTTTACAAAAAAATAAAAAGTGGTATAATTAAGTCACAAACAAGTGCAAACGTTTTCGTAAAACGTTTGCCTAATAAATATAAAAGGAGATTTGAATGATGAAAGATACATTCAAAAATGTCTTGTCTTTCGAATTTTGGCAAAAATTCGGTAAGGCTCTAATGGTGGTTATCGCTGTTATGCCAGCGGCTGGATTGATGATTTCAATCGGTAAGTCGCTTGTGATGATTAACCCTAACTTTGCACCACTTGTTGTTACTGGTGGTGTTCTTGAGCAAATTGGTTGGGGGGTTATTGGTAACCTTCATATTTTATTCGCTCTAGCT
>CAJPKC010000036.1 GCA_905370255.1 Streptococcus oralis
CTTTTGGTGAAAAGTCACATCGATCTGATCTAACTTGATAATATCTCTACTCATAGCTTCTAATCAGCTCCTCTACTAATTCAATATGGGTGTAATAATCGGCGATTCGCACATTTTCATCTCCACCATGGTCTCGGCTATTAGCATTTCCTAGACCAAAGGCAACCATGGGTACTTCTAAGGCATCGAATACCGTATGCATAGGACCTGTCCCTGCAGTTGTCGGTAAGACAGATACGCCCTGTGGATAGAATTTCTTGGCCAGCTCAATAACATTGAGAATAGATGGTGCACTCATATCGCTTCGATAACTCATCTCACCCAAGGTATAGTACAATTCTACCTTATCAAAACCGTTTTTGTCTAGTTGTTTCCGGATTTTCTCCAAAACATCATGTGGTTCTAAGCCAGGAACCAGACGAACTTCTAGCTTGGCACTAGCCTCTGCTGGCAAAATCGTTTTAACCCCTTGGCCTTGATAACCAGACTGAATTCCTTCTATATTGAGCGCTGGTTCAAAGAAGAACCGTTTGAGAAAGGCTGTACGTTCCTCTTGTAAAAGGGGCAATTCTAAGCCATAAATCTGACTGATTTCCTCTGGATTGCGTTGAGCATAGGTTTCAATCAAGGCTAACTCACGTTCATTAGGCTCCTGCACATGTTCGTACAAGCCTTCAACTAAAATACGCCCATCCGCAGCCCTCAAACTGGTCAAAGCTTGAATGAGATACCAAGGCGCTGACTCCACAACACCTCCATAGCTAGAGTGGATATCCACATCGGCACTCTTGACCTTAGCATCGAAGGTCACAATTCCCTTGTTTCCACCAGAAATTTCTAACTGTTCCAAGGCATTCTTTGTCCCTTGTTCCCAGACCAATAAATCTGCACCACGAAGTTTGTCCGCATGTTTTTCTAAATATTTATCCAAGTCCATAGAGGCAGATTCCTCTGCCCCTTCCATGATGAAGCTGATATTGACTGGAAGATCATCGTGATCTTGCATGTATTTTCTCAGCGCACTGAGTCGAGCAGTGATATGCCCCTTGTCATCATCAACCCCGCGTCCATACATAATGCCATCACGCACAGAAAGCGTAAATGGATCCTCTGTCCAGACTTGGTCGCCATCCGCAGGTACCGTATCATAGTGGTTGTAGAAAATGATAGTCTTGGCATTTGGGCGTGAACTTTTAAAATGCGCCATGACAAAAGGTGCTGTATAGCTCTCGTCAATCTCGACCTCTGCACCTACGCGCTTGAAGATTTCGCCTAGATAACGAGCCACCTCTTTCAGGCCGACTTGTTGGGCAAAGACTGATTTTTTAGAAATCAAGGTACGCAAAACTTCAAAATAATGTTGCGCTACATGATCCTTTTCAAACTTTTCAATTTGTTCTTCTTGGCTAGGGAAAACCATTTTCTCTCTACCTTTCTACTAGGACTTGTACCTTTGGAATCAATACAAGTGGATGTTCCTTTTCTTTAGTCTCTATATAAAAGCAAGAGGTGGAAAAAATCTCTCCCACCTCCCTGTGTTTATTACCAAACTGGTTGATCCAAGCCGTCTGAAGTTTCTTCGATGACTTTTTTCACTTCGTCAGTGTGGTAAGCTGCGATAATTTTCTTGATTGCATCAGCTTTAGGTGATGATTCCCAATCTTTTTTCGCAACGATGATGTTGTACCATTGTTTTGAGTTTTCGTCAGCTTGCTCTTTAAAGAGTGCTTTCTTGTAGTCCAATTTTGCTTCTGTAACAAAAGTGTTGTTTACAACAGCTGCATCAACTGAAGTCAATGAACGAGCTGTTTGGCTAGCGTCCAACTCAGTGATTTTCAAGTTCTTTGGATTTTCTTTGATGTTTGCGATTGTAGCAAGTTCAGTTCCTGAAACATCCAATTTAATCAAACCTGCTGATTGAAGAAGGTAAAGGGCACGGCTTTCGTTAGTAGCATCATTTGGAATTGCAATTTCACCGTTATTTGGGATTTCTTCCACTTTAGTATACTTGTTTTCTTCACCGTTTTTACCTGAGTAAAGGCGGATTGGTGAGATATAAGTATCTGCAATCGCTACAAGGTCTTTACCGTTTTCTTTGTTCCAGTTGTTCAAGAAGTTGTAGTGTTGGAAAGCGTTCAAGTCTACTTCACCATCAGCAGTTGCTTTGTTTGGTTGTGAGTAGTCTGTAAACTCTGTGAATTCCAATTTAATTCCGTCTTTTTCAACCAATTCTTGGACTTTATCCCAACGCGCTTCTTCTGAACCGCTACGGTTAACAGTTGCAATTTTAACTGTAGTTGTATTGTCCGCTTTCTTGTCTGAATTTCCGCAAGCTGCAAGTGTAAGGCCTGCTGCTGTAGCGATTGCTGCTACGCTTAACCATTTTTTGATTTTCATGATTCTTTCTCCTTTAAAAATAATACCGTAATAGTATCTCATACTTTATTTGATTTAGCAAATTGTTATTAGATAGGCAGACATATAGTTTGAAACTATACATATTAAGCTAATATTAAACTACATTCTCATCTTTACTTCTACATAAAAAAGCCATCTAGCTGATTGCTAGATAGCTTTTAAGATTTATTTACCTTGTCTTCTGCGTCGTGTTACGATGCCTGCTAAGCCGAGACTCGCAAGTAAACCGTAAACTCCAAACAGAGTCGCTTGTTCATCTACACCTGAGTTTGTTCCTGTATTTGGTAATACTTTAGTAGAAGCTTTTTCTCCAGGTTTTTTAGTTTCTGCTCCTTGAGGTTTGTCAGCAAGTTTACGAAGATCAAATTCTGGAAGTGGGTCTTGAATTGGTGCATTTTTTGGTAGCCCAATAATCATTCCGTCTTTTTCTGCCACTTTCAGCATATTTTCTGCTTCAAGTACATCTAATAAAGCTTGTAGCTTCGCTTTAGCTTCTGCCAAGGCTGCTTGAGCCAATTTCAATTCAGCTTCTGCTTGATCACTAACTTTCTGTGCATTTGCTTTATCAGTTTCTGCTTGCTTCAAGGTTGTTTCCAAGGCTGATGCTTGACCTTTCAAGGCTTTTGCTTTATCGCGTTTTTCTTCCGCATTTTTAATAGCTGTAGCCAATTCTGCTACCTTGGCTTGCAAGGCTTTTAGATTTTGGCTTGCTTTAGTTGCCTCTTGTGATTTTGTAGCAACTAAGTCAGATTTTGCTTTCGCATCTGCAATCAAGGTTGCCAAATCAGATTTCGTTTGTTCCAAGTCCTTTTTAACTTGTTCACGCGCATTGACTAAATTGTTAGCTTGTTTATTTAATTTATCCAAGTTTGCTAACAAGTCTGCTTTTTTATTTTCAGCAGCTACTTTTTTAGCATCTTTATCAGCTTTTTCTTTTTTCAATGACGCAAGTTCAGCCTTAATATCAGCAGATTTGTCAATAACTGTTTTTTCTACATACACAAAGTGATGTTGGCAAGAACTTCATGCTCTTACCATAGAATGTCGGATGCAAAGGATCATCTTCTTTAAAGTTGTTATAGTTAGACCAGAATTCACTCGAGTCTCCACCTTTCACAAATGCATTCCCCGCAAATGTATGATAAATCTTGTTAGGATCTTTACCCTCGATAGTTCCTTGGGCTAATGCACCTTTCCCTCCAACAGATGCAAGAAGGACTCTGCGGTGTCCGTAGTCGATTCCTTTTATATTATTAAAGTCTGCATACCAAGCTAAAAGGGATTCATAAGCAAACTGTTTATAACTCATAATCTTATCGTAATTATAAATCGTTTGACCATTTTTAACTTCCACAAAGTTTGGTCCACCATCGGATCCAGGAATTAGATATTTCATTCCAATATTTTCTACACGAACATCTTCTCCATCTGGGTGTGAGAACTTAGTATCATGGCTTAAGGCTCCAGTGGTAGCCATTTCATTTGATCGTTCTTCTGCATGTTTGATGTAGGCTTCGTCTAGAGCTAAGTCTTGTGTAACACCATTAGCGCGACGGAGTTCATTTGCTACCTCAATGAAAGCTTCTGTCAATTTGCGATTATCCACAACAAACTTAAAGACTGGTCTTGTTTTATATTTGGATGGATTTGCATTGTAATCAGCCAAAGCTTTAGTGAAGCGTTTCATTTCGTCAGTTGCTTCTACTTCAACTTCGCGAACACCTTGGAAGTCAACATTCTCCATCACTGGATTACCTGAGGCGTCTTTAGGACGATATTGCTTGTTATAGTCATAACCATCCTCAGATGCTGGAGCTTTACGGCCTTGTTCTTCTGGATTCAAGGCTTTTTTCAAAACTGTTGGTTTGTAATTGTCAAGTTCCTTTTGTTTATCTGCTATCTTATTCGCTACTTCACTTGCTGCTTTAGTCTGTTCTTGAAGAGACTGCTCTGCCTTTTTAACCTCTTTTTCTGTATTAGAGATTTGATTTTTAAGACTTTCATCAGTCATACCATCTAGTTCAGCTTGTTTAGCTTTTACCTCTGCCGCTTTAGCATCACGCTTTTCATTGGCAGATTGGCTAGCTTCTTTAGCTGCAGTTTCTGCAGATTTAGCCGCTGTTGCTGTAGATTCTGCATTTGCCAAAGCTTTGTCAGCTTCTGTTTTTTCAGCGCTCTTCTCAGATGCTACTTTTGATTCTTCTTCGATGATAGCATCAGCATTTTTAGCGATATTGATAGCTTCTTTTGTCTCAGCAACCTTTTTATCAGCCTTGGCTAAGTCCTTTTTAGCCTCCGCTTCTTTTGAAGCTTTTTCATCTACAGACGCTTGAGCTTTCTTAACTTCCTTTTGCGCATCTGTAATCTGTTTTTCAGATGATGATGGTGTAACAGCTTTTTCCTTAGCATCTACAGGCTTTTCATTAGCTTGAACTTCCTGATTTATCGCACTTGCTGCTAACAAAGCAGTCGCTAATGTAAATGAGGATAGAAATTTTTTATATTTCATGACAATCTCCTTTAAAGGTATTATATACTATTATAATCTATGTAAACGCCTTCTGTCAAAGAATATGAGGTAAAGAGGTCTTTTTTTTGAATGTGCTTACATAAAAATACCCCTGTCACTAACAGAGGTAATTTTTAACTATTTAATATCAGCTTCTGCTGGAAGATATGAACCACCAAAGAATTGTTGAGATAGTTTTTCAAGCGTTCCATCTTTATAGAGTTCTTGGATGCGTTTGTCCACAAAAGCCTTCAACTCATCTTGACCTTTGGCAAGAAGTGGGTAAACGTAAGGTTGTTGGTCGCTTGGAAGTTCGATGACTTTCAAGTTATCCAAACCTTGGTTTTTGATAACTGTTTCTACACCGATTTTGTCAAAAATCTTGTAGTCGAATTGTCCGTCGCTCAAACGAGACATGATTTGTTGGAAATCTGCCTTAGTATAATTAAGGATAGTTGGATTGTCCGCATGTTCTGTGTTGTATGCTTCCAATTGTTTAGCTGAGGTTGTTCCTTGAACGACTTCAGTAGATTTTCCACCAATATCATCAAGAGACTTGATGCTAGTGTCATCCTTCTTCACAACAAGAACGTTAGGGTTTTTAGCAGTTGGCGCTGCGTATAGGTATTTCTCTGCACGTTCTTTGGTATAACTGAGGTTGTTAACGGCCATTTGGTAACGATCGCTATCAAGTCCTGGGAAAATCCCTGACCACTCTGTCTTTTCAAACTTGACAGTATACTTGTCTGAGTCTTTAAAGATAGCACGAACAAGCTCAATCTCGTAACCTGTCAATTCACCATTTTCTTCATAGATAAATGGTTTTGGTGATCCATTAGTTGCTACAACGATTTCTTTCTTACCAGATGTTGCTTCACCAGATGCAGCATCTTTCTTCTCACCACCTGAGCAAGCTGCTAATACACCTGCGGCAACAAGCCCTAGGGCAGCAAGTGATGAATATTTAACGATTTTTTTCATGATATTTCCTCCAAAATAAGATACAGTCTTATCTTAACAGAAAAAAAGTAATTGCGCCATTATATGATTTCTATATTTGCCATAGGTTTTCTTTATGGCTGATTAAAAAACCAAGCGTAGGACTGCTATCAAGACCACTCCAAAGATAACTGTACCCACCAGATTGCGGTAACGAAAGGCGACAAGGGCTGTCGGAAAGACTGCTAGAAAGTCTAACCACTTTATCTGTGGGAAACTTCCAACTTTTCCTGTCACTACACTTGAAAGAATCAAGGCGAAGATAATAGATACAGGTAAAAATTTCAAAAAACGCTCTACGATTGCTGGCAATCCTTTGTACTTAGCAAGGATGAAAGGAATCATTCTCGGAATCCAAGTCACCAATCCAGAAAAGACGATTGCCATCAAAATATACTTACTGACCATCTAAAATCACCCCCATCGTACAACCTAGCAAGGTCGCAAACAGGACAGCTAGTGACTGAGACACCACTGTCAATAGTAAAAAGAAAGACACAGCAACAACTCCAAGAATGATGAAGAGATTTCGTATGGGAATCCGTTTTTGCATAATTTGAAACTGGGAAGTGAAAATCCCGATAAACATTCCCACTAAGGCAAAATCTAGACCAAAAACTTCCGGATTTGGCAAAAGGCCACCTAGAGCAGTTCCGACAACTGTTCCCAAAAACCAAGAAATATAGCTATTGAGATTGTTCCCATGCATCCACATAGGGTTGACCTTATCCGTATGAACTAGCTCTCCCATCAAGACCCCGTAAGTCTCATCGGTCAAGAGACTGGACATTCCGATATTATTCCATAAGCTAGTATGACGGAAATAGGTCGACGCATGCAAACTCAGCAAGAAGAGACGCAGATTAATCAAAAAGACCGTCATAGCAATGGCTGCCACAGGTGCTTGAACTGCTATCAAGGCTATCATGGCAAACTGGGCGCTCCCAGCATAGACAAAGAGGCTCATCAATCCCATCTCTACAGGGGTTACATAAGGGGAACCGATAATGCCACAAGCAAGACCAATGCTAACATAGCCCAGAGCCGTTGGCACCGCAGCCTGCACACCTTCCCAAAATCCTTTTTCTTTCATAAACCTCCTCACTATTCATTCCTTCATCAACTACTTTCCAGACAGTCACAGCAAAAATTATTATAACACATTCAAAGAGGAGAAAACAGTCTGGAATTTGAAACTAATAGCAAGTATCAGCCCCTGAACAGTATGGTTCATTATGGATACATGAGAAATTGATCAATTCGAATTCTATACTTATAGCCTTCATTTTTTTCAGTATATTCATTTTCTATCGGGTAGACATCAACCCAGAGCTCTCTCCTTTGGCCTTGCAATTTGACTTTATAGCGATAGCCATCATCGTATAATCCTACTGTCTCGGTAGTTACGGATTTGAAAGTCGGAAGAGCTTCAATTTCTTTTTTTATAGTCTGGGATAAATTGTAGAGCGCTACTTGTTGCTCCATTTTTGAAGCTACAGGAATATGAACTGTCACTTCTTCCAAGCGATGTGATTTTGAAAATGTGAAATCTGCTCGACCTGTATAACCATTCAATGCAATATTTTCGTAATGATAGAAAAGCCGGCCTGTTTTATAGAAATAAGGATCCCTTGCATGCCAAGTGTCCCGATAGGCGGTTTCCGTTTCTTCTATCACTTCATCAGCTTCTCCAAACACTTTTTCAAGAGATTTGAGGGGCATATTGAATGACAGTGACTCAAATAGAATCAATTGTGTCTTTGGAATATGCTGGCAAGCTGACATACAAAGCAATAAAGCTCCAAGAGCAAGCACAACACTCATTGTTTTTTTTAATCTCATATTTCTACTATACTAAAAAACTCGGGCATTTGTCCAAGATAAAAGAGCTAACCCTAGGCTAACTCTTTATTCCATGGTATCAAAAGCCAGGCTAGGTTTGGCATTTAGCTCCAAGCCTGCAAAGTTTTCTTTGTTCCACTCGCTGACGCTGGCATAGGCAATCATACCTGCATTGTCTCCACAGAGGCGCAGAGGCGGAATGATAACTTTGACATCGGTAATTTCGGCTGCTAGGCGTTCTCTAAGACCTTTGTTAGCTGCTACACCACCAGCCACGACTAGGGTTTTAACAGGATATTTCTCCAAGGCCTTCTTGGTTTTTGCCATGAGAATATCCATGACAGCTGCTTGGAAGGAAGCAGATAGGTCTTCCTTGGACAAGCTTTCTCCCTTTTGCTCGGCATTGTGGTGAAGATTGATAAAGGCAGACTTCAAACCTGAGAATGAAAACTCCAGATTATCTTCCTTAATCATAGCACGTGGGAAGTCATACACATCCTGACCTTGATGAGCCAACTCGTCAATCTCACGACCTGCTGGATAGGTCAAGCCCATGACACGTCCAACCTTATCATAGGCTTCACC
>CAJPKC010000037.1 GCA_905370255.1 Streptococcus oralis
GCTGAGGTAGACTCACTTAAGGGAGAGAAAAAAGAAATTACATGGGGAAGCCAAATCCGCTCCTATGTATTTACCCCTTATACTATGGTCAAAGATCATCGTACTAGCTTCGAAGTTGCGCAAGTAGATAAGGTTATGGATGGAGACCTAGATGGTTTCATCGATGCTTATCTGAAATGGCGTATCAGTTAAAAGAAAGGAAGTCACATGTCAATCATTGAAATGAGAGATGTTGTCAAAAAATACGACAACGGGACAACAGCCCTACGTGGCATCACTGTAAATATCGATGCAGGAGAATTTGCCTACATCGTAGGACCTTCAGGTGCTGGTAAATCAACTTTTATCCGTGCCTTGTATCGTGAGGTCAAAATCGACAAAGGAAGCTTGCAAGTTGCAGGTTATAACCTCGTTAAGATTAAAAAGAAAGATATTCCGTTCTTGCGTAGAAACGTTGGAGTAGTCTTTCAGGATTACAAACTTTTGCCAAAGAAAACCGTTTATGAGAACATTGCTTACGCCATGGAGGTTGTTGGTGAAAGTCGTCGTAACATCAAAAAACGTGTTATGGAAGTCTTGGACCTTGTCGGTTTGAAGCACAAGGTTCGTTCATTCCCAAATGAGCTTTCAGGTGGTGAGCAACAACGTATCGCCATTGCGCGTGCTATTGTAAACAATCCTAAGGTATTGATTGCCGACGAACCAACAGGAAACTTGGACCCAGATAACTCATGGGAAATCATGAACCTCTTGGAACGTATCAATCTTCAAGGGACAACTGTTTTGATGGCGACCCACAACAGCCAAATCGTAAATACCTTGCGCCACCGCGTTATTGCCATCGAAAATGGTCGCGTGGTACGTGATGAAGCGAAAGGAGAGTACGGATACGATGATTAGTAGATTTTTCCGCCATCTGTTCGAAGCTTTAAAAAGTTTAAAGCGTAATGGATGGATGACCATTGCTGCTATCAGTTCAGTAATGATTACCTTGACCTTGGTTGCTATTTTTGCGTCAGTTATCTTCAATACTGCAAAATTGGCAACGGATATCGAAAACAACGTCCGCGTCATGGTTTATGTTCGTAAAGACGTTGAAGACAACAGTGAAACCATTGTAAAAGAAGGCCAAACAGTCACGAACAATGACTACCACAAGGTCTATAATGCCCTCAAAGCCTTGCCAGCTGTTAAAAATGTAACCTTCTCAAGTAAAGAAGAACAGTACCAAAAGCTGACTGAAACCATGGGTGACGAGTGGAAGGTGTTTGAAGGAGATGCAAACCCTCTTCATGATGCCTACATCGTAGATACCAATTCACCAAGTGATGTAAAACCAGTAGCTGAAGAAGCTAAGAAAATCGAAGGTGTCTCTGAAGTTCAAGACGGTGGTGCCAATACCGAACGTCTCTTCAAGTTGGCTTCCTTCATCCGTGTATGGGGATTGGTCATCGCAGGACTCTTGATCTTCATCGCAGTCTTCTTGATTTCAAATACCATCCGTATTACTATCATTTCACGTAGCCGTGAAATCCAAATCATGCGTTTGGTTGGTGCCAAGAACGGTTACATCCGTGGCCCATTCTTGCTAGAAGGTGCCTTTATCGGATTGTTGGGAGCAGCTCTTCCATCAGCATTGGTTTACTTTATCTATAACCGAGTGTTCCAATCTGTCAACCCATCCTTGGTTGGTCAAAACCTATCTTTGATTACACCGAATACCTTTATTCCATTGATGATCGGTCTCTTGTTCCTCATCGGAATCTGTATCGGTTCACTAGGTTCAGGAATCTCAATGCGTCGATTCTTGAAAATCTAAGTCACATAACTGGATAAAACACATAAAAAAGTGGGATGTCATCAAGACTTCACAGCTCTTGATGCCCCGCTTTTTCTTTTGGTCTTGGTGCTCAGTCGCTTGCCAATTTTGGCTAAAGAGTGTATGATAGGAAAGGACCTTTTTACTAATATGAAAAATGAACAATGAATGAGGAAAAGATGAAACAATTTTTGGAAAAAGTGAGCATACTCTCCCTATCGTTAGTATTGATCACATCGTTTTCTATTTCGAGCGCCCTGCCTGCTATGTTTGACTATTATCAGGGCTATTCGACTGGTCAGGTCGAACTCTTGGTCAGTCTCCCATCCTTTGGGATTATGGCCATGCTTTTATTAAACGGAGTTTTAGAGCGTATTTTTCCTGAACGCCTCCAGTTGACCTTGGGACTTTTGATCTTGTCAATCAGTGGAACAGCACCTTTCTGGTATCAGGGCTATTACTTTGTCTTTGCAACCCGTTTGCTATTTGGGCTTGGAGTTGGGATGCTCAATGCCAAGGCTATCTCGATCATCAGTGAACGTTACCACGGTAAAACTCGTATCCAGATGCTTGGTTTTCGTGGATCAGCTGAGGTAGTAGGAGCCTCTATCTTGACGCTGGCAGTCGGTCAGCTCTTAGCCTTTGGATGGACTGCAACCTTCCTAGCCTATGCAGCAGGTCTAGTGGTTCTTGTACTCTTCCTTCTCTTTGTCCCTTATGGAAAAGGAGAAGCTCATGAGTCCAAGCAAAAGACAGAAGAAGTAGCGAAACTAACTCGCTCTATGAAACAATTGATTTTCTTTCTAGCTGTCGGTGCTGCAGTCATTGTATGTACCAATACGGCTATCACCTTCCGCATCCCTAGTCTTATGATTGAGGTAGGGTTTGGAGATGCTCAGTTGTCCAGTTTGGTACTTAGTGGTATGCAGTTGGTTGGGATTCTAGCTGGAATCAGCTTTTCTTTCCTGATTTCGACCTTCAAGGAAAGACTTCTATTGGTCGCTGGTGTCACTTTTGGTATCGGGCAAATCATCATTGCTCTTTCCCCTTCACTCTGGGTGGTGGTTGCAGGTTCTATCCTGGGAGGATTTGCCTACAGCATCGCTCTGACGACAGTCTTTCAGTTGATATCTGAGCGAATTCCTGCAAAACTCCTCAACAAAGCAACTTCCTATGCTGTTTTGGGATGTTCTTTTGGAGCATCATTAACACCCTTCGTTCTTTCAGGGATTGGCTTGGTGACTACAGATGGTCGAATGACCTTTATCATTCTAGGAGCATGGATGATTGCTACATCAGTGCTTGTTTCCCTCTTATTGAAAAAAGAAGCCTAACAAAGAAAAACTCAAGGATGAATCCTTGAGTTTTTTGTCTATTAGCCAAACATCTGCCAAAAGTAATCGATGATGTAGGTCAAGCCATAAGTGTAAACGACTAGGGTAAAGGGTTTGGTCAGGATGATAATGGTCATATAACGCTTGAAGCTCATCTTGGTCAAAGCAGCCAACATGCAGAGAAAATCAGCTGGACTAACTGGCCAAATCATCATAAAGATAAAGAAACGGTCAAAGCGATTGCCCTCATCCAACCAACCGATATACTTGTCATAGGTGCGCTTGCTGACCATGGACTGGACAAAGGGTGCTCCGTAGAGACGAACCAAGTAAAAGATAATGGCACAACCAATGACAATACCGATATAGTTGTAGATGGGCCCGATGATATGCCCATAGATAAAGACACCTGCAACGGATGTCAGAGCACCAGGAATGATAGGAACAACCGTCTGCAATATCTGTAAAAAGATAAAGAGTGGTGGTCCCCAGATACCGGCCTGTTGGATAAAGGCAGATAGGGTTTCCTTGGAATGCAAAACTCCAGCCTGATAGGCCCAGATACAGAAAATCAAAGTACCAACTCCACCGATGATGGAAGAAATATTAATTGCTTGCTGTAGAAGGGGAGAAACAGCTTTCATTTGTTTATCGTGTGACATGTAAACTCCTCTTGTGTAGTATGATTCTACTATACCATATTTTAGGGAGAAAGACTACATGGGATACTTCGTGTGACTTTGCCTCAAGTATGGTAAAATGGGAATAAGAAAATGACAGCTTAGAATGAGGAAAATCATGTTAGGATTGAAGTTTAATGGCACTTGGCGCAACTACCAAAAACAGGTCTTGGATAACTTTCAGGAATATCAAACAGATGGCCATGTCCACTTGGTGGCAGCACCAGGTTCTGGTAAAACAACCATTGGTATCGAGTTGATTGCTCGCTTTGATAAGCCAGCTCTGGTTTTGGTGCCGACTGTTACCATTCGGGAACAATGGGTGGATAGGATTCGCCAGGCCTTTTTAGAGGATAAGGACCAGGTCACAAGTCTCGTGTCTCAAAATCTCAAGGATATGAAGCAAATCACCATCGCCACCTACCAAGCCTTTCACAGCACTATGCAACAGGTCCAATCTCAAGAAGATAATGGCGAAGTTGAGGACTTTGTAGGTTTTGACCTGCTTGCTAGACTCAAGGAAAGGGGTGTCGAAACCCTCTGTCTGGACGAATGCCATCACTTGAGAAATGAATGGTGGAAAAGTCTAGAAGACTTCCGTAAAAACTACCAGCAATTGCAAGTCATCTCTCTCACTGCGACACCGCCTTATGACAGTGAGCCAGAACTCTGGGATCGCTATCTCCAGATGTGTGGCGAGATTGACCAAGAAATCACGGTGCCAGAACTGGTCAAGGAAGACACTCTTTGCCCTCATCAGGACTTTGTCTATATCTGTTTTCCGACTAAGGAAGAGGACAAGCGCTTGGAAGAGTTTGAAGACACCAAGTGGCAGTATGTCAGCCAACTAGTCGTTGATCCTGACTTCCAAGAGTTGATTCGGAGCTCCAAGGTTCTCAAGGGGGAAATTTCAGCGGATATGCTCCTTGAGGATCCCAAATATCTCTCAGCACTCCTCATTTATCTACAAGCTCAAAAGCTGGAAATTCCCAAGCATCTAAAAGATTTACTGGGAGCTGAAGGCTTGCCTGCCCTTAATTACTACTGGCTAGAAGTTCTCTTGCAAGGCCTTCTCTATCAGACACCTGACTGGTATGAGGATCCGCAGGAGACAAAGAAAAAGATAGAAGCAGAACTGAAATCAAGAGGACTGATTGAAAAACGTCAGGTTTTCTTGGTCAAATCCAAGGCCAATGACCAAATCCTCAACCAATCTCTAGGAAAACTGGCTGGCATCGCATCTATCTTTGAAACCGAGTATGCAAGTCTAGGTCACGACTTGAGACAGTTAGTCTTGGCGGACTATATCCGCAAGGATTTTGCTAGTTATCTGGGAGATGACCAAGCACCAATCACGCAATTAGGTGTCCTCCCTTACTTTGAAACCATTCGCAGAAGTGCACAAAAGCAAGGCTTGTCTGTCCCAATAGCAGTCCTTTCAGGTAGTGTCGTGATCATACCGGCTAGTGTCAAGGCAGAACTTCAAGCACTCATTCCAAACACTAGCTTAAGCTTCTCTGCCATTGGAAAACTCGATCAAGGTGCCTATCTCCAAGTAGGCTTTCCATCCAGCTTTAAGGGGATGGTCGCAGCAGTGACAGAGCTCTTCCAACGTGGTTCTATCCAGGTCTTGGTCGGAACCAAGTCTCTATTGGGAGAAGGATGGGATGCGCCTTGCGTCAACTCTCTAATCCTCGGAAGTTTTGTCGGAAGCTTTATGCTCAGTAATCAGATGCGGGGCCGTGCTATCCGTATCTGGCCAGGACATCCAGATAAGACTAGTAATATCTGGCACCTAGTAGCCATCAAACCATACAAAAATCCAGCCTTTTCTAAGGAGGATCAAGAGGAACTAGACCTCAATCCATATCAAGACTTACAAACCCTTGCCCGTCGTATGGACCATTTCCTTGGCTTGTCCTATAAGGAAGATACCATTGAAACAGGTCTGGATCGCTTGAACTTTCCTGAGTTCCCATTTAAGAAAAAGAAACTCGAAGACTATAACGAGAAGATCATGGAACTATCCAAGGATCGCGCCTCCCTTCGTAAAAAATGGCAGGAATCTCTCATCGTTGCTGACAAGATTGAGATTGTCAATGAAGTAGCGACTGACAGTAAACGAATCCCTCTGCTTGCCCTAGCGGATGCTGAAAAGTGGCTTCGCTATGTTCTGATGATATCTGCCATTAGCTTCCTAGCCTATGTCTTTAGACTAACCTTTTTTGCCTTGCCATGGTTGACAGCTCTTTGTGTTATCGTCCTAGCTATCACAGCCTTTCGCTATTACAGTTACAAGAGTCCCTATAAACGCTTGCGCCAGATCGGTGAAGCTATTCGCAAAGCCATGGTGACTGCCGGGCATTTGTCTGATGACCAGTCGCGCGTGCAGGTCGATGAGGACAAGGACAGCTTTAATGTCTTTGCCTATCTAAAAGGTGGCAGTATGCGAGACAAGGAACTCTTTTCAAAGGTTTTAGGAGAATTCTTTGCCCCAGTGGACAATCAACGCTACCTCTTAGTCGCTCAAAAAGCACCAGCCGGCCAATCCAAGTATTTCGTAGTCCCTAGCCTCTTTGAAAAACGCAAGGAAGATGCCCAGCTCTTCCAAAATGCCGTCGCACCACATATAGGCAACTACCAACTCGTCTACACCCGCAACGAAGCAGGCCGAAAAATCCTGCTCGAAGCCAGACTCAAATCCCTAGCCAACAAAAACGACCGCATCATCACCAAAAAGAAGGTTAAAAGTGCTTTGAAATAAAAGGAAGTGAGCGTTTTCTGCTAGGAATATGATATAATAATAGCAAGAATATTGTCCCTGAAGGAGAGATATAGATGCAGGTAAAACCAGAACTGGAAATAGAAAAACAACTGATTAACCAGCTGGTAACTGGTGAAAGCCAATGGACTTATAGAGAAGACCTAAAAACAGAAGAACAACTATGGGACAATTTCTTTGAGAAACTAGCCCAAAACAACGTTGCTCTGCTGGCAGACCATCCCTTGACTGAACAGGAAAAACGCCAGATTCAGAACCAACTCAACTTTGTCAGCTACTATGATGCGGCCAAGTGGTTGGTCGGCGAAAATGGCATTGCCAAGGTTGAGGTTCAAAGAGAAGATGCAAGTCTAGGTACCATCCGTTTGTCAGTCATTTGGCGTGACAATATCGCAGCAGGAAAGTCTAGCTACGAAGTTGTCAATCAAGTCCAGCGAGAAAAAGTAAATCCTATGGACCAAGACCGTAGACTGGATGTTACTCTTCTTATCAATGGCTTGCCTATGATTCAGATCGAGCTCAAGAGTTCCCAAGCAGCCTTCATCGATGCCTTTCATCAGATAAAAAAATATGACCGTGAAGGGAAATTCCGTGGTATCTACTCTAGCTTGCAGATGTTTGTCGTGACCAACAAGGTCGATACTCGCTATATCGCTGCAGCTCGTGAAAATAAACTCAACAAGCAATTTCTAACCAAGTGGGTGGATAAGGACAATCATCCTGTGACAAACCTGACTAGCTTTGCCCACGAAGTCCTTTCTATCCCTCGTGCGCACCAGATGGTCATGCAGTATTCTGTCATTGATGATAGCAAGAAATCTCTCATCCTTTTGCGTCCCTATCAGATCCATGCTATCGAAGCGGTGCAGGAAGCCTCTCGCCAGCAAGCATCAGGCTATGTTTGGCATACGACAGGTTCAGGGAAGACCTTGACCTCTTATAAAGTAGCTCGTAATCTCCTTCAGATTCCTTCTATCCAAAAGACGATTTTTGTCGTTGACCGCAGAGACTTGGACCAACAGACCACTTCATCCTTCCTCTCTTATGCGACCAATGATGTCATTGATATCGATGAGACGGACAATACACATGATTTGGTCAAGCGCTTAGGAAGTAATGATAAACGTGTCGTGGTGACAACCATCCAGAAAATCACCACCATGATGCGCAAGTTTGACCAAGGTCTTTACCAACGAGATGCGGACAAAATCAAGGGACTCCGAGTGGCCTTTGTCGTGGATGAATGCCACCGTGCCGTGACACCACAAACACAAAAAGACATTAAAGCCTTTTTCCCTCAGTCCCTCTGGTATGGTTTTACAGGGACGCCCATCTTTAAGGAAAATAAACGCCAGCAGGTCGGTGACCTCGCCCAAACCACCCAGCAACAGTATGGAGACCGCCTCCATGAGTATACAGTCAAGGAAGCCATCCATGACGGAGCTGTCCTAGGCTTTAAGGTGGATTATCGCAATACCCTCATCACAGACCAGTCTGAAAATGACATACCAGATACCGTCTATGAAAATGAGGAGCACATGCTGGAAGTCTTGGATGCCATTATCAATAAATCCCGTCAACAACTAGGCTTCCAAAAAGGAGTCGGCAATACCTACAATGCCATCCTGACGGTCAAGTCCATCCCTCAAGCCCAAGCCTACTA
>CAJPKC010000038.1 GCA_905370255.1 Streptococcus oralis
TTGGCGGACGATATATCCGTCTTTGGCAAGGTCGTTCAAGGCGCGGACTACTGTGATTGAACTAACATCATACATGGAAATCAATTCGGCTTCAGTGTAGAACTTGTCTCCGCTAGCGAATTGACCAGAAATGATCTTATTTTTCAATTCATCTTTAATATATTGATACTTTGGAATTGCCATATTTTCACCTCATTTTTTCCTTCTCCACATATGATTTTAACATAAAATCGAAAAAAATAGTAGAAAAGCATTTTAAAAAATTAAACTATCAGAATAAGAAATTAGAATACATATAAATAATTCGTGTTTTGCCTCGTATTTTTGCTCTTCAGTCAGAATGTTGATTTTATAGGATTTGAGATGATTTTTAGAAAAGATTCAGTAAAAAAATAGAAAAATTTTAAAGAAAATTTCAAAAACTATTGACATTATTCCCCGATTGGTTTATAGTTGATATAACAATAAATGAAAGCGCAAACTTTTCGCTTTTAGGGGAGGAAGAATGGCAAGATTTGAAATTAAAGATGATTTCTATCTGGATGGGAAACCATTCAAGATTTTGTCTGGCGCCATTCACTATTTTAGAGTTCCTGCGGAAGATTGGCATCATTCATTGTATAACCTCAAGGCACTAGGTTTCAATACGGTTGAGACTTATGTTGCTTGGAACATGCATGAACCTGCTGAAGGTAACTTTAACTTTGAATGCAATCTTGATTTAGAGAGATTTCTTCAAACTGCACAAGATTTGGGCTTATATGCAATTGTACGTCCTTCTCCATTTATCTGTGCAGAATGGGAATTCGGTGGTTTACCAGCATGGCTCTTGACCAAGGATATGAGAATTCGGTCATCTGACCCGGCTTTCATTGACATGGTTGGTCGCTACTATGATCAGTTGCTTCCACGTCTAGTTCCGAGATTATTGGAAAACGGTGGGAACATTCTCATGATGCAAGTCGAAAATGAGTACGGATCCTATGGCGAGGACAAGACCTACTTGAGGGAAATTCGACGTTTGATGGAAGAACGAGCAGTTACTTGTCCGCTTTTCACATCAGATGGACCATGGCGAGCAACTCTTAAGGCTGGAACCTTAATTGAGGATGATCTCTTTGTGACAGGGAACTTTGGTTCCAAGGCTACTTATAATTTCTCACAGATGCAAGAATTCTTTGATGAGCACGGCAAGAAATGGCCACTCATGTGTATGGAATTCTGGGATGGCTGGTTCAATCGATGGAAAGAACCAATCATCAAGCGTGAACCTGAGGAATTAGCAGAAGCTGTCCACGAGGTTTTAGAGCAAGGCTCTATCAACCTTTACATGTTCCACGGTGGAACAAACTTTGGTTTTATGAATGGTTGTTCAGCTCGAGGAACCATTGATTTACCACAAGTAACATCTTATGATTATGACGCTCTTCTTGATGAAGCTGGGAATCCAACTGCTAAATATTTCGCAGTGAAAGAAATGATGGCGACTTACTACCCTGAGTATCCACAATCTGAGCCACTTCATAAGGAAAGTATGGAAGTTGAAGCGATTCCGCTAGTTGAAAAAGTTTCTTTGTTTGAAACCTTGGATTCCTTAACGAGTCCGATTGAAAGTCTCTACCCTAAGAAAATGGAAGAGCTAGGACAAGGTTACGGCTACCTACTCTATCGTACGGAAGCAAGTTGGGATGCGGATGAAGAACGCATTCGAATCATTGACGGACGTGATAGAGCTCAACTCTTTATCGATGGCAAATGGGTGGCAACACAGTACCAAACAGAAATCGGTGAAGATATCTTTTATCAAGGTGAAAAGAAAGCGCTCTCTAGATTTGACATCCTTATTGAAAATATGGGGCGTGTCAACTATGGACACAAATTCTTAGCAGATACACAGCGAAAAGGAATTCGCACAGGTGTTTGTAAAGATTTGCATTTCTTGCTCAACTGGAAGCAATATCCACTTCCTCTTGATAACCCAGAGAATATTGATTTCTCTAAGGGATGGACAGAAGGGCAACCTGCCTTTTACGCTTATGACTTTGAAGTTGAGGCGCCAAAGGATACCTACTTAGACTTATCTGAGTTTGGTAAAGGGATTGCTTATATCAACGGACATCATCTAGGTCGTTTCTGGAATGTCGGTCCAACCTTATCTCTTTATATTCCACATAGCTATCTCAAAGAAGGTGCCAACCGCATCATTATCTTTGAAACAGAAGGGGAGTATAAGGAACACATACATTTAACTTGTAAACCTACACTAAAACTTATAAAGGGGGAAAACTTATGACAATTGTAGGATGCCGTATCGATGGGCGCTTAATTCACGGACAAGTAGCAAACCTTTGGTCTGCTAAACTTAATGTTTCACGTATCATGGTCGTTGACAATGATGTTGTGAACAACGACGTTGAAAAAAGCGGCTTGAAACTCGCAACACCACCAGGTGTAAAACTTAGTATTTTGCCAGTTGATAAAGCAGCAGCGAATATCCTTGCTGGTAAATACGATAGCCAACGTCTTTTGATTGTAGCACGCAAACCTGACCGTTTCCTCGGTTTGGTAGAAGCAGGTGTGCCACTTGAAACTGTCAATGTCGGCAACATGTCTCAAACACCAGAAACACGTGCGATCACACGTTCTATCAACGTTGTAGATAAAGACGTAGAAGATTTCCACAAATTGGCGGAAAAAGGTGTTAAACTTACTGCTCAAATGGTTCCAAATGATCCAGTTTCAGACTTTTTGAGCTTATTAAAATAGGAAAAAATTTTTAGGAGGTCATTGTTATGATACAATGGTGGCAAATTTTACTTCTCACTTTGTACTCAGCTTATCAAATCTGTGATGAGTTGACGATCGTTTCTTCTGCAGGTTCGCCTGTATTCGCTGGTTTCATTACTGGTTTAGTCATGGGAGATTTGACAACTGGTTTGTTTATCGGTGGTAGCTTGCAGTTGTTCGTACTTGGGGTAGGTACCTTCGGTGGTGCTTCTCGTATCGACGCAACTTCTGGTGCGGTTCTTGCGACTGCTTTCTCAGTTTCACAAGGAATCGAAACAGACCTTGCGATCACTACAATCGCTGTACCAGTAGCAGCACTTTTGACTTACTTCGACGTACTTGGTCGTATGACTACAACATTCTTCGCTCACCGTATTGATGCTGCGATCGAACGCTTTGACTACAAAGGAATCGAACGTAACTATCTTCTTGGTGCAGTTCCTTGGGCTCTATCTCGTGCCCTTCCAGTATTCTTCGCCCTTGCTTTCGGTGGAGAATTCGTACAAGGTGTTGTAAACCTTGTTAAAGAATACCAATGGGTTGCAGACGGTTTGACTCTTGCAGGTCGTATGCTTCCAGGTCTTGGATTCGCTATCTTGCTTCGTTACCTTCCAGTTAAACGTAACCTTCACTACCTTGCTATGGGATTTGGTTTGACAGCTATGTTGACTGTACTTTACTCAAACGTAACAAGTCTTGGTGGAGCAGTTGCTGGTATCATTGGCACTCTTCCTGCTGAAGTTGCTGAAAAAATTGGCTTTGTTAACAACTTCAAAGGATTGTCTATGATCGGTATCTCTATCGTGGGTATCTTCCTTGCAGTTGTTCACTTCAAGAACAGCCAAAAAGTTGCTGTAGCAGCACCTTCTACACCATCAGAAAGTGGGGAAATTGAAGATGACGAATTCTAATTACAAATTAACAAAAGAAGATTTTAATCAAATTAACAAACGTAGCTTGTTCACTTTCCAATTGGGATGGAACTACGAACGTATGCAAGCATCAGGTTACCTTTACATGATCTTGCCACAATTGCGTAAAATGTATGGAGATGGAACTCCTGAGTTGAAAGAAATGATGAAAGTTCATACTCAATTCTTCAACACTTCACCATTCTTCCACACAATCATCGCTGGTTTTGACCTTGCCATGGAAGAAAAAGATGGCGTTGCCTCAAAAGATGCGGTTAACGGTATCAAGACAGGTTTGATGGGACCATTCGCTCCTCTTGGAGATACTATCTTTGGTTCACTTGTACCTGCTATCATGGGATCTATCGCTGCAACAATGGCTATCGCTGGTCAACCTTGGGGTATCTTCCTTTGGATCGCAGTTGCAGTAGCGTATGACATCTTCCGTTGGAAACAGTTGGAATTTGCTTACAAAGAAGGGGTTAACCTTATCAACAACATGCAAAGTACTTTGACAGCTTTGATTGAAGCTGCATCTGTACTTGGTGTCTTCATGATGGGTGCTCTTGTAGCAACAATGATCAACTTTGAAATTTCATACAAATTGCCAATCGGTGAAAAGATGATTGACTTCCAAGACATCTTGAACTCAATCTTCCCACGTTTGCTTCCAGCAATCTTCACTGCATTCATCTTCTGGTTGCTTGGTAAGAAAGGTATGAACTCTACAAAAGCTATCGGTATCATTATCGTGCTTGCCTTGGCTCTTTCTGCTCTTGGTAAATTTGCACTTGGAATGGGCGCATAATTTATGACTAAATCATTGATTTTAGTGAGCCACGGTCGTTTCTGTGAAGAACTTAAAGGTAGCACAGAAATGATTATGGGACCACAAGACAACATTCATGCGGTGGCTCTTCTTCCAGAAGATGGACCAGAAGAATTTACTGCTAAATTTGAAGCTGCTATTGAAGGATTGGATGATTTCCTAGTCTTTGCAGATCTTCTTGGTGGAACACCATGTAACGTGGTGAGCCGTCTGATTATGGAAGGTCGTGACATTGAACTTTATGCAGGAATGAACCTTCCAATGGTTATTGAATTTATCAATGCAAGCCTAACAGGCATTGATGCGGACTATAAGAGTCGTGCTTCAGAAAGCATTGTGAAAGTTAATGATTTATTGGCAAGCTTCGACGACGATGAAGATGAATAATACTCTTCAAAAATCAAATTCAAACCACGTCAGCTTCGCCTTGCCGTACTCAAGTACAGCCTTCGGCTAGCTTCCTAGTTTGCTCTTTGATTTTCATTGAGTATAAGATGTGATTGCGTTAAAATGTTAAATCATCTTATAGAAAATATACATGGGAATGGGAGCGACTCCCATTCCCATGTTTTCAATCATGAAACAATATTAGATTAGAGGTTTTCAATGCTAGATTATACAAAAGAAGATTTGCTTGAGTTGGGAGCAGAGATCACCACACGCGAAATTTACCAACAACCAGATGTTTGGAAGGAAGCTTTTGAATCCTATCAAGCCCGCCGTGATGAAATTGCCGCATTCTTGCAAGGGATTGCAGCTAAACATGACTACATCAAGGTTATCCTGACTGGTGCTGGAACTTCAGCTTATGTAGGCGACACCTTAGTTCCATACTTCAAGGAAGTCTATGACGAACGTAAATGGAATTTCAATGCTATTGCGACAACAGATATCGTTGCAAACCCACAAACTTATTTGAAAAAAGACGTGGCAACTGTTTTGGTATCATTTGCACGTAGTGGAAACTCACCTGAGAGTGTAGCAACAGTTGACTTGGCAAAAGCTTTAGTTGATGAGCTTTATCAAGTAACAATCACATGTGCGGCTGAAGGGGAATTGGCTCTTCAAGCACATGGAGATGATCATAATCTATTGCTCTTGCAACCTGCAGCTTCAAATGACGCTGGATTTGCAATGACATCAAGCTTTACTTCTATGATGTTGACAGCACTTTTGGTCTTCGATCCAACTGAATTTGCTGTTAAAGCTGAACGTTTTGAAGTGCTTTCTAGTCTTGCTCGTAAAGTTCTTGACAATGTGGCAGATGTGAAAGAATTGGTTGACCTAGACTTTAATCGAGTAATTTACTTAGGTGCAGGTCCATTCTTCGGGCTTGCTCATGAGGCACAACTGAAAATTTTGGAATTGACTGCTGGTCAGGTTGCGACAATGTATGAAAGCCCAGTTGGCTTCCGTCATGGTCCAAAATCTCTTATCAATGAAGATACTGTAGTTTTAGTTTTTGGTACTACAACAGACTATACTCGTAAGTATGACTTAGACTTGGTTCGTGAAGTTGCAGGGGACCAAATCGCTCGTCGCGTTGTTCTCTTGAGTGATCAAGCCTTTGGTCTTGAAAACGTTAAGGAAGTAGCACTTGGCTGTGGCGGTGTCTTGAATGACGTTTACCGTGTATTCCCTTATATTGTTTATGGTCAATTATTTGCTCTCTTGACTTCGCTTAAGGTTGGAAACAGACCTGATACACCATCACCTACAGGTACAGTAAACCGCGTCGTTCAAGGTGTTATTATTCACGAATTCAAATAATAAGGAGAAAAGGATGAAAACATACACAGAACGTGTATTTGGGAAAGTTGATGACAAGGATGTTGTCGCTTATCGCTTTGAAACAGAAGCAGGCTACCAACTAGAAATCATGACCTATGGTGCAACGATTCTACGCTATGTAACTCCTGATAAGGCTGGTAATTTTGCCAATGTTATCCTAGGCTTTGATGATTTTGACAGCTATGTAGGTAACAGTCCTAAACATGGAGCGAGTGTAGGTCCAGTTGCAGGTCGTATCGCAGGTGCGACATTCGAATTGAATGGGAAAACCTATGAACTCGAAGTCAATAACGCAAGCAACTGTAACCACAGCGGTTCAACAGGTTGGGATTCTAGTTTGTTTGAGCTAGTCGAGGTGAGCGACCATGGTTTGACTCTTTACACAGAAAGAACAGACGGGACAGGAGGTTTCCCTGGGAACCTTAAAATCTGGATTAGCTACCACTTGGAAGAAACTGGTGCCTACGAAGTTAGCTACAAGGTAACGACGGACCAGGATACCTTGGTCAATCCGACCAACCATAGCTACTTTAACTTGTCTGGCGATTTCACTCAGACGGTTGACCGCCATGTTTTCCAACTGAATACAGAAGGTATTTATCCAATCGCTCCTGACGGTGTCCCAGCTAAAGCTCCAGATGCTAATCGTGATGTGGTCAAACATATCTACAATGGTGCCTTGTTGAAAGATATCTTTGCAGAAGAAGATGAGCAAATCCAACTCGTATCTGGTTTGGACCATCCATTTGCTCTTCCTGCAGGACATGATAATGCTGGTTTCCTCTATGACCAAGGTTCAGGTCGCTTCCTTCTCTTCAAGACAGAAGCACCTTGCTTTGTAGTCTACACAGCTAACTTTGTGGATGAGAGTGTCATGATAGCTGGTCAACCAATGATTCAACATAATGGGATTGCTCTTGAAGCGCAAGCTTTACCAGATGCTATTCATAGTGATCTTAAAAATCAAGTTATCCTCAAAGCAGGTGAAACTTTTACCAGCAAAACTCGTTACGAAATCGTTGTTAAATAATAAAAATTCTCTGAAGTCATAGGATTTCAGAGAATTTTTTATTATTCTTCATCTGGTGTGAGAATCATCGGAATGATGATTGGTTCACGTTCAGTGTTTTCGTAAAGGAATGGTCGAATGGCGTTTACGATAGCACCATTGACAGATTGGACGCTGGCATCCTTGTTTTTCAAAGCGATACGAATAGCATTGAAAAGGATGCGTTGACTTTGACGGATCAAGTCGCCAGATTCGCGCATGTAGACGAAACCACGACTAAGGATATCTGGTCCAGAAATAATCATCTGAGACTCAAAGTCTACCGTTGCGACAGCAAGTACGACACCGTCTTCGGATAGGTCTCGACGGTCTTTTAGGAATGCTGCTCCGATTTCACCGATTCGATTTCCATCGACGTAGATATCTTGAGCATTGAAATGACCAGCGATACGAGCAGAGTTTGCAGTAAGGGCAAGGACATCACCATTACTCATGATAAAGATATTGTCCTTCTCAACTCCAGTATCTACGGCAAGTCCAGCGTGGACTTTTTGCATGCGGTATTCACCGTGAACAGGCATGAAGTATTTTGGTTTGATGAGGCGGAGCATGAGTTTTTGCTCTTGCTGACCACCGTGTCCAGATGTATGGATGTTGTTAATCTTACCATGGATGACTTCAACACCAGCTTCAGAAATGATGTTAATCAGCTTGTTGACGCTAGTAGTGTTTCCAGGGATTGGACTTGAAGAGAAGATAACCGTATCGCCTGGTTGGAGTTGTACTTGACGGTGAGTTCCGTTAGCGATACGAGAGAGAGCCGCCATAGGTTCGCCCTGGCTACCTGTACAAAGGATAAGAATTTCACCTGCATGGTAGTCTTTAATTTCATTTGGCTCGATGAAGGTTCCCTTCGGAGCTTTGAT
>CAJPKC010000039.1 GCA_905370255.1 Streptococcus oralis
CTATTAGAGGAGATATTGGAGAAGAGTTGGTTGGCTAGCCAGGTATCCACCATTGAGAACTCATCCACAATGATAAAATCAGCATCTAGATAATCTTCCAAATGACTGGTGTCGTCGTCTCCAGTCATCCCCAAGTGGCGGTGAATGGTTGCACTAGGCAAGCCTGTCAATTCATTCATGCGACGAGCGGCGCGACCGGTTGGAGCAGCTAGGAGAATCGGTAGATTGCTCTTTTTCTTGAGATCAAGTCCTTCCATTAGAGCATAAACACCAATAATCCCATTGATAACAGTGGTTTTACCCGTACCAGGTCCACCTGTCAGGATAAAGACCTTGTTTTGGATAGCGTCGCAGATAGCCTGTTTTTGAATAGCATCGTATTGGATGCCTAATTCCTTCTCAACAGTTGCGATATGCTCCTGGATGGTTTTTATTTCATGTTTATTGGGTTCTTCTTTTTCAAGGATGCGAATGAGGTGATTGTGAATCCCTTCTTCAGCGAAAAAGAGACTGTTGTCAAAGATTTTGGTGTCAACCTGTTGAACTTTTTCTTCTTCAATGAGATTGGATAATTCTTGAGCAAGTTGACTGGGTTCTAATTCTACTGGACGTGAGGATTCAAGTAGATTTAGAGTCTTCTCCAATAAATCTCTAGCTTCAACATAAGTATCCCCACTTTCCATACAAGCGTTTAAAAGGCTATGAACAAGGCCAGCTCGAAAGCGTTCAGGTGCCTGACTTTCAATCCCCAATTCCTGCGCCAATTGGTCAGCGATGGTAAAGCCCAAACCCTTGATATCTTCTACCAACTGATAAGGATAATTTTCAACGATCTCGCTGGTTTCCTCTTTATAGGTATCCTGGATTTGAATAGCTAATTTATTAGGAATACCGTAGTTGGCAAGCTTGGCCAAAACCATTTCTGTCCCGTAGTTGAGGCGAAGCGTGGAAACGAAGGCCTCACGACTTTTAGAAGACAGCCCTGAGATAGTTTCAAGTTTTTCAGGATGTTCAAGGATTTCATCGATAGTATTTTCTCCATAGAGTTCTACTATCTTTTGAGCGGTTTTAAGACCAATTCCCTTGAAATGACTACTAGAGAAATACTTGACCAATCCCTTACTAGTTGGTTTTGCTCTTTCGTAACGGGTAATTTGTAGTTGTTGACCATATTTGGAGTGTTGGACAATCTGCCCCCAAAAAGTGTATTCTTCTCCCTCGATGACATCAGCCATGGTCCCTGTAACAATGATCTCGAAATCATCAAAGTCCTCAGCATTGGTATCCTCGATATCTAAGAGGAGAATACGGTAAAAATTGCTGACATTTTCAAAAATAATACGTTCAATCGTACCTGTAAAATAGACTTCCATATAATTCCTTTACATTCCTAAATGAAATCAAATCATTCAGAATAGAATGAGAAGAGGCTGAGATTCGTGTTCTCGGCCTCTTAGTGTTATTAGAATGTTCCGATACGTTTGAGTGGCCAGAAACGGAATTTAGCCTCTCCAATGATATCTTTTGCTTTAAAAGTACCAACATGTCGACTGTCACTAGATACCAGACGGTCATCACCAAGTAGGAGGTATTGTCCCTCTGGAACAGTGAATGTGAAGCTAGTATTGAAATTAACATCTAAGGTAAAGGCCTGAGCTTTCTCAGCAAGACTTCTGAAGTACTCGCCTTTTTTCCCATCCCAACTATCTCCAGTATAGGTAGATTGAAGTTTATCCTCTTTAAAGCGTTTGAGATACTCTGCTAGATAAGGCTCATCGGTTTCTTGTCCATTGATGTAGAGCTTATCATTTTCGTAACGGATGGTATCACCTGGCAATCCGATGACTCGCTTCACGATATCTTTATTCCCTTCATCCTCATGAGCGACAACTATATCAAAGCGATCGATAGGGAGATGTTTGACAACGAAGAGAATTTCTCCATCAGCTAGAGTAGGGTCCATAGAGTGTCCTTCTACACGAACATTGCTCCAGAGAAAGAGACGGCTGAGACCTATTAATGCAATAATCAGGAAGAAGATTCCCCACTCTTTTAAAAATATTTTAAAATAATTCATACTTTTACCTTTCTAGAAGTTGCTTAGCTTTTTCAGTGTTTTTAAAATGCAGCTTTGCACAGAAGCCGAGCCCTTTCATTCCATATGCTTGAAGGATTTGGCTAGCTACCTTGTCAGAAGCAGTTCCAGCCCCACTTGGAAGTTGGAATCCTAGCTCTCGTCCTAGGTTTTCAAGATTTTCTAGGAAGAGATCACGCGCAATGATGGAGCTAACTGCAACAGCCAAGTACTTGCCCTCAGCTTTTTCCTCTAGCGTGACTGGATTAGGAAAATGATTGGCTTCATTTTTTAGATACTTTTCATAATTTTGTGAGCTGGTAAAGGCGTCAATAACAATTTTTTCAGGCTCAACTCCCTTTTGAAGGAGGAGAAAGATTGCTTGATTGTGAAGAGCTACCTTGACAGAAACAGCATTATAGCGTTCTCCAATGACTTCGTTATACTTACTTGGCGAAAGAAGGAGTGCTTGATGTTGAATCTTCTCCTTAAGAAGGGGAGCAAGCTGACGAATCTTTTGGTCAGTTAGTGTTTTAGAATCTCCAACTTCGAGTTTTCGTAAAAAGTCATGTTGATCAGGAGTTACAAATGATGCCACTACAGCCAGACCACCGAAGTAGGAACCATTTCCAACCTCATCTGTTCCAATCAAGGGGAAATTTTGCCCGCTAACTATTTGTGCTACTTGATAACCAAAAAAGCTAGCATAGCTTTCAGCAGCTTCTCCTTGCAAGAGGACTTTCCCAGATGTATAGACGGAAACACTGGCTTGAGGAAGCTTTAAAAAGTAGCGAATATAGGGATTTTTACTAGGAGTGAGTGCATGTTCATGCTTTTGAACAAAAGCATGAATTTCCTTTTCACTCGGAGTTAATGTGATACTTGCCATAGTCTCTATTGTACCATAAAAGCGCTAGAATTGGTAAAAACTGACAAACTAAGTGAAATTTGGTATAATATCGTGAGGTGAATTTTATGGCAAATTTAAATCGATTCAAGTTTACATTTGGGAAAAAAACATTAACGCTGACAACTGAACATGACAATCTTTTCATGGAGGAGATTGCTAAAGTTGCGACGGAAAAGTATGAAGCAATCAAAGAACAAATGCCTGGAGCTGATGATGAGACAGTAGCTATTCTCTTAGCAGTTAACTGCTTGTCAACACAGCTCAGCCGTGAGATTGAATTTGATGATAAGGAGCAAGAGTTAGAATCACTCCGTTATAAGGTGGTTGCGGCTAAACAAGAGCAGAGTAAGATTGAGGATTCCCTATGATTTCTATCCTTCTCTTATTAATCCTTGCTTGGAGCTTTTATATTGGCTACCGCAGAGGAATTATTTTGCAAGCATATTATCTTGTAGCAACGATTGTCTCTGCTTATTTTGCAAGCAAATATTACCAGCCTTTAGGGCAGAAGTTCAACTTATTAATCCCTTATGCTAATCCGCAGGAAGGACAGGGAACTTTCTTTTTCCCATCCAATCAACTTTTCCATCTAGATAAGGTTTTTTATGCAGGTGTCGGCTTCCTCTTGGCCTTTACGATTTTTTACTGCATCGGCCGTTTGCTTGGTCTTTTTCTAAACCTAGTACCAAGTAAGATACTTGATGGGAAATACTACCGTATCGGTGCGGGTGTGCTATCAGTCGGTGTGACCTTGTTTGTCCTCCAGATGATGCTAACGATTCTCGCGACTGTGCCATTACAAATTGTTCAAAATTCACTTGAAAATAGCTTTGTAGCTAGACATATCATCCAAAGCATTCCATTCACAACTAATTTTATTAAACAGCTTTGGGTTACTAAAATAATCGGTTAAAAAGGGCGGGAACTATTCCTAGCCTTTTGTTTACAATTTCGAAAAGTAAGAGATTGATTTAAAGAGTTGAAAATAAGAAAAGCCATAACTTTTATACTAAGGAAATAAGATGAATACAAAAAGACTAGAAACGTTAGAATTTAACAAGGTCAAGGCTTTATTTGAACCTCATCTTTTGACGGAACAAGGACTAGAACAGTTAAAAGAGCTAGTACCAACAGATAAAGCTGATAAAATTAGACAGGCCTTTGCAGAAATGAAGGAGATGCAAGAACTCTTTGTTGAGCATCCTCATTTCAGCATTTCGGCAACAAAAGATATTGCGGCTACCTGCAAACGTTTGGAGATGGGTGCTGATCTCAACATAGAGGAATTTCTCCTTCTCAAACGTGTCATCTTTGCCAGCCGTGAACTGAAAAATTTCTATGATAATCTTGAAAATGTACGCTTGGACCACTTGGCAAATTGGTTTGAGAAACTTCACGACTTCCCACATCTACAGGGCAATCTCCAAGCCATCAACGAGGCTGGATTTATTGAGAATTTTGCTAGTGAAGAACTAGCACGAATCCGTCGTAAAATCCATGATAGCGAGAGCCAAGTTCGTGACGTCTTGCAAGAACTTCTCAAACAAAAGGCGCAAATGTTGACTGAAGGTATCATCGCTAGTCGAAATGGGCGCCAGGTCCTTCCTGTCAAAAACACCTATCGTAATAAGATTGCCGGTGTGGTTCATGATATTTCTGCCAGCGGGAACACTGTCTATATCGAACCGCGTGAAGTGGTCAAGCTGAGTGAGGAAATTGCTAGTCTTCGTGCAGATGAACGCTATGAGATGATGCGTATCCTTCAGGGACTCTCTGAACGAGTAAGACCGCACGCAGCTGAAATCGCAAATGATGCCTGGATTATTGGGCATTTGGACTTGATTCGGGCTAAGGTTCGCTTTATCCAAGAGACAGGAGCAGTAGTGCCACAAGTCTCTGAAGGACAGGAGATTCAACTCCTTCATGTTCGTCATCCCTTGGTGCAAAATGCTGTTGCTAATGATGTACACTTTGGTAAGGATTTAACAGCCATCGTTATCACTGGTCCCAATACGGGTGGTAAGACCATTATGCTTAAAACCTTAGGTTTGACGCAATTGATGGCCCAGTCAGGTTTGCCGATTTTGGCCGATAAGGGAAGTCGTGTGGGAATTTTTGAGGAGGTCTTTGCGGATATTGGAGACGAACAATCCATCGAACAAAGTCTTTCAACCTTCTCTAGTCACATGACTAATATCGTTGATATTCTCGGTAAGGTTAACCAAAACTCGCTCTTGTTACTAGATGAGCTTGGAGCAGGAACAGATCCCCAAGAAGGTGCAGCCCTTGCCATGTCTATCCTAGAGGACTTGCGCTTGCGTCAGGTCAAGACTATGGCAACCACTCACTATCCTGAACTCAAGGCCTACGGAATTGAAACTGCCTATGTTCAAAATGCCAGCATGGAGTTTGATACAGCAAGCTTGCGCCCAACCTATCGTTTTATGCAAGGGGTTCCTGGTCGAAGCAATGCCTTTGAGATTGCTAAACGTCTAGGTTTGTCAGATGTCATTGTAGGTGACGCTAGTAAGCAAATTGACCAAGACAACGATGTCAATCGCATCATTGAACAATTGGAAGAGCAGACACTTGAAAGCCGCAAACGTCTTGAGAATATTCGCCAGGTCGAGCAAGAAAACCTCAAGATGAACCGTGCTCTTAAAAAACTTTACAACGAGCTCAATCGTGAAAAGGAAACTGAACTTAAACGCGCCATCTATAAACTGCCGAGAAAGCCGCTGATGAGACTTTCAAAGATACGTGATTTGGATGAAGTTAGATTTGCTGAATAGTTTAATCTGCAATAAAATAAAGGCAATTAGAAGGTCTGATAAACCTTATAATTGCCTTTATAGTTGTTATGTCGTGATAAACTTGGTAGTCTGATAACTCACTACGCCTATCATATTCTATCTCTTTTAGTCAGAGTTAGAGGTGGATATTATCCCACTTGACTACCTGGTTTCACCTCACCCATGGTTGTAGTAACGGAGAGGGAACCATCGAAGTTAACGGCAGAGAGTATCATTCCTTGGCTCTCGATGCCCATCATCTTGCGAGGAGCAAAGTTAGCAACGAAAAGAACATCCTTACCAGTGAGCTGCTCTGGCTCATAGTAGGCTGCAATACCACTAAGGATAGTGCGCTCAACACCCGAACCATCGTCGATAGTGAACTGCAAGAGTTTCTTACTCTTCTTCACCTTCTCGCACTTGATGATATGTCCAACACGGATATCAAGCTTCTCGAAGTCTTCGAAAGGAATGTCCTTCTTGATTGGTTCAGCCTTGTAGGAAGCGGCTTTGTTAGCCATCTTAGTCTCTTCCAACTTATGCAACTGAGCCTCGATGGCCTCGTCGTCAATCTTGTCAAAGAGTAGTTCTGGTTCAGCCAACTGCTTTCCAGCTGGGAGAAGGTCGGTAGAACCAAGTTCACTCCAGTCATACTCCGTCATGTTAATCATCTCACGAAGTTTCTTACTGCTGAACGGCAAGAATGGTTCGAAGGCAATACTGAGGTTGGCAACGAGCTGAAGCGAGATATAGAGAATGGTCTCTACACGCTTAGGGTCGGTCTTCCAAAGCTTCCAAGGCTCTGTCTCTGCGATGTATTTATTACCGATGCGGGCGAGATTCATAGCCTCTTTCTGTGCCTCACGGAACTTAAAGATTTCAAGATAAGCCTCAACCTTTGCCTTAACATCCTTGAACTCTTGGATAGTTTGGCGGTCAATCTCTTCCAATTCACCACAAGCGGGAACCACACCATTCCAATACTTCTTGGTCAATTGCAGTGCACGGTTAACGAAGTTACCATATACAGCAACGAGTTCAGAGTTGTTACGCTCTTGAAAGTCTTTCCAAGTGAAGTTGTTATCTTTGGTTTCTGGTGCATTAGCTGTCAGCACATAGCGTAGTACATCCTGCTTTCCTTCAAAGTCGCGGAGGTACTCGTGGAGCCATACCGCCCAGTTCTTACTTGTAGAAATCTTATCGTCTTCAAGGTTAAGGAACTCGTTTGATGGTACGTTATCAGGCAAAATATAGTCGCCATGCGCCTTCAACATAGTTGGGAAGATAAGACAGTGGAACACGATATTGTCCTTTCCAATGAAGTGAACAATACGTGTCTCTGGGTCTTGCCACCATTTCTGCCAGTTGCCGAAGTGCTCTGGATCCTTTTCGCAAAGCTCCTTAGTGTTTGAGATATAGCCGATAGGCGCATCAAACCATACGTAGAGAACCTTGCCCTCGGCTCCCTCTACTGGTACAGGAATACCCCAATCAAGGTCGCGGGTCATAGCACGTGGCTGGAGATCCATGTCTAACCAGCTCTTACACTGACCATAAACGTTTGGTCGCCACTCCTTATGATCCTCCAAAATCCACTGCTTCAGCCACTCTTGATAGTCATTCAAAGGTAGGTACCAGTTCTTAGTACGCTTGATGACAGGCTGTGAACCAGAGATGGTTGAGTGAGGATTCTTCAGCTCCATAGGGCTAAGGTCACTACCACACTTCTCACATTGGTCGCCATAAGCATTTGGATTGCCACAGTGAGGACACTCACCCATGATATAACGGTCGGCAAGGAACTGGTGAGCTTCTTCATCATAGTACTGCTCACTCTCCTTCTCGACGAGCTTACCATCATCATATAGCTTACGGAAGAAGTCTGAAGCAAACTTGTGGTGAGTCTCACTTGTTGTGCGACTATAGATGTCGAAGGAGATACCAAACTCTTCAAAAGAGTCCTTTATCAACTTATGATAACGGTCACATACGTCCTGTGGGGTGATACCTTCCTTCTTTGCACGGATGGTGATAGGCACTCCATGCTCGTCACTACCACAGATGAAAGCTACTTCACGGTTCTTCAATCGGAGGTAGCGTACGTAGATGTCAGCTGGAACATACACTCCGGCAAGGTGTCCTATATGCACACCACCATTCGCATAAGGCAATGCGGCCGTCACAGTAGTACGCTTGAATTTCTTTTCTTCCATATCTGTTTGATTGTTGTTTTATACGTGCAAAGTTACTGTAAATAAGGTAAACGACAAAAGAAATATAGATAAAAGCCAATAGTTAGTTCTCTTGTTACCGTGATTTTATTTACCTTTGCACTCGTTTTAAGTATTTATAAGAATGACTCAGGATAACAATTGCAGTAATGCAGCACACCATAAGCTTAGCTTGGTGGGCGTTCTTGTGACCTTAGGTATCGTGTT
>CAJPKC010000040.1 GCA_905370255.1 Streptococcus oralis
TCATACATCTAAATGTAAGCCCTGTCAAGCAATATGTGTAAAATTTTTATATATAAAAAATCTTCTAGCAAAAACTAGAAGATTGGAGGCTGTTTTGCATTACTTTGAGGCAATGCTTATCTGTAATCCTCATCATAAATGGGCGGAAGATAAAAATACTTGTCTTCAATCTTGATTTTGGCACAGAGGATGCCGTTTTGATAGACATATCCGTTAAATGGAGGATAGCTATCCAAGTTTTTTAGGATATTCTCAGGCAAAGAACTAAAATTGTAATCCCTCAGAGCCCCAGAACCAATCAATCTTTCAGTCCGATAAGCCTTGATTTCTTTTTCATATTTTTTGAGAAATTCTTCTCGTTTCCTTTCAAAGAGAGCCAAATCTCCGTCATCTAACTGGTAATAGCGTTCGTAACCAGCAATCCAAGAAATATAAACACACAGTAAAGATTTTTCTATCTCAGGAGAGTAGCCAATTGTAAAGTAATTTTCTTTGTCGACCTGCCGATTTTCTACTGTGATAGTCTGTATAAAGTTAGTCATGATAATCTCCGTTTCAAGAATGAACTAGAAAGACTTCTCATTTAAAAATCTTTTAGCTCATCAAAGATTTCTATAAATTTTTCTTTGTCCATCCCTAAATCTTCAGGTAGTAAATCTAAGATCTCAACTAGGGCACTATAGATATCCTCTCTCTCGATTGTTTCAATAAAACAGTTACGCTTGTCCATTTTATTGAAACCTTGAGTATATTCTCTTATGAGAACTTCTACGTTTGTCATAGTGTTCTCATTGGGGTTTTCTAGAAGCTTTATAAGGCTTGCTCTAGTCTTTCTATATAGAGAGGCTGCTTTTTTTGCGTTTGCGGTTGAAATATTTTCTTGTCCATCCCATGAGCGAAATGGATTGTCTAGGTTTTGGGCTAGCCATTCAGCTTTTCTCGGTTTTGTTATCCAAAGATTCAGTCCCTTGTCCTGCTGTTTTTTATAATATTTTTTGGCTACTTTAGCGGCCTCTTCTGGTAAGCTGCTCATCCAAAACATGCTTAATCGAGGTAAATCTTCTGGTTTGGGAATATCCTCTGCAGTAAAGCCAAACAAATCCACAGTGGAAAATATGACTAACTCTTTTAACTCTGATAATTTATGGAAATTAAGAATATGACCAGGTTTCCCCCACAATCTTAATTCCCTAAGCCTTGGATAGTTATTCAAGATTTGTGCAAAGTCTATTTCAAGGATGTTAGAACAATGGATGGCTCCTAAATCTTTTAATCCCAGTACCTTAGGTAGAGAACGATCAAGTTGTAATCGTAAGCTGGCTCCATGGTCCTTTACAAGTATCTGACAATTGTCGCTCATGTCTCCTAATAAGACTAGCTCCTCCAAATCATCATTCAATCTAAGTTCCTCTACACCTGTCAAATCAATGGAAAGTCGATGTATGGATGTCTTAGAAAAATCCAGTTTTGTTTGTCCATGCTTTTCAAGAACTAGTTCTGTAATAAAAGGAGTCGACTGCAAATACTCATATATATTTTTGTGCCATTTAGTTAATGCCAACTTAGATAAGCAAGGAAATACTTTTAATTCTGATGCGTCTTCAAAAGGCGTCCACTCGTCATTGATATTGTGTTTAGAAATACGATACTCATTTCCTGCAAATGAAACTTTTTCCTTGCTTTTATCTGCTTTCTTAAATAAATCTCTTTTTTCTTTTGGTATTTCTTGCCATTTCAGTTGCCTATAAATATCGTAACCATTCCCCCAAAACATAGCATATGTGTTTGTGCTTTCGGTTGTTAATGGTGTTGTATTACCAATAAAAATATAATTTGACGGTACATGAATATCAACATTACTAAGATGTAAGTTTCTTTCCCAGTACATAAAATCTATATAGAGTGGCTTCAAAGAAGCTAGTTCTTCTTCTTTAAGAGGTTGATTTCCTGACCAGTCTAATGACAGTAGGACAGCCTGCGACTTTTTCTCCCCCTCTTCAATCTTGGTTATTTGACAAGCTATGTATTTTTTAAGATGGAAATTATAAACACAATATACGTCCCCTGCTTTTGCTAGCATATAAATTTCTCCTTAAATGTTACTACATTTTCAATAGTCTTTTTAGACTTTTAAACAAATACTTGTTTGTAATCGAGTTAAAACAAGTAAAGTTCTTTAAGATTTTATTTTAGATAGATTTCTGGTTTCTCAATGACTGAGCCATCCTTCAATTTGGTAATTGAAGGATTTTATGATGCAAAAGTTTAACCTCCTTGGAAGGTTTGATTGTTAGATATTCTAGCTTTATCAGATTAATGATTGAAGTTGGGTCCTTACTTTTTAGGATACCAGTAAAAAAGTTGAAATAGCGTAACTATGGTATATCATTTAAAAAGATAGAGGAATCTACATGGATGTTTTTAGGGGCAAAACAGTCCCCTTCAATTGAGAGATAAATTGTATAGTTGTTTCCATCATAGGTATATTATAGCATGTTTAGGATTCAGGGAAGTCTTGTGAAGAGTCTTATCAAACATTTTTAAAAGAAAAAGCCAGACATCCGTCTGACTTGAAAAGTATTTCTCGTTGAGTTGAATTTCAACCTTTTAAAGGATTTTATCCGCTCGGTCCACTATAAAGACTGAAATAATGATAATGATATCAATAATTAGAAGAGCCAGTACGGCTGGGACCCAAGATTGGAAAAAGTTAAAACTGTAACCAAAGAGGGCTGGGCCGATGGCTGCCAAAATGTAGCCACCGGTCTGGGCAAGTCCAGACAATTGAGCCGTCTTTTCAGGTGAGCTTGTTTTGATAGAGAAGCAAACCATGAGATAGGGGAAAAGTGCGCTACAGGCAGTACCAATTAAGAGATGGGCCACCAACCAGTAGAGGAAACTGTTGCTCGGGTATAAAAGCATAGCAATTCCAAGCATTCCAGCCAGAGAGACGATTGTTAACATGATTTGACGGTGACGATTGGACAAACGAGTCGTTAGACTTGGAATGGTCATGGAGAAGGGGATACTAGTCAGAGAAAAGATAGAAGCTAAAAGACCGGCATCTGTGTGAGATAAACCAGCACTGATTGCCATGGTAGGTAACCAGGTCATACTAGTGTAAAAGAGTAAGGATTGGAGACCGCAAAAAATCATGATAGCCCAAACCTGCTTGTTTTTTAAGATATTCTCTTTCTTTTGTTTTTTCTCATGCCCTTCCAGAAAATGGTTGTACCCATGGTTGGGTAACCAAATGAAGAAGGTTAGCAAGCAGAGAAGGCTTAGACAAAGGATTAAACCTTTCCAAGAAGTAGCTTGAGTGATAGGGACAGAGATGTAAGAGGAGAGGGCAGTTGCAATCCCCATAGAAGTCACATAAAGTGTTGTCAGAAAACTGATTTTTTGCGGGTAGTTTGCCTGAATGACACTAGGAAGAAGCACGTTGAAAATAGCGATACTTGCTCCGATAAGTAAGGTTCCCAGATAGAGCAGAGGGAGATTGAAGATACGAATCACTGAACCGACGGTCAAGACGATAAGACTATAGGTGAAAAGGTGCTCAAGTCCAATTTTTTGAGCCAAACGGGTCGCAAAAGAGGAGAAAAGGGCGAACATCAAGAGAGGAAGACTCGTCAAAACACCAAGTGAACTGACCTCAACTCCTAAACCTTGAGCAATATCTCCTAAAATAGTCGGTAAGGCCGTAAAAGGAGCTCTTAAGACCGCTCCAATTAAGATAATTCCTAGAATAAAAAAGAGTGATCGTTTTTTCATGTGAACCTCAATAAGCTGATTTTGATAACAGCTTATTTTAAGGCTTTTTCCTATAGATGTCAAGATGGCGTGAGGGAATCCGTCTTTTAGCTGCGAAAAATCATTGAAAAAAGTTTGATAGATTTACTAGTTTTTTTCTGGGATTCAAATAAAAATAGGAAAGTCTGAAAAATTGTGATAAAATAGTGAAAGAAAATCTATAAATTGGAGAAGTACTGTGTCTGAAAATCGTAAATTTAGCGTATTGATGTCAGTCTATGTTAAAGAAAATCCAGCCTTTCTAGAAGAGGCAGTAGAGAGTATCTTACATCAAACGCTCAAACCTAGCGAAGTGGTAATCGTCGAAGATGGTCCACTGACACCTGAACTGTATCAAGTTTTGGGAAAATTGGAAGCACAGTCAAGTATTCCAATCAAACGTTGTCCGCTTGTTCAAAATCGTGGTCTAGGTTTGGCGCTTCAGTTTGGTGTCTTACAGTGCCAATATGACGTTATTGCCCGTATGGATACAGATGACATTGCTGTCGAAGACCGTTTCGAACAACAGTTCGAATTGATGGAAAAAGAAAACTTGGACCTGCTAGGTGGTCATATCGCAGAGTTTATCGACCAACCTGACGAGATTGTGTCTTACCGTCGTGTGCCGATTAAGCATGAGGATATCATTGCCTACCAACGTATGAGAAGTGCCTTTAATCATATGACTGTTATGTTCAAAAAAGAAATGGTTCTCAAGGCTGGTAACTACGAGGATGGCCTTTATATGGAAGATGATCTTCTCTGGCTCAATATGATTAGTGCAGGAGCTCGAACTGGGAATGTGGATCAGATTCTATGTAAGGTTCGAGTGGGAGCAGGGATGTTTGAACGTCGTGGTGGCCTTCGCTATCTCAAACTCTATCGCCAAGCACGAAAGAGAATGCACGAGCGTGGACAGATTTCTTATGGTGAATATCTGAAAAGTGTCTTAATCCAAGTTGTTGTTGCCCTCTGTCCAGGCTTTATACGACAGTTTATATTTTTAAAACTTCTAAGAAAAAGCAAGTAATTGTAGCCAATTGGATTTTAAAAATTTATCTGAAGATTACTAGAAAATGTGATTTTGTGTAGGAGGATACCATTCACATGAATAAAAAAATAACAGATTACGTAATTGATCTGGTTGAAGTATTAAATAAACAACAGAAACAAATATTTTGGGGATTTTTTGATATTGCCAGTATGGTCTTATCAATTATTGTTTCCTATATTCTATTTTATGGCTTGATTAATCCAGCCCCGGTAGACTATGTCATTTACACAGGCCTAACCTTCCTTTTCTACCAGCTTATGATTGGATTTTGGGGGCTGAATGCTAGTATTAGTAGATATAGCAAAATCACAGATTTTATGAAGATTTTCTTCGGAGTGACTATCAGTAGTATCTTCTCTTATGTGATCTGCTATGCTTTCTTGCCACTCTTTTCTGTCCGCTTTATCGTACTCTTTATCCTATTAACAACTTTCTTGATTCTACTTCCTCGTATCACTTGGCAGTTGATTTACTCAAGACGTAAAAAGGGAAATGGAGCTGGAGAACACCGTCGTACCTTCTTGATTGGTGCTGGTGATGGTGGCGCGCTCTTTATGAACAGCTACCAACATCCTACTAGTGACCTTGAACTAGTTGGGATTTTGGATAATGATGAAAAGAAAAAAGGACAAAAGCTTGGGAAAATCCCAGTTTTGGGTTCTTATGATGATCTACCAGAATTGGCTAAACGCTATAGAGTTGAAAAAGTTATCGTTGCGATTCCGTCACTAGATCCATCTGAATATGAGCGAATCCTGCAAATGTGTAACCATATCGGTGTAAAATGCTATAAGATGCCGATGATTGAGTCAGTTGTGCAAGGCATCCAACCTCAAGCAGGTGGTTTCCAGAAGATTGATATCACAGACCTTTTAGGACGTAAGGAGATTCAGCTTGATGAATCACGTCTGGGTTCTGAAATCACTGGTAAAACAATCTTGGTAACTGGTGCCGGAGGTTCCATTGGTTCAGAAATCTGTCGTCAAGTTAGTCGTTTCAATCCTGAACGTGTCATTCTGCTCGGTCATGGAGAAAATTCTATTTATCTGATTTACCATGAATTGATTCGCAAATTCCAGGAAATTGATTTTGTTCCTGTCATTGCCGATATTCAAGATTACGATCGTTTGCTTCAAGTTTTTGAACAGTACGAACCAGCGATTGTTTACCATGCTGCAGCTCATAAACATGTTCCGATGATGGAGCGTAATCCAAAAGAAGCCTTCAAGAATAACATCCTTGGAACTTATAATGTTGCTAGAGCGGTTGACGCTGCTCGAGTTCCAAAAATGGTCATGATTTCGACAGATAAGGCCGTTAATCCACCAAACGTAATGGGAGCAACTAAACGTGTAGCTGAGTTAATTGTTACAGGCTTTAACCAACGTAGCCAATCAACCTACTGTGCGGTTCGTTTCGGTAATGTACTCGGTAGTCGTGGTAGTGTGATTCCTGTCTTTGAACGTCAGATTGCTGAAGGGGGGCCTGTGACGGTGACAGACTTCCGCATGACTCGTTACTTCATGACCATTCCAGAGGCTAGTCGTTTGGTAATTCATGCAGGAGCTTATGCAAGAGACGGCGAAGTCTTTATCCTTGATATGGGCAAACCAGTACGCATTTACGATTTGGCTAAGAAAATGGTTTTACTCAGTGGCCATACTGAAAATGAAATTCCAATCGTAGAAGTAGGAATTCGCCCAGGTGAAAAACTTTACGAAGAGTTGCTTGTATCAACAGAATTAGTTGACAATCAAGTAATGGACAAAATCTTTGTTGGTAAAGTAAATGTAATGCCTCTTGAAATGATCGATCAGAAGATTGAAGAGTTCCGTACTATGCAGGGTTCTGAGTTGAAGAGAGCTATTATCAGCTTTGCTAACGAAACAACTCATGTTGACTGAAACAGATGAGATATTATCCGCGACTTCTTTTAGGTAGGGAGCGGATAGTATCTTTTTTGTCAGCCCTCATGACTCGTGCGCTTACTTGTCAGCTATCAACACTTATGATAAAATATAGTCATCAAAGTAAATAGGAGTATTTTATGATTAACGCAATTAAAAATTTCTTTAAAGGTTATGTAGATTTTTCAGGACGTTCAACTCGCGCAGATTACTGGTGGATTTGGTTGGCAAACATTATCCTTTCTATTCCTCTCTACATGGCATACGGTGCTGCAATGGCAAATCCAGATAGCGAAGCTGCTATTATGACTTTGGGCTTAATCGGATTTGTTTATCTCATTTTTGGTTTGGCACTCTTCTTGCCGGGCCTTGCATTGACAGTTCGTCGTCTACGTGACGCAGGTTTCCATTGGGCACTCATTTTCGTTGCATTTGTTCCATTTGTTGGAAGTATCGCTCTTTTGGTGCTTCTAGCTATGCCATCAAAGGACTAACGATAAGTTCAACTTTCTGAAGAATGCTACAAGAACGAAGAAGTTTCAATCTTGACTCGGGTTTCTTGAGTCTTGTTGGACAATTTACCAATACTCCCAAGTCTCTAGTTGAATTTGGGAGTGTTCTATAATTGTAGGCTTGAGTATCTGCTAGTAAAATAAAAATTGGGAGAATCATATGATTAACGCATATAAGAATTTTTTTAAGAATTATGCAGAGTTCACTGGACGCTCAACGCGTCCAGATTACTGGTGGGTTTGGCTAGGAAACTTTATCCTTTCGATTCCTTTCTGGATTATCTATTTCTACACTGTATTTCTTAGTACCGTGATGGATTCAGTGAGCGATTCAGCCAGCGAAGCTACTTTCATGTTTTTTGGTTTAGTTGCCATTATTTATGCAGTTTTCTACCTAGCCATCTTGGTGCCAACAATAGCTTTGTCAGTTCGCCGTTTGCGTGATGCTGGATTCCACTGGGCCTTTATCTTCCTTCACTTTGTTCCAATGGTCGGACGTTTTGCTCTATTAGTTCTGCTAGCGATGCCAAGTAAGGAAGTAGAAATAGTAACAATCAATAGACCTAAAGAAGTTGAAAGCGAAGAAGCTACCCCCTTTGAATAATTGGACGAATACGGGGAGTGTCATTCTCCTCATTAAGATCAGACAAAAAGCTCCCAAACCTAACTTTTAGGCTGGGAGTCTTTTGTTTAACGTTTTAATTGTAGATGCTGTAAAATGTCTGCCGGGTGGTGAGCAACCCAGTCAGGTTGATAGGTTAGGAGTTCTTTCTCGTCACCGAATCCCCAAGTCACTGCTAGTTTTTTAATGCCAGTTTCTTGGGCGCCAATCATATCAAACTTGGTATCTCCAACAATAACCACTTTTTCTGGAGCTAAATCATGTGTTGTTAAAGCTTGACGAATAACATCTGCCTTGTGCAGTGCTTGAGGGTTAGAACCATAGAT
>CAJPKC010000041.1 GCA_905370255.1 Streptococcus oralis
GAATAAAGAAGCAGAGAATGACTAATCTCTGCTTTTTAATTTTCTCATATATTTTAGATATAATTAGAGCTGAAAAGTCTTTAAGAATTAAGGTGAAATGAGATAAAAATTGTCGTCAAAATACGCATACATTATAGGCTTTAGAAAGTTATCTTATTTGCATCACATATCTTGCTATAATGCTGAAAAAACGGTATGATAGAGTGATGTAAGTGAGGTGAACTATGGACCAAGTAAGGATACAAAGAGAGGTAGAGGAAATCCTTGAGGATGTACTAGCTAAAGCTTGTCTGCATGAAGGATCTATCTTCGTTTTAGGGCTTTCTTCTAGTGAAGTGATAGGAGGACATATTGGAAAAGCCTCCAGTCAAGAAATTGGGGAATTAATTGTTCAAAAAATCTTAGAAATCTTGTCAGCCAGAGGAATCCACCTAGCAGTTCAAGGGTGCGAACATGTCAATCGGGCCTTGGTAGTAGAACGAGAGGTTGCTATCAAAAACAATCTCGAGATTGTTAGTGTCCTACCGACTTTGCATGCTGGAGGTTCTGGTCAATTGGCGGCCTTTCGCTATATGAAAGACCCAGTTGAGGTCGAATTTATCAAAGCTGATGCAGGCCTTGATATTGGAGATACGGCTATTGGGATGCATATCAAGCATGTTCAAGTACCTATACGTCCAGTTCTAAAAACAATCGGCCATGCCCACGTAACTGCGCTCACTAGTCGTCCAAAACTGATTGGAGGGGCGCGTGCTCAATACCCACAAGATGCTATTAGGAAATTGTAAAATGGAAAAGAAACATATTGAAAAGGTTATAAAATATTCTATTAGAAAGTTCTCTGTTGGAGTCGGTTCTGCTGTCATCGGAGCCGTACTTTTTGGTGCTAACAACCTCTTGCTTGATCAAGTAGCAGCTAATGAAGTTTGTGAGCCAAATCAGGTACACTATCGTTATTTAGCAGAGCAAGAGCTGACAGAAGCTGAAAAAGGCCTTATTCATAAGGAACTCCCTTCTGATTTAAAACAAGATGATGTTGTTTATCTTGTCTATAGAAAAAAAGAAGTTCATACACAATATCTACCAAATACTGGAAGTAAAGAGCTAGGTCTCGTTGGTTTTGGCTTTGCGACAGCTGCATTAGCTGTACTAGTATTCTCTAAGAAGCGACCTAATAAGATAGCAGGTATTCTTTTTATTGGTGCACTTGGAGGTAGCTACTTCATTCCTCAGACTATTCAAGCTTTTGAAAATCAAATTCTTTTATCTTATAACCAAACAATCTCTGCTTGTAGTCAAGAAGATTTAGCCAACGGAGTTATTCAAATTGATGGATATGACTACATTGGTTACTTCAAAGAAGCTGATTTGAAGGTTTCTATGCCTGAAAATAACCAAGACAACAACTTGGTTACAGATAAAGTGATGCAAGAAGCTCGTGAAGGCGAATCACTTGTTCAACCAGAGCTTCCAACCTACAGCGAAGAGACTACAACTACAGCAACACAGGGAGAAACTCAAGGAAGCGAATCTCTCGTTCAACCAGAACCTCCTGTTCATACAAGTGAAGAAACAACAGAGAGCACCCAAGAAGAAGCTCCTATTGGTGAATCCCCTGTCAAACCAGCGTCTCCAGCCCAACCAGAGAATAGTACAGCTAAGGGTACTCAAGAAGAAGGTCATGTAGGCGAATCTCCAATCCAACCTGAACTCCCAGCCTATACAGGAGAAGTAACAGCCAAGGGTACTCAAGAAGAAGGTCATGTAGGCGAATCTCCAATCCAACCTGAACTCCCAGCCTATACAGATGAAGTAACAGCTAAAGGTACTCAGGAAGAGGGACACGAAGGTGAACCTCTCATTCAACCGAGCTTGCCAGAATACAATGTGACAGAGTCAACTGTGACTGAAACAGAAACTGTTACAATTCCATATTCTACAGAATACCTATCGGATTCTAATCACTATACAGACGAAGAAAGTGTTGTTCAAAAGGGTGAAGCTGGTAGTCAACTCATACATCGTGTCTACAAAACTGTAGATGGGGAGAAAGTTGGCGAAGCTATCAGCACTAGTACGGAAGTTGTTAAAGCTCCTGTAGCTGAAAAAATCAGTCGCGGAACCAAACCAATTGAAGGCCAAACCGAAGAAGTTTCTGTTGAAGAAGTTCCTTTTAAAACGATAATGGAACAAGATTCTAGTCTACTCAAGGGAACTGAAACAGTTGCTCAGGTAGGTAAGAATGGTAAGAAGAAAATTACCAAAGTCTACAAGACTATCAAGGGTGTGAAAACTGCAGATGCACCTACTGTTTCAGAAGAAGTTCTTGAACAGGCACAAGACCACATTATCAAAAAAGGTACTAAGGAATTAGAAAAACCTACTCTAACATTAACTAAAGTTGATACAGAAGAATTGAATCGAAGTGCAAAAGCAACTTATAGCCTTAAAAAACCAGATGGAGTGACTATCAAGTCTATTCAAGCAGTGTTGAAAAAAGGCGATCAAGTTATTAAGACATTTGCTATTTCAGAGTCTAATCTTGCGACAGCTTTAGCTGATCTAGATTATTACAAGGATTATACACTTGCGACGACTATGGTGTATGATCGTGGTAATGGTGACGAAGAAGAAATTCTTAAAGAAGAACCATTGAGAATCGACCTTAAAAAAGTTGAAGTCAAAAATATTAAGGAAACAAGCTTAATCAGTGTGGATGACCAAGGTAATGAGACCGATAGTAGTCTCTTGTCCGAGAAACCATCGAATGTTAAGCCTTACTACTTAAAAGTTACGACTTACGATAACAAGGTTACGAAACTAGCTGTTGATAAAATCGAAGAAGTTACTGTAGATGGAAATAAACTTTACAAGGTAACTGCAAAAGCACCAGATTTGATTCAACGTACTGCAGAAAATCGTTTCACTGAAGAGTATGTACACTATTTGCCTAAACCAAAAGCTCATGAAGGTGATGTGTACTACGACTTTAATGAACTTGTAAAAGCTATGCAAGCAAATCCTACTGGTACATTTAAACTTGGTAGCAATATGAATGCTAATAATGTACCAGCTGCTGGCAAATCTTATGTAACCAATGCCTTTAAAGGTTCATTGGGAAGTACTGATGGTAATAAATTTGCTATTCATAATATCACTAAACCATTATTTGGAAACATCGAAGGTGGTTCAGTTAAGGATCTCTTACTAGAAAATGTCAATATTGATATGCCTGGAGTTGATCGAGTAGCTCCAATTGCTAATGTCATCAAAAATAATGCAACTATTGAAAACGTCAAAGTAACTGGAAATGTTGTCGGTAACAATGATGTAGCTGGTATTATCAATAAAATTGATGGTAGTGGAAAAGTAAGTAATGTCGCCTTTATCGGTAAACTTCACGCTGCTGGCAATAGAGGAGGCTATTTAGCTGGTATTCTTGGTGAAAACTGGAAGGGTGTTGTTGAGAAAGCATACGTTGATGCTGAAATTACTGGTAATAAAGCAAAAGCTGCAGGACTAGTCTATTCATCTCAAAATGGTGCTAATAACTACACGGTCGGTACAGAAGGGGTCCTAAGAAATTCAGTTGCTAAAGGTTCTATCGAACTGAAAGAAGCTGTTCAGTCTGGTGGATTGCTGGGTACCAACTGGGCCTTGGGTACTATTGAAGACAACATCACTATGATGAAAGTCAAAACAGGTGAGATGGTGTTTGGTCACTCAGATATTGATGCTGACGACTACTTCACCTATTCAAGAACCAAACGTAATTATAGTGTTGATGACGTGAGTGAAGGTAAAAAATCCTTTAACAATTCACGTAAAATTCCAAGTATCTCACTGGCTGAAGCCGAGAAGAAAATTGAAGCAATGGGAATCACTGCTGATAAATTTACCAGCAGCAAACCTATTGAAGACAAGCTTAATAACAGTCTAAACAAAGACGATCAGTACAAAGCAATTGATAGTTATGATGCAACTCGTGAGCTAGCTTACCGTAATATTGCAAAACTTCAACCTTTCTATAATAAAGAGTGGATTGTAGACCAAGGTAATAAATTAGCTGCAGGAAGTCCTCTCTTGACTAAAGAAGTATTGTCTGTAACTGCCATGAAAGGCAATACCTTTGTGACGGAATTAGCTGATGCTGATCATATTATGATCCACTATGCAGATAAAACAAAAGATGTCTTCAGCATTACGCCGAAAGACTCTAAAGTGAAACAAGTGAAAGAGTATGGTATTGCAGAACTTGGTGAAGTTGTTTATACTCCGAATATGGTTGACAAGGACCGTCGTGATCTCATCAATGCTATTGTTGAAAAATTAAGTCCTGTGGAATTACAATCTGACCCAATCTACACGCACCTTGGTAGAACTGGTCCAAATAAAGTTAATGCGATCAAGAACCTTTACCTCGAAGAAACCTTCAAAGAAGTTAAGGATAATCTTACTAAATTTGTGAAACAGTTGGTTGAAAATGAGGATCATCAATTAAACACAGATGAAGCTGCTAAACGTGCCTTGATCAAGAAAATTGATGATAACAAGGCAGCGGTTCTCCTTGGACTATCTTACCTTAACCGTTATTACGGAGTGAAGTTTGATGATTTCAATATCAAGCAACTCATGTTGTTCAAGCCAGACTTCTATGGTAAGAATGTAAGTGTATTAGACCGTTTGATTGAAATTGGTTCAAAAGAAGATTATGTCAAAGGAACTCGTACACACGATGCCTTCCGTGAAGTAGTTGCTAAAAATACTCTTTCTGGCAACCTAAATGACTTCCTGAAATATAACATGGAACTCTTCACAAAAGATACAGACTTGAATGATTGGTTTATAAAAGCAACTAAAGATAATGTCTATATCGTGGAACCAAAAACAACAAATCCTGATTTTGCAGATAAGAAACATAGAGCTTACGAAGGCTTAAATAACGATATGCATGGCAAGATGATTTTACCACTCTTGAACTTAAAAGATGCCCATATGTTCTTGATTTCAACATATAATACCATGGCCTACAGTTCATTTGAAAAATATGGTAAGAACACTGAAGCAGAGCGTAATGCCTTCAAAGCTGAAATTGATAAGGTTGCTAAAGGACAACAGAATTACCTAGATTTCTGGTCACGTCTATCTCTAGATAAAGTACGTAATCAGCTCTTGAAGAGCAATAATATGGTTCCAACACCTGTACTGGACAACCAGAATTATAAAGGCATTAGTACTGACCGTTATGGCCATACAAACAGTGGTAAAGATGTGGCGCCTATCCGTGAATTGTATGGACCTACAGACCGTTACCATGCGACTGATTGGCGTATGGGAGCTGTGGCTCGCGTTTATGCGAATCCATATAAGGATGATTCTGTCTTCTTTATGGTGACGGACATGATTAGTGATTTTGGGGTGTCTGCCTTTACTCATGAAACAACTCACGTAAATGACCGAATGGTTTACCTAGGTGGCTCAAGACACCGTGAAGGAACAGATCTTGAAGCATTTGCTCAAGGAATGTTACAAACTCCGTCAGTATCAAATCCAAATGGTGAGTACAAAGCCCTAGGTCTCAACATGGCTTATGAACGTCCAAACGATGGAAATCAATGGTATAATACTAATCCAAATGACCTTAAATCACGTGACGAAATTGATCGTTACATGAAGGGCTATAATGACACTCTCATGCTTCTAGATTATCTTGAAGGAGAAGCTGTCCTCAATAAAGCAAATCAAGATTTAAACAATGCTTGGTTCAAGAAAGTAGACAAACAGTACCGCGGAAACAATACAAAGAATCAATTCGATAAGGTTCGACCTTTAAGTGATGAGGAAAAGGCTATTCCTTTACGCACAGTGGATGACTTAATTACGAACAACTTCATGACCAACCGTGGTCCAGGTAATAGAGTTTATAATCCATCTGACTTTGATTCTGCTTATGTGAATGTTCCAATGATGACTGGTATCTATGGTGGAAATACCAGTGAAGGTGCTCCTGGAGCAATGTCATTCAAACATAATACTTTTAGAATCTGGGGTTACTATGGCTACGAAAAAGGCTTCCTAAACTATGCTTCTAACATGCTAAAAGCTGAATCTAAAAAAGCTGGTAAAGATACTCTAGGTGATGACTTCATCATTAACAAGATTTCTGAAGGAAAATTCAACAATCTTGAAGATTGGAAGAAAGCTTACTTTGAAGAAGTAGTGAATAACGCTAAAAAAGGAATTCAGTCTATTGAAATCGATGGTAAAACATACAATAGTTATGAAGACTTGAAACGAGCATTTGCTGAAGCAGTTGATAAAGATAAGACCACTCTAAGTAATGGATCTGTCAAATTTGACAACACCGTATCACTTAAAGAAAAACTCTTTAAGAAACTTCTTCAACAAACAGATAGCTTTAAAACTTCTATCTTTAAATAATCAATTGACTCTCACCTGCTAAGCAGGTGGGAGTTTTTTGTGTCCCAAAAGATGCCTTATTTTCCAAACAGATTTCAAGTATTTTTAGGGTGATAGGTATATAATAGAGCTATAATACAATATCTATATTCATATGATGAGCGAGAAAGGTGATGAAAATGAAAAAATGGCAAGCAACTGTATTGGTCTGCGCTAGTCTGGTTTGTCTATCGGCTTGTAACAATCAGATGGAGAATCAAGCTGATAAGCAAAATGGAGACAAAAATGCACAAGTTAGCTCTCAAACTGCAAAAAAAGGAGAAGCAGTTACAGACTTTGAGCTTACGGGAGTTGATGGTAAAACTTATCGCCTATCAGATTATAAAGGCAAAAAAGTCTATCTCAAATTTTGGGCATCTTGGTGCTCTATTTGTCTAGCCAGCCTCCCTGATACCGATGAACTTGCAAAAGAAGCAGGCGATGACTATGTTGTCTTGACAGTGGTTTCTCCTGGTCAAAAAGGTGAGCAAGCTGAAGAGTCCTTCAAAAAATGGTATGAAGGTTTGGACTATAAAAATCTACCTGTCCTTCTAGATTCTTCAGGTAAACTTTTGGAAAGTTACGGAGTCCGTTCTTATCCGACTCAGGCCTTTATTGATAAAGAAGGCAAACTAGTTAAGACCCAGCCAGGTTTTATGGACAAAGAAACTATTTTACAGACGCTAAAAAGCATAGATTAGAGGCTCATCATGAATGATAAATTAAAAATAATTGTATTCATAGGAATCATCATTTGCATTATTATTGGAATTTTATTTCTTTTGGAAAAAAGGAGCGCAAGCTACACAGATACCACTCAAATCGAGAAGGCAGCAGTTAGTCAAGGACAAAAGGCCAAGAAAAAAACTGAGCCAAGTAAAGATGCTGACCTACATGAAATCTATCTAGCGGGAGGCTGTTTCTGGGGAGTTGAAGAATATTTTTCTCGAGTGGCAGGTGTGACAGATGCTGTTTCTGGCTATGCGAATGGCAGAGGAGAAACAACCCAGTATGAATTGATTGGCCAAACCGGGCATGCTGAGACTGTTCATGTGACCTATGACGCCAATCAAATCTCCTTAAAAGAAATCTTGCTCCATTATTTCCGTATTATCAATCCAACTAGTAAAAATAAGCAGGGAAATGATGTGGGGACTCAGTACAGAACGGGAGTCTACTATAAGGACGAGCAGGACCTAGAAGTCATCAATCAAGTCTTTGAGCAAATTGCTCAAAAGTATGACCAGCCTCTAGCGGTTGAAAAGGAAGCCTTATCTAATTTTATCGTGGCTGAGGACTACCACCAAGACTATCTCCAGAAAAATCCTAATGGATATTGCCATATCAATGTCAATCAAGCATCCTATCCTGTTATTGATGCGAGTAAATATCCAAAACCGAGTGACGATGAATTGAAAAAACTCCTCTCTCCTGAGGAATATGCAGTGACTCAAAATAGTCAAACAGAACGGGCCTTTTCAAATCGTTACTGGGATAAATTTGAAGCAGGTCTTTATGTAGATGTAGCGAATGGAGAACCCCTCTTTTCTTCGAAAGATAAATTTGAATCGGGTTGTGGTTGGCCAAGATTTACCCAGCCTATCAGTCCAGACGTTGCGACCTACAAGGAAGACAAGTCTTATAATCTGGTCAGAACAGAAGTCAGAAGCCGAAATGGTGATTCCCAATTCAGAACTGTCTTTACAGATGGCCCTCAGGACAAGGGAGG
>CAJPKC010000042.1 GCA_905370255.1 Streptococcus oralis
TAATTCGTTAGAATTCGATTTCGTCGTCCCACCTCCGCACAGTTGAGTAGGGCTGTAAAAGCTGATGAAATCAGCGTAGTAGAGCCCACTCAACCACTGCGTCTTGCTCGACAATCCAAAAATAATTAAGAGGCTAGGACTTTTGTCCCAGCCTCAGCAAACTATACAAACAGTATGTGGGAGAAAAAAATGAATCAACAAAAAAATAGTGTCTCTGAAAAAGGGCACGGCTATTTCCGCAAACGCAACAAGGCATTGGTCTCTATGATTACCCTTTTTGGAGCCTTGATGGTAAGCTCTGTTGCCATGGCTGACGAGGTCAACAGCAATCCGACTTCTGAGATTTCAGCAACCGCTCAACCAGTAGCAACCAACACCAGTGCTCCTACCACTACTAGTGAGGAAGTTGCTACGACGGAAGCAACTTCTTCTCCATCGGAATCAACAGCAACTGTAACTGCCACTCAACCGGTCAGTGCAACTCCAGCAACTACTTATAATACTCCAAAAATCACCAACGACGTCACCTTTGATAAAGCGACTTATAAAAGTGGGGAAGACGTCCGCATCTCCATCAACAACCCTGAAGTGGTTTCATCTGATGTCACTGTCTCTCATTTAGATCAGGTCATTTATGAAAAGAAAAACGTTGAAGGTGGCGAACTGACAATTCCAAGTACTGTCTTTTCACCTAATGCTGGATTTATCGTTGATGTCCTTGGTAAGAAAGCAGATGGCTCCCAAGCCTTTCATAAAGCAGCGGGTCTTGCTGTTGAAGATGACTGGACGATCTACCCACGTTATGGGGTGGTTGCCGGCTCTAAAGACAATCACAACTCCATCACCAATGATCAGGTAGAAGGCTACAAGAACAGTATTGACCAATTGGCCAATATGCACATCAATAACTATTTCTTCTACGATGTCTACAATACACCTGCCAACCCATTCCCAGCAAATGTTGAACGTTTCACTCAAGACTGGGCGACTTTCTTAATTCCAAATAGCGAAACAGATCCTGACAAGCGCAAGTCTTACTTACCTGTCATCGATACAGAAGCAGTCAAAGAGCTGGTGGCTCATGTCCATACAACTGGTGCCAAAGCCATGCTCTATAACATGATTTACGCAGTTTCCCTCGAAGAAGGGGTTCCAAATGAAGTGAAAAGCGCCGTTGTTCGCAATCTAGAAGACCATTTTAACTTTGGTAAAAAGGGGGATGTCACAGCGACCGATATCCAACAATTTCTCGATCCAGGCGATCCAAATTGGCAAAAATTTATCATTGAAGTCATGACCAAAGCCATGAAAGAAGGCAATTTTGATGGATGGCAAGGGGATACCATGGGCTCTAACTGGGTGGAAAAAGTCAGTGAACCCGGAAAAGGTTTCTCTTTGAGCGAACACTATCCAGAACTAGCCACAGCTGCAACAGAGGCCCTCAAAAAAGAAGGCTATGACTTCATGATCAACGATATCTCTACTGGAGATGCTGATCGACTAGGAAAGACCAATGTCTCTGCACCTTATGCGGAAGTTTGGGGAGATAGCATTGCCTATGACTCTACCTACCAAGCCTTGACGCGTCTCACCGAACGGATGCGTGATTTATACAAGGGGAAATCTCCTATCATCGCAGCCTATACCCATCGTGGTAAAAATGCATCAACCCTCAGCAAAGACAACGAATTGCTGACAGATGCCATCATCGCAGCGAGCGGTGGTTACCATATGACGACTGCAGCCCTCAATACTTCTCAAGATGCTAAAGGTTTTGGGGTGATCCAAGCAGAATGGTATCTCAATCAAAACCTACCAGTCAATGCCGACTTTGCCAATGCAGAATTCAACTACCAAGAATTCATCGTTGCTTATCAAGAACTTCTCCGTGGGCGCGACACCTTGGCGCATGATACTCGTCGAATTGTAGACAATACAAATGTACTGGTAAACGGCAACTTCATCGGATCCAACCTGGATAATGCTGACGGGGTTCAACCTGGAACCGTTTATACCATTACAAAAGAAACCAAGACGGGTGATCGGATTGCTCACTTGATCAATTTGGTCGGCATCACTGAAAACAAATGGAACAGCTCTGTGAATACAACCGAAAAATTGACCAATATTCAAGCTTTTGTTCCACTCGGAAAAATCACAAAAGACCAGGCTGAACACGCCAGCATTTACTGGGCAACACCTGATGCTGTTGAAGGAAAATACAACATCAAGCTTCGGGAAACAAGCGCAAATGTTTATTATGACGGAGGGGCTGGCCAATGGATGGCTGCTATCGATGTTCCTAGTCTAGATGTATGGGATATGCTCTACGTCAGACTCAATGAAGCCGCTCATGTTCTTTATCAAGACGAAAACGGAGTTGAGCTCGAACGTTCCAGTGACTTGGTTGGTCATACAGGTGAAAAGATCAACTACTCTACAAAAGAAACCATTGCCAACTATTTGAAGAAAGGCTATGAACTAGTAGAGAATGGCTTCGATGCAGACGGACAACCAAACTTTGACCGCGATGCTACCAACACCAATGAAGATGGCGTTCAAGAGTTTATTGTCCGCTTGGCACCAAAAATTGTGGAATTTTCTGCAACACAGCCCATCCAAGCAGGTCAAGTTGTTCCAGGAGATAGCGAGGGGCGTGTCTATCCAACTCCTCTAGCTCCAGCTGGTCAAACAACGGCTGATCTGGATCATTTATCTGAAACAGTGACACGTACAGTGACCTATGTGACAGAGGACCAGGATGGATCTAACCGCCAGCCTGCAGGAATAGCTGATCAAACTGACAGCCTTCATTTCACTCGCAAAGGTACCATCAATTTGGTGACAGGCGAGACGCAGCTTGAAGACTGGACAGCTCAAGACGGCACAAGCTTTGCAGCTCTTGAAAATCCCGTCAAAAAAGGCTATGTTGTCGTAGCAGAAGAATCGACTGATGTCGCCTCTTCTGATCTGACAAAAGCAGGAGAACATACTGGCATTCATGCTGATGCAGCAGATATCACAGATACGGTCATCTATCGCCCAGTCGGGGCTTATAGGATCAGCTATGCTACTGGTAAAGAACCAGCTCATGCTCAAAAAGAGATCACTTATCTAAACGATCCCACAAATCCAACCGCCATCGCATCTCCTACTACCATCCTTCCTTACGTGGAAGGGTTAGAGCCAAAAGATGCTCGTGGACAAGTCTTAAACCTTATGGATCCACTTGACGAAACCAAAGGCTATCTTCTTCCAAGCCCTGAGTCTCCAACAGCTGATACCGCTATTTCCTATGCTATCGCCAAAGGATCGGTCAGAGTACGATTCCTCACTGAGGGAGGCGACACTGATCTGCAAGAGGCGCAAGACCTTGCTACAGAGGTAGATTTCGGCACCAAGTACACCAGTGAGGCCCCAACAGAAATCACAAAAGATGGTCGTATCTACCATCTAGTTGGACACCGTGCTGATTCTGCTGATCCAAGTGGCACAGTCACTAAGGGAATGAAAACTGTCATCTATGATTACAAGTTAGCTACGGGGACGGTCATCGCGCGATTTGTCATCCAAGATACGAGCACTGAATTGCAACCAGAACTTGCGGTTGCAACGAATGTGGACAATGGAACCCATTACGTCGCTAGCGCACCAGATGAAATCTCCTACGACGGCCACATCTATGAACGGATCGGTGCAGCTGAACAAACTGGGAACGTAGAAGTGGGAACAACCATCTTGATCTTTGCCTACAAGGTCAAAGAAATCCCTACTCCACAACCATCCCCAGAAACCGAAAAAGAAGAAACAGTCAGCCCTCTTCCTTCCGTGACAAAAGCAAACACGACTGATGCTCATGAAGAAAAGGGATCAGCACTTCTCTCTAACAAAGAAGAGGAGAAACCTCTTGAAACAACAAGCCAAAAAGAGGAACTCCCTGAAGTTGTTCCTAACACCCCTCAAGAAGGAACTCATCTACCTGCAACAGGTGAAGAAACCTCTCAGCTAGCCCTACTTGGACTTGGCCTCTTAGCAGGTTTGTCCAGTCTTATCCCTTACAAAAAGAAACAAGAGTAGATCCCAAACACAAAGAAACTTCCTATGGAATTCTGTTCCAAGGAAGTTTTTTTATATTTATACAACTCATTCAGAGTCTAGATCCCTTTTATGAGGGTGACTGACGACAATAAGGGTGTGAAGTACTACCACTCCAAACCCTACTGTATCCCAATTCAAAGTGGATTCATTCCCCTTGTTGCCGGCAGTTTGAAAGATCAAATTGCTTTACTAGTATACTGTTTTCTCTACTTCAAGTCAATGGAATTTTACTGAAACTAGTAACCGAATGAAATGAATATATAGAATTTTACTGAAACTTTTTCATCACATTTATGCATGTTTTTCTAAGTTTCCAATACCAAACAAAGAGGCCTTGCTCTTTCGAGCAAAGCCTCTTCCTGTTGGATCTAAAATTGTCACCTCATCAACAAGTTTGTCGATGTCACCTCAATTTTAGTCTTCGCGTTTTTTGCGTTTTGCAAGTCCCGCAAGGCCAACCATACCAAGTGCAGCACCTAACAATGCAGCAGATGCTGATTGTTCTTCACCAGTTTCAGGAAGTGCTGGAGCTGGAGGAGTTGTAGGTGTTGGTGGCGTTGGTGGTGTTGGCGGTGTTGTTGGTGGTGTTGGTGGTGTATTCGGTGGTGTTGTCGGCGGTGTATTCGGTGGTGTTGTTGGTGGTGTATTTGGCGGTGTTGTTGGTGGTGTATTTGGCGGTGTTGTTGGCGGAATAACAGTGTTGTTAAACTCTGTATCTTCTGGCAACTGAGTAATAGCCGTCAATACTTTACCGTCTTTGTTAATCATAATACCCACAGTGGCAACCATCTTATCGTATTCGATGCTAGAATCTGTGCCACGGATTTCTTCTACATGGTAGAGATGAGTTCCTTCTTCACCACGTTTGAATTCAAGATTTGAGAAGGTGATCTTACCAGCCGCATCATTGGTTACGGTTTCGATCACATTTCCTTTTTCGTCCTTAAGAACGAAGCTGAATTCACCAGCCTTCAATGCACGACCTTCCAATTTCTTAGTGAATTGGAATTGAACCTTAACTGGAATGTTGACTACACGTTTTTCAGTTGGTTTTTCTGGTTTTTCTACAGTCTTCTTAGTTGGATCGTATTGGTGTACGATTTGTGAAGCTGTATTTTCAATGTCCACACCATCTTGAGCAGATTGTTTAATTTCTGCAGGAATTTCAAACTTGTAGTAACGTCCAAAGGCCAACTTAGTTGTGTCGATCACTTGTGTATTTTCTGCGTCTCCAAGTGACTTAGTCAAGTCTGCTTTAGATGTTGCAGTAATCACACCGTTTTCAACCTTGATATCAAACTTAGCTGTTACATCTTCTCCTGTTACAGAGTCGTATGCCTTAATATCAGCTCCGTTGACAGTCAAGTTTGCACTGTCATATTTATCTGTAACACCAACAGATTGAATATTGTGTGCTTCAGTGAATTTAGTTGTATCCAACCATACTTGGTAGTATACTTTATCACCTTTCTTGAGTGTCTTAGTATTGATATTTTGAGCTTCGTTGTTATCAGTCTTATCAACGTAAGGGTTTGCATTTGTGTCCGCAACCTTATCCTTCAACTCTTTATCATCGTCGAGAAGTTTCACACCTGTAAGATCGAATTTAGATTCGTTCAAGATGTATTTCTCTGGATTGAAATCAGGAGTTTCTGGAGGACGAACAGTGTTATTGAATTCTTTATCCGCTGGATCCGTTACCTTAGTAAGGAGAGCTTTCGCAGTTCCATCATGAGAAACTTTAACTGTCACAACTGCTTTCATCGTGTCATAAGTAACGGTTGTATCAGTTCCTTTGACTTCTTCTACAGTGTAGTTGTAAGTTCCTTCTTGACCTTTCTTGAATTCAAGAGCTGAGAACTTAACGTTACCAGATGCATCGTTCTTCACAGTTTCAAGAGTCTTACCATCTTTATCCTTAAGAACGAAGCTGAATTCGTTAGCTTTAAGCTCACGGCCTTCCAAACGTTTCGTGAAGTTGAATTCTACTGAAACAGGGATGTTCACAACACGTTTTTCAGTTGGTTTGTTTGGTTTCTTCACTGTCTTGCTTGTTGGATCGTATTGGTGAACGATTTGAGCTGCAGTGTTTTCAATATCCGCACCACCCTTAACAGTATCTTTCACTGTTGCTGGGATGTCGAACTTGTAGTAACGTCCAAAGGCAAACTTAGTTGTGTCGATCACTGGAGTATTTTCTGCGTCTCCAAGTGACTTAGTCAAGTCCGCTTTAGAAGTTGCAGAGATCACACCGTTTTCAACCTTGATATCAAATTTAGCAGTCACATCTTCGCCTGTTACAGAGTCGTAAGCTTTGATGTTTGCAACATTGATGTCAAGTTTGTCTTCTTCGTAGTCATCAGTAACACCAACAGATTGGATGTTGTGCGCTTCAGTGAACTTAGTTGTATCCAACCATACTTGGTAAACAACCTTATCACCACGTTTCACTGTCTTAGTATTGATGTTAGCTGCTTCATTATTGTCAGCCTTATCAGCGTAAGGATTTGCGTTTGTTTCCGCAACCTTGTCTGCCAATTCTTTATCATCATCAAGAAGTGATTTACCAGTAAGGTCGAATTTCTCAGCGTTCAAGATGTATTTCTCTGGGTTGAACTCTGGAGTTTCTGGAGGAGTCACCTTGTTGTTAAATTCTTTATCCGCAATGTCGCCAACTTTCGCGATCAGAACTTTAGCTTTTCCGTCGTGTGAAACTGTGACTGTTACATTCGCTTTCATAGTGTCGTATGTAACGGTTGCGTCAGATCCTTTAACTTCTTCTACTGTGTAGTTGTGTACGCCTTCTTGACCTTTCTTGAACTCAAGTTTAGAGAACTTAACGTTACCATCTTTATCGTTCTTCACAGTTTCAACTTCTTTACCAGTTGAATCTTTAAGAACGAAGCTGAATTCGTTAGCTTTAAGCTCACGGCCTTCCATACGTTTAGTAAAGTTGAATTCTACTTCAACTGGCACGCTGTTGACACGTTTTTCAGTTGGTTTTTCAGGTTTTTCAACTTTCTTAGTAGTTGGGTTGTAGTAGTTGACTACTTGAGCCGCAGTGTTTTCGATGTCAACTCCACCTGCAACGTCGGCTTTCACTGTAGCTGGGATATCAAACTTGTAGTAACGTCCGAATTCGAATTTAGTTGTGTCAATCACTTGTGTGTTTTCTGCATCGCCAAGTGACTTAGTGAAGCCATCTTTAAGGGTTGCAGTAATCACACCGTTGTTCACAGTAATATCGAATTTAGCTGTTACATCCGCACCAGTCTTACCGTCATAAGCTTTGATTGCTGAACCATCAACATCAACTTTAGCCTCATCGTAGTCATCTGAGATTCCTACTGATTGGATATGGTCTTTGTTGTTTGCGTCAAATTTAGTTGTATCCAACCATACTTGGTAAACAAGTTTTTGACCTGGTTTAACTGATTGAGTATTGATATTCGCTTTTTCGTTATTAGATGCATCGTCCGCATATGGGTTCGCATTGGTATCTGCGTACTTGTCTGCCAACTCTTTATCATCATCTAATAATGAAGTTCCAGTCAAATCAAATTCTTTTTCGTTTAGAACATATTTTTCTGGATTGAATTCTGGAGTTTCAGGAGGTGTTACACGGTTGTTAAATTCTTTATCCGCAATTTTGCCTACAGTCGCTACGAGAATCTTAGCTGTTCCGTCGTGTGAAACTGTGACTGTTACATTCGCTTTCATAGTGTCGTATGTAACGGTTGCGTCAGATCCTTTAACTTCTTCTACTGTGTAGTTGTGTACGCCTTCTTGACCTTTCTTGAATTCAAGAGCTGAGAACTTAACGTTACCAGATGCATCGTTCTTCACAGTTTCAAGAGTCTTACCTTCTGAATCTTTAAGAACGAAGCTGAATTCGTTAGCTTTAAGCTCACGGCCTTCCAAGCGTTTAGTGAAGTTGAATTCCACTTCAACTGGAACGTTGTTGACACGTTTTTCAGTTGGTTTTTCAGGTTTTTCAACTTTCTTAGTAGTTGGGTTGTAGTAGTTAACAACTTGAGCCGCAGTATTTTCGATGTCTGCACCACCAGGAACATTGTTCTTAACAGTTGC
>CAJPKC010000043.1 GCA_905370255.1 Streptococcus oralis
TTCTAGTTCAGTCATCGTTGCAGGGATTGAGCTGGCAAATCAACTCGGAAACTTGAAGCTAAGCAAACATGAAAAATTACAGTTGGCGACTAAGATTGAAGGGCATCCTGATAATGTTGCACCTGCTATCTATGGAAATCTCGTCATTGCGAGCTCAGTCGAAGGCCAGGTTTCAGCAGTTGTGGCGCCCTTCCCAGAGTGTGCTTTCTTAGCTTATATTCCAAACTATGAATTGCGTACTCGCGATAGTCGTGGTGTCTTGCCTAAGAAACTTTCTTACAAGGAAGCTGTTGCAGCAAGTTCTATCGCCAATGTTGCTATTGCAGCTCTACTGACTGGTGACATGGTTAAAGCAGGCCAAGCTATTGAGAATGACCTCTTCCACGAGCGTTACCGTCAAGAACTGGTGCGAGAATTTGCGACCATCAAAAAAGTTGCCAAGAAAAATGGTGCTTATGCGACCTACTTGTCTGGTGCTGGTCCAACTGTTATGGTCTTGGCTGATCCTGACAAGATGCCTAAGATTAAGGCAGAGCTTGAAAAGCAACCTTTCAAAGGCAAGCTTCATGATTTACAAGTAGACACAGAAGGCGTTCGCGTCGAAGCAAAATAAATTTAGCAATAGGATGGGGAAACTCTCTATTAGAGGGCTTCCTGTCCTTTTTTTGAAAATGAAACATGGGATATGAAATGTTTCCCGTGTTTAGCGACCGACAGACGGTCAAGGAGGATTTGAAATGGCAGAAATATATCTAGCAGGCGGTTGTTTTTGGGGCTTGGAAGAGTACTTTTCACGTATTTCTGGAGTGCTGCAAACCAGTGTTGGTTATGCCAATGGTCAAGTAGAAACCACCAATTATCAACTGATCAAAGAAACAGATCACGCAGAGACTGTACAAGTCATTTATGATGAGAAGGTGGTATCGCTCCGTGAAATTTTACTCTATTATTTCCGAGTCATTGATCCACTATCTGTCAACCAACAAGGGAATGACCGTGGTCGTCAATACCGCACAGGGATTTATTACAAAGATGAAGAGGATTTACCGACTATCAATACAGTAGTTCGCGAACAAGAACTCCTCATCGGTCGTAAAATAGCAGTGGAAGTGAAGAAACTACGTCACTACATCTTGGCTGAAGACTATCACCAAGACTACCTCAAGAAAAATCCTGGTGGCTATTGCCATATCGATGTGAGGGATGCTGAGAAACCACTGATAGATGCCGCCAACTATGAAAAACCTAGTCAGGCAGTTTTACGAGAAAGTTTATCAGAAGAGTCCTACCGAGTTACCCAAGAGGCTGCGACGGAAGCTCCCTTTAGCAATGCCTATGACCAAACTTTTGAGGAAGGAATTTATGTCGATATCACGACTGGTGAGCCCCTCTTCTTTGCCAAGGATAAGTTTGCCTCAGGTTGTGGTTGGCCAAGTTTTAGCCGTCCTATTTCCAAGGAACTCATTCATTACTACCAGGACTTGAGTCATGGTATGGAGCGAATCGAAGTTCGTTCACGTTCAGGAAATGCTCACTTGGGACATGTCTTTACAGATGGCCCTCGTGAACTAGGTGGTCTCCGTTACTGTATCAATTCTGCATCCTTACGATTCATTGCTAAGGATGAAATGGAAGAGGCTGGCTATGGCTACCTACTTCCATATTTGAACAAGTAAAAAAGATGGTGGTTTTTCCACCTTCTTCATTTTGAAAATAGAAGGGACTTATGAAACACTTACTTTCTTACTTTAAACCCTACATCAAAGAGTCTTTCCTAGCACCCTTGTTTAAGTTGTTAGAGGCTGTCTTTGAACTTTTGGTTCCCATGGTGATAGCTGGGATTGTTGACCAATCTATCCCTCAAAAAGATCAGGGTCATCTGTGGATGCAAATGGGGCTCCTCTTTGTGTTTGCAGTTATCGGTGTTTTGGTAGCTTTGGTTGCCCAGTTTTACTCAGCCAAGGCAGCTGTCGGATTTACCAAGGAGTTGACCAATGACCTCTATCGTCATATTCTATCTTTGCCTAAGGCTAGTAGAGACCGTTTGACAACTTCGAGTTTGGTGACGCGCTTGACTTCAGATACCTATCAGATTCAGACAGGGATCAATCAATTTTTACGCCTCTTTTTAAGGGCGCCTATTATTGTTTTCGGTGCCATTTTCATGGCTTATCGCCTCTCGCCTGAATTGACTCTATGGTTCTTGGTCATGGTTGCCATTTTGACCTTTGTCATTGTCGTGTTATCACGCTTGGTCAATCCTCTCTACAGTAGTTTGAGAAAGAAAACTGACCAGCTAGTTCAGGAGACGCGCCAACAGATACAAGGGATGCGTGTGATTCGTGCTTTTGGCCAAGAAAAACGAGAGATTGAGAATTTCCAACGACTCAACCAAATCTATACGGCTATCCAAATGAAAACAGGCTACTGGTCTAGTCTATTGACCCCCTTGACCTATTTGATTGTCAACGGAACTTTGCTGGTGATTATCTGGAATGGTTATATTTCTATTCAGGGAGGCTGGCTCAGTCAGGGAGCCTTGATTGCCCTGATCAACTATCTCTTACAAATTTTGGTAGAGTTGATTAAACTAGCCATGCTGATTAATTCACTCAACCAGTCTTATATATCAGCTAAGCGTATTGAGGAAGTTTTCGCTGAAAAACCTGAAGATATTCATACTGAACTTAAGGCAGGAAGGGTTTCTGGAAATCAAGTTTTACACGTCCAAGACTTGACCTTTACTTATCCAGATGCAGCTCAGCCTTCGCTAAGGGATATTTCTTTTGATATGCAGCAAGGAGAAATTCTTGGGATCATCGGAGGAACTGGTTCTGGTAAGTCAACCTTGGTACAGGTTTTACTTGGTTTGTACAAACCAGATAAAGGAACAGTGGGCCTCTATCAGGCTGGACATGGCTCTCGGGATCTGGCTCAATGGCGGTCCTGGATAGCCTATGTCCCTCAAAAGGTTGAACTTTTTAAGGGAACGATTCGTTCCAATTTGACCTTGGGTATGGAAGAGCCTGTCTCTGACCAAGAACTTTGGCAGGCTTTAGAAATTGCTCAGGCCAAGGACTTTGTCAGTGAAAAGGAAGGTCAGCTGGATGCAGAAGTCCAAGCAGGCGGTCGTAATTTTTCAGGTGGACAAAAACAACGTTTGTCGATTGCCCGGGCAGTCTTGCGTCGAGCACCTTTTCTTATCTTGGATGATGCGACTTCAGCTCTTGATACCATCACCGAGTCCAGTCTTCTAAAGGCCATTCAGGAAAACTTGCCAGATACTAGCTTAATCTTGATTTCCCAACGGACTTCAACCTTGAAGATTGCAGAGCAGATTCTTCTTTTAGAGAAAGGTCAGCAGTTAGCACTCGGAAATCATGAGGAATTGATGAAGACTAGTCAAGTCTATCGTGAAATCAATGCATCCCAACATGGAAAGGAGGACTAGAATGAAAGGCAAACATGCAAGTCAAACCCTTAAACGCTTAGCGAAAGATTTAGCAAACCATCCCGTCCTTCTTTTCCTGGCTTTCTTGGGAACCATTGCACAGGTGGCCCTATCCATCTATCTGCCAATCTTGATTGGACAGGTGATTGACCAAGTCTTAGTGACAGGATCATCTCAGGTATTCTGGCAAATTTTTCTCCAGATGATTTTGGTGGTTATTGGGAATACGCTGGTACAATGGGCCAATCCTCTCCTCTATAATCGACTAATTTTCTCCTATACCAGAGATTTGCGCGAAAAAATCATTGAAAAGCTCCATCGTCTTCCGATTGCCCTTGTAGATAGACAAGGTAGTGGGGAAATGGTCAGCCGTGTAACGACAGATATCGAGCAGTTGGCAGCGGGTCTGAATATGATTTTCAACCAATTTTTCATCGGAGTTTTGATGATTTTGGTCAGCATCCTTGCCATGCTCCAAATCCATCTCTTGATGACTCTCTTGGTCTTGCTCTTAACACCTCTGTCTATGGTCATTTCACGCTTTATCGCTAAGAGATCCTACCATCTCTTTCAAAAGCAGACAGAGACTAGGGGGATTCAGACTCAGTTGATAGAAGAATCGCTCACCCAACAGACCATTATCCAGTCCTTCAATGCTCAGGAAGAATTTATCGAGAGACTTCATGAGGCAAATGATAACTACGCAGGTTATTCTCAGTCGGCTATCTTTTATTCTTCGACAGTCAATCCTTCCACCCGTTTTGTCAATGCCCTCATTTATGCCCTACTAGCTGGTGTTGGAGCCTTGCGCATCATGGCAGGTTCCACTTTGACAGTTGGACGTTTGGTAACCTTTTTGAACTATGTGCAGCAGTACACTAAGCCTTTTAACGATATTTCATCTGTCTTAGCCGAGTTGCAAAGCGCCTTAGCTTGTGCAGAACGTGTTTATACTGTTTTAGAAAGCCCTGAGATTACAGAAACTGGTCTTAAAGAATTGAACAGCGACCAAGTCAAGGGGGCTATTTCCTTTAAGCATGTCTCCTTTGGCTACACTCCAGAAAAAATCTTAATCAAGGACTTGTCTATTGATATTCCAGCTGGTAGTAAGGTTGCCATCGTTGGGCCAACGGGTGCTGGGAAGTCGACCCTTATCAATCTCCTCATGCGTTTTTACCCGATTAACTCTGGAGATATTTTATTGGATGGTCATTCGATTTATGACTATACTCGAGCTTCTCTTCGACAGCAGTTTGGGATGGTGCTCCAAGAAACCTGGCTCAAGCAAGGAACCATTCATGACAATATTGCTTTTGGAAATCCTGGAGCAAGTCGAGAGCAGGTTATTGCCGCAGCCAAGGCAGCCAATGCGGACTTCTTTATCCAGCAGTTGCCACAGGGTTATGATACCAAGCTTGAAAATGCAGGTGAATCCTTGTCTGTTGGTCAGGCTCAGCTTTTAACCATTGCCCGTGTCTTTCTAGCCATTCCTAAGATTCTGATCTTAGACGAGGCGACTTCCTCCATCGATACCCGGACAGAGGTGCTGGTTCAGGACGCCTTTGCCAAACTCATGAAAGGGCGGACAAGCTTTATCATTGCCCACCGTTTATCGACCATTCAAGATGCTGATTTGATTCTTGTCTTGGTCGATGGAGATATTGTCGAATATGGCAATCATCAGGAACTCATGGCGAGAAAAGGCAAATACTATCAAATGCAAAAAGCAGCAGCCTTTAGTCCAGAGTAAATCGTAAAACGTTTTTAATCCAATAAACAACAAGAAAAGTTGCCTTCGGGTGACTTTTTTGTTACAATAGCTAGAAAAATTATCCAGTATGAATTCCTATTTAGAAAAGGAGCCTATTGATGAAAGTCTTTCAGCATGTAAATATCGTGACTTGTGACCAAGATTTCCACGTTTATCTGGATGGGATTTTAGCTGTTAAAGAATCCCAAATCGTCTATGTCGGTCAGGAAAATCAAGAGATTCTCAATCAAGCAGATCAAATCATAGACTATCAGGGTGCTTGGATCATGCCTGGCTTGGTTAACTGCCATACCCACTCTGCCATGACAGGCTTGAGAGGGATTCGTGATGATAGCAATCTCCACGAATGGCTGGAGGACTATATCTGGCCAGCAGAAGCAGAATTCACACCAGAGATGACTACAAAGGCCGTCAAAGAGGCGCTAACAGAAATGCTTCAGTCAGGAACGACAACTTTCAATGATATGTACAATCCGAATGGAGTAGAGATAGAGAAGATTTATGAAGCAGTCAAGGCATCCAAGATGCGTTGCTATTTTTCTCCAACCCTCTTTTCTTCAGATGTGGAGACGACGGCTGAAACTATAGCCAGAACTCGAGCTATTATCGAGACAATCAAAGGATATCAAGACCCAAATTTCAAGGTGATGGTGGCTCCTCATTCGCCCTACAGTTGTAGTCGAGATTTGCTGGAGGCAAGTCTTGAGCTAGCAAAAGAAGAAAACATTCCTCTTCATATCCATGTTGCAGAAACACAGGAAGAGTCAGGCATTATCCTGAAACGCTATGGCAAACGCCCATTAGCCTTTCTAGATGAGCTTGGCTATTTAGACCATAAAGCTGTCTTTGCCCATGGTGTGGAGTTAAATGAAGCAGAAATTACCCGCTTGGCAGATTCGCAAGTCGCTATCGCCCACAATCCTATCAGCAACCTCAAACTAGCCTCAGGAATTGCACCAATCGTCCAACTTAAAAAGGCAGGAGTGCCAGTCGGGATTGCGATTGACTCAGTTGCTTCTAACAATAACCTGGATATGTTTGAGGAAGGGCGGACTGCAGCACTCTTACAGAAGATGAAGAGTGGTGATGCCAGCCAATTTCCAATCGAAACTGCCCTCAAGGCACTGACCATCGAGGGTGCTAAGGTACTAGGAATGGAAGATGAGATTGGTAGTCTAGAAGTCGGCAAGCAGGCTGATTTTCTCGTCATCCAACCCCAAGGAAAAATCCATCTCCAACCTCAAGAAAACATGCTTTCTCATCTCGTTTATGCCGTCAAATCCAGTGATGTTAATGATGTCTATATCGCTGGTGAGCAAGTCGTAAAAGACGGACAAGTGCTGACTGTTAACTTGTAAAAAGTAGTATAAATTTACGAAATCTCATAGGAAATTTCTTGTGAGGTTTTTAAATTTTTGCTAGAAATCAGGCGAGTAGATGTCTTGTAGAAATATATTGATACTAAATTAGCAAAACACCTATTAGATAAAAAAAAAAAATTGTGGTATAATAATAAGATGCAAAAAAAGGAGTATGTATGGACATTTCAGAAATTCGTCAAAAAATTGACGCAAATCGTGAAAAATTAGCTTCTTTCAGGGGGTCTCTTTGACCTCGAAGGTTTAGAGGAAGAAATTGCCATTTTGGAAAACAAAATGACAGAACCTGATTTTTGGAACGATAATATTGCGGCCCAAAAAACGTCGCAAGAATTAAACGAACTCAAAAATACCTATAATACCTTCCACAAGATGGATGAGTTGCAGGATGAAGTTGAGATTTTACTGGACTTTTTGGCAGAGGATGAATCCGTTAAGGATGAGTTGGTTGAGAAACTCTCTGAGTTAGATCAAATGATGACTAGCTACGAAATGACCCTTCTCTTGTCAGAGCCCTACGATCACAACAATGCCATCCTTGAAATCCATCCAGGTTCTGGGGGAACAGAGGCTCAAGACTGGGGCGATATGCTCCTTCGTATGTATACTCGCTATGGAAATGCCAAAGGCTTCAAGGTTGAGGTCTTGGACTACCAAGCAGGTGATGAGGCAGGAATCAAGTCAGTAACCTTGTCTTTTGAAGGACCAAATGCTTATGGTCTTCTCAAGTCAGAGATGGGAGTTCACCGTTTGGTCCGTATCTCACCATTTGACTCTGCTAAACGTCGCCACACCTCATTTACTTCTGTAGAAGTTATGCCAGAGTTGGATGATACCATCGAAGTTGACATCCGTGAGGATGATATCAAGATGGATACCTTCCGTTCAGGTGGAGCAGGTGGACAAAACGTCAACAAGGTTTCAACAGGTGTCCGCTTGACTCACATTCCGACAGGGATCGTCGTAGCATCAACCGTCGACCGTACTCAGTACGGAAACCGTGACCGTGCTATGAAGATGCTTCAGGCAAAACTCTACCAGATGGAGCAGGAAAAGAAAGCTGCTGAGGTAGACTCGCTCAAGGGTGAGAAAAAGGAAATTACATGGGGAAGCCAAATCCGCTCCTATGTATTTACGCCTTATACAATGGTAAAAGACCATCGTACAAACTTTGAAGTAGCGCAAGTCGATAAGGTTATGGATGGAGACCTAGATGGTTTCATCGATGCTTATCTGAAATGGCGTATCAGTTAAAAGAAAGGAAGTCACATGTCAATCATTGAAATGAGAGATGTTGTCAAAAAATATGACAACGGGACAACAGCCCTACGTGGCATCACTGTAAATATCGATGCAGGAGAATTTGCCTACATCGTAGGACCTTCAGGTGCTGGTAAATCAACCTTTATCCGTGCCTTGTATAGTGAGGTCAAAATCGACAAAGGAAGCTTGCAAGTTGCAGGTTCTAACCTCGTTA
>CAJPKC010000044.1 GCA_905370255.1 Streptococcus oralis
AAGTGAACACTGGAATTTTTTACTACTCTCAATTCAGTTGAAAATGTACTTTATTTAAGTGAAAACTAAAAAATTTTCAAATGTACATTTTGACAATAAAAAAACACTCTAATATCAATTTAATGAAATTTAGAGTGTTTTTATTTATCTATATTTTTTCAAACTGTACAAAGTGTTCTTGCTTTCTTCTGTGGCCTTTGCAAATGGAACACGACCTTTTATTGCGTTTTTTGTATGCCATTCTTTCTTTTACTTGAATTTTGTAACGGTGATTAAGATTTTCTTGACATATCCACCATACAGGCAGAATACTCAACTCTGTAATTTCAGTTGGACTTACTATCAAGGAGTTATTTAGATAATCCCACTCATTCATTAGACTTTGTTGCGTTGTTGCTAAATCGTTAAATCCTTTTAATACTTTTTGATTTCTACAGTATGGACAAGAATTTTCTCTGTAAAATTTTTCTTTAATAACTTTCTGATATTCTCCAGTACATACAGGGCATTTCCACCATGCATTATATGTTGAATTTGCCCTTACTGAAGACATTTCTTGTTTATTTAATGATGACCATTCTTTAATTAACCAAGGATGTGTTGTTTCAAGATCATTATAACCTTTTGCAGTCTTCTTAAAAGAACAATATGGACAACATTGGTCGTTTTTGTGGCGATCAGAAATTTTTGCTTTAAAACTTCTGTGACATTTTCGACAAATCCAATTGGTTAAAGCATTTGAATTATAAAAGAAGGTATCAATATCACCATTCAGTTCTTTTACCCATTCATTGTTTAAGTACGGTTTAACATAGCTTAGTGTTTCATTTGGTTTAGGAATTTTTTTATTACAGTAAGGACATATAGAATTGAGACTATTAGAATTATTGTTTGTAAACACACCTAGAACAATCCCTAATCTCTCCTGAAATTCTAAATCACAACAATCACAAATCCAATTAAATATTTTATTCTCGGTTTCTGACGATTTCGTCACCTCATCAGGTTTTTCTACATTCTTGCTACTCCAAAGGTCACACAACTCAGGATAAGTATCTGCAATTGTATTATAACCTTTTAATGCTTGTTCATCATTACAATATGGACAGCTATCTATTACTTCTTTTCTTATTGGAATTGAACAAAGGTATTCACCTTGACAAACAGAACACTTCCACCAATATTTTTTTGTTTCAATGTGGCTCAATGCTAAATGAACAGGCAATCCATTTTTATCGCTCCATTCTTCCTGTAATTTTGGGAAATTATAGAGTATATCATTGTTAAAAACAAGTGTATCCCAATCACAACGATTAGGACAAGTTTGAAAATTACTATTCTCTAAGTCGGTTCTTAAAATCATTTCAATTGGACTACAATAAAAACTGACTTTGCAGCAAGGGCATTTCCAATTTATGCATTTAGAAGACTTATACCAGTATTCAGAAATAGGTTTATCATTACTTTTATCCCAAAATTTCTCTAAATAAGGATGAGTTTCTTGTAAAGTATTATATCCTTTTAACATCAATTTATTATCACAATAAGGGCAGCCTTCAAGATGCCTTTTGACAACACTACATTCATATTGACCATGACATTTAAAACACTGCCATCTTACTAAGATGTCGGATAAACTATCAATCATATTACTTTTTACATGAGTTGGAATAAATTGCTTAAAAAGATTTCTATCTGTATGTAATAGGGGGTTGGCTTTCACTTTAAATGGGGTATCGAATGTAGCTTTACAGTTAGTACAATAGAAACTATATCTTTTGATTCTTGAAATTAGCTGATCAATAGACAACTTAAAGATATGGTCACATTTGTCGCATTTCCAATTTCTAGGGATTGTAACATTGTCACTTAACTTCAAATCATTAAACTCTACATCGTTTTGCTCCCCTGGAAGATAAATTTTCCAAAGATTAGGGTATGCTTTAGTGTAAGGTACAAAATGTGTACTTTCATTACATCCGACATGAACAAGCTCTTGATTATGTTTATTGATTAATTTAGAAGTGTTTGCTACATCTTTCCAACCAACATGACAGGTAGGACATTTGAAGTGAAATAACCTCTTTGAAGAAAAAGATAAATTATCAATCTCTTCCTGAATGGTTTCTATATTTTCATAATGAAAGTTTATGTACCTTAGAAAGTTAGGAATCCTTGCAGATATAGAGTTTTTCCCTTTTATGAACACTTTTCCAAGCTCACATACAGGACAGATTTTTGAATGATTTTGAATATTCTTATAAGATTTTGATGTACTTGCTTTCCATTCATAAGAACAGGTAGGACATTTCCAGTTAATGTGTTTTTTACTGGTAATTGTTATTTTTTCTACATCTATTTTGATATTCTTGTCAAAGTCCCAATAGTTCAATAAGGCTGGAAAATCAGTGATTAAGTCTGACATTTTCTCCTCCTAATACTTAGTCTTGTTATCCAGTAAGTCTTTTATTTCCAAAATCTTACTTTTGCTTGTTTGCTTTTCAGTATGAGTATGTTTTTCAAAAGATATTTTTGTGTCTGAAGTAATAACATTCTCACTAAGATACTTCTTAGTTACTAGTTGCTGATCAGATTTTAACAAGCCCTCTTCTTTTAACAATTCATTCGCAATATCAGGATACAAACTAGTTTTAAGAAGATTCCTTAACTTTTTGTTTTCCTCTAATAATTCTTTGTTTAACGCTGTCTGCTCCTTTATTTCAGCATTCTTTTCATTAAGTTGTGCTACCTCGTTTTTCAACTCTGAAACTCTTGTTTTGAGCTTACTGGTTTCTTCCTTATATTCTACTGCTGCTTCAGCAACTCTTTTATAATAATTGTTAAGTTCCATCAATGCTGATTTGATTGCTTTAGGGGTTCTATTGGTCATTAAGAAACGTTCTACATCTAGAGTTTTATACGTTATAACTGTTTGATAAGTGTCGTCTTCAAATAGTTCCAATCTATCATTAAGGGCTTGTCTAAATTCTTTGTTTCTTCTAATCGTTGTGTCTGCAACCTGCGGAAATCCGTTGCTTCTAAGGTAATTTCCAAACTGTGGAATTTTGAATAGTCTAGGATTATTCGAACAATGTTCCAGTAAATAATGTTCAAATAATAATAGCAATTCTTGATTATCAATATACTTCTTTCTAGCCATTTGAGAACTCCTGTAAGGATAAATGTTTTTCAGTTAGATATTCTTGATAAGAACGACTAACTGTTTTAAGTTTTAATAATGCCTCACCAATATCTTCTATATTCCCCTTTCCTTGTCGAACTCTTTTTATAGCTTCATCTACAATTAAAGCTTCCTCGTCGATTGATTTCTTAAAGGAATTATCCATAGAGAAATAATCTTTTCCAGCTTTTCTGTAAAATGGACAACTAGTACAAGCACCAAGCTCTGCATGTGAGCTAATGACTTTAAGACAGTCTGAATAATCACCTTCCGCAAATCGAGGTGAATAACATCTGCCCTTATTATCAAGAGGAACATAGTTTTTATTAATGGTGTATTTATGTTGAGTTTTACTTATAGCGTAAGACGTCTGAGAGTTTGTTAATTTACGATAAAGCTGATAGCTCCTACATTCAATAAACTGACTCAGATTTGAAAAATAATGTGAAGATGTTGTGACACTATCATGTCCAGCTAAGAGCATTGCTGTTACTGGACTAGCTCCTTCTGCTATCAGATTGATCATTGCAATGTGTCTAGTATCTCCAATATGAATGAAATTAATCTCATGATCGTCTAATTGATTTGGGGAATTGATATGATGGACAAAATACCCATACTGTTGAGATACAATCTCATTAAAGAAATATTTTAAAATTGTATTTAAGTTACTGTACGTCAAGAAACGGTTTTTAGTACTAGCAATACGTTTCCATTTCCGATAATGAGAGTCTGTCACAAATAGGGTATCTAACTGTGTAGATGATAAGTCTTTGGTTAGCTCTAAATAATTTAAAATCTCACTCGCAAGCTTAAATGGTACTTCGTAAGTTGTTAAATAATAATCCTCTGAAATTTTATGGGATACTCCCTTGTCTTTTCCTTTTAAGTTATTTCGTCTGAGAGTTAAGTAATATTTTCCGTCTTTTTCTGTGAGACAATTTCTCTGAGTGAGCAAAAACTCCCTTGGTCTAAGTGGTACTACTGCTGTTATTTGCCACCATAAGTAAAGAGGGTAGTAAAACAATCTTTCTTCATCTGATAATGGTTTAACCCAATAGTCGTTTAAAATATCATTAAATAAAAAATAGGATTGAAATTGGGCTAACTTTCGCTGTTTTTTAGTGTTCAGTTGATAACTAACATTTAAAAGTTCATCTAGTTGCTCAATCAGTTGGGTTAATTCGTTACTCTCTAAACATGGTAGTGTAGAAAGAAAATCTATACATACTGAGGGGTTGGAAATCTTCATATTTGCTAATGAGAAGACTTCGTTCACTTTTAGTTCTTTGACTAATTTCTTTATATCTCTTAAAAAGGCTTGGAGAGTGATTAAAACATGATGTTCCATAGATAGCACTATAAAACTCTTTAAGTAGGTAACAAAATCATCAAAAGATAATTGAAATACTTGTTCATAAAACCTTTTATATTGGAATTTATTCAAGTTAAAAATGAAGCTAACGTTAGAATATTCATTAGTCGTTTCCCATTTATTTTCTTCAAAATTGGTGGTTAGAATAATCCCTTTTTCAACATAGTCTTGAAAACATTCTTTTGCGCTCTCAATCATATTGTCATCAAACAGGATAATTTCATTTACTTTACGAAATAATTTTGATTGATTATTCAACTGACTAACTCCTTAATAATATCCTCATAATCAGACAATACAGCTTCGCCATACTGTTCTGATAAAGCTTGCAACATTTCTGTAAGACATGGTTTAATCTGCTGCTCAAGAATGGCTCGAACCTTTCCTCGTTCAAGTTCATTCTTTAATTTTTGATATTGTTTATTGAGACGATTAAACTCACCAATTAACAAAAGTAAGGTAGATTTTGTTTGTAATTCATACTGGCAACCGACACAATGTTGACGGTCATCATAGGGGCATAGTTTCCCTAGTGCAGATAAAAGACACATACTCTCTCCTTGCTTAGAAAAAGCTTCTCCGTTACCAATTCGATGACAGATCGTCAGTAATTGTTCAGGATCAACATTATTTTCAACTAGAGTTTTTAATGCTTGTTGCGAACGTGAATCAGCCCTAATACTCAATTCCAACGTTTTTTCAATTGGCGTTAAATCTAAACTTTTAATCATTTGAGTTTGTTGGCTTGGACTTAATTTTTTATACTTTCCTCTAGTTACAATGGTCAAGAGCATAGACGGAATCATGGATAATACGCCTCGTTCAAATAGCTCTTTTGCAACCATTTCAGGTTTTAGTTGTCCGAGTTGGGCATCTTTTAGATACGTTGTTGTAGTTTGTGCAAATTCATTAAAATCCCCTTTATGGCTACGAGCTAATGCTGCTAAAAAATAACCTTTAATATTCAGTTCTGACTTTTCTTCAAGAACATCATCTGCTAACATTGCGACAGATTGTAAGTAGGACTTGTTTGCAGAACGACTACTAAAGTTACGCTCTAAAAATAAATTTCCGATTTCCTCCCCCATATAACTAGTAATCTTTTCATAAGTTTTAATTTGTCTGATCAATGGATTTTCTGCATTGTATGGTATTTGAAGTTGGAAATGTGCTTCACAGATAGCCAATAACGTTCCAATAAGAACCTGACAACTTTCTGGGACGTGAAACTTTAGCTGAGTAACGTTAGAAGCGTTTTTGGTTTTATTAGGTGTTAAGTTTAAATAAGTCAATCTTGTTGTAATACTTAGTAAAGTCCTTCTAGCTTCACTACTACTCCAAGTTCCATCTACTACTGCTTCTAAAACTTCTAATGGTTCTCTTGTTAATTTAGGATGTCCTAATCTTTCTAAGTCTGTTGATCTTAGTGCGCAAATAAAATGTAACCCTAGATACAACCATGTATCTGCATAGTTTTTTGAATTTGCTGCTTTAGACAACATATCATTTTTTATGATGTAGTCCTCGTTGAATAGGTAATACATTAATTCAAGGTATTCATCTAATTCATACGCTCCATTTGCACTCTCAATCGTGTAACGCTTCGTCATTTCAAAACTTACTCGATAACGAGTAATGCCTTTATTGAGTAGCCATTTGATAAATTGAATGAGGATATTGCCTTGTAATTTCGTGAGAGCTTCTGTTGCTACTTCTACTAACGTCTCTACCTCAGCATCACTATATAGAAACAAATCTTTTGTTAAGTAGTATGCTAAAAAATCAAGCAGATAAAAACGATTTGTTTCACTCAGCTTTTCTTCTTCAGCAAATTGTACGAATAATTCACTTGTAGAAGGAAATTTTTTTGAAAAGATTCCTTCCATACTCTTAATTCCAGGAGGTGTTGTTAGATAGTCTTTGATGTGATTTTTAAGAACTTCAGCATCTTTTTCAGAAATAGTATAATCATCAAGATTTATAGACACACCAAACCATTCATTGTCTAGTAAGAATCCACTGACTTTCTCACGGTGTTTTATTGTAGCAGCACCTAACTCGACTAATATTCTTTCAAGATAATTTTTTAAATCTACTACCAATAGCTACTCCTTTTAATCTTCTCCAAACAATTTTTCTGCTTGCCAGTTCATATATTCAAAAACACCATTATTAACCTGACCATATTGTTTTGCAATTTCTCCTTTATTTTGTAAATAAACCCAAGCACTTTCTGGTGAATTGTCTCCTCTAGCAGACATCAGTTCACTAACTTCATTAACACCTGACAAAACCAATTGTGTGGTGTACCAGTGCCTAAAGATATGGGGTGAAATATTATTTTCTTGCAAGAGTTGACCAAAAAAGACAACCTCTGGGTCATCAGATTTAAGAAATATTGGTATCATTTCTTCGCGAATAATCTTACGAAATCGTTGATAGTACACATCGTATGATAATGCTTTGCCCTGCTTGTTAAGGTTTAATGGACCAAAATCTTTCTCATACTTTTTACCCTCTAGATAACTCATATAGTCATTATAAGTGTCTAAAAAGACCTCCAAGAAGATATAAGGCACAGCTTGAAGTCTTTCCTTTTTAATTCGTCCAGTTGGCTTTAAATCACTTCTAAGGGGCATTTCTTTTCGCAGATCAATCTCAATCTTAAATACTTGATTATCACTTTGGTGAAATAAGATACCTGCTCCCAAAGGACTATCTTCACGTCTTACATTACATGCTTCTGATGGTCTCAAACCAACAAATGCTCCCAAAGCAACAACCATAAGTAAATCCTTGTGATATTGAGCAATGTGAGCAAAGAGCATTTCAAAGGCGCTGTTTGGCATATCTCTAAAAATTGACTTCTGTGCGTTGCTATCATCAACAAATATCTCAAAATTCAGTTCTTTCCGTTTAATGACTCTACCTCGTCTATTAGTGAATGTATTGATAGAATAAAGGTCTTCTGGCTTCAAATTAGCCTTTCCTTTTCGTTCATTCAAGTATAGAGTTAAAAAATCAAGAACTGCATTTACACATTTTTCGACTGTACTTTTCTTTCTATTTTTTCTATCTTCTGGCAGTTGTGCAACACCATAAAGTATAAAAAACTCCTTGACCATTTCAAAAGTTAGTTGATCAAGATTATTCAACCCAACTGTTCCAAATATATAGTTCAAAAACTTAACAACGTATGAAAAACGTTTGTTTCCATCGTCTGAGATAGACTTAATTTTTGCGGTAGATTTTACATATCTATGAAAATCAGTGAATTGTAATGTGCCATCATCATGTTTGAGTGCAATCAATTGCTTTGTAACGATATTATTATCACCTAGAATCAGCGAATGTTTATATACAACAAATCTCATGCTACCTCCTTGTTTATTATGACTGAAGGTTCTGACTGTGTTTTATGATGTCAATACACAAAAAAACGATCAAATCAGTACCATTTTCCTTTGTGCTCTAAACTGCATAAAGGGAATATCGATGAGTACTTTCATTGATCGTTA
>CAJPKC010000045.1 GCA_905370255.1 Streptococcus oralis
CTATCAAATACTTCATCAACAACTTCACGGACAGTATAAACTGTAAAGTCACCTGTTTTTTCGTTGAAGTCAATAGCTACGCTGTCAGATTGACCATAGCGTCTGCGATAAGCGGAACGAAGCGACTCTACTACTGCGTCGATGATATCTTCTTTTTTGATTCCCTTGTCTTCTTCCAAAATGCGGAAGGCCTCTAGCATTTCTTTACTCATGTTCTTTTTACTTTTGAATTCTCAAAAGCTATCCTTTCTTTCTATAATTTTACTGCTAAACGTGCTTTTGATACCAAGTTATATGGAATTTGGACTGTTTTCTTGCGCGTTTTATCCATATATTCCATAGTCAACTCATCCTCTTCAAAGGACAACAAGGTTCCTTCAAAAACCTTTTGCTTATCGATGGCTTGGTAGAGCCCGACATGGATGTATTTCCCGACCGCTCCAGCGACTGCTTCCTTGGTTTTCAAAGGACGCTCCAATCCTGGACTGGTAATTTCTAGGAAATATTGTTCTGGGAAGGGATCCGGCTTGATAGTATCTAGGACAGGACTGATAATTTCAGTCAAGTCTGCCGTATCATTCAAGGTGATTCCTTCAGGCTTGTCTACAAAAATACTAAGAATCATGTCACTGCCAATCTTTCCATACTCGATATCTACGAGTTCAAAAGGAGCTTCAATGACAGGTTCTACGACTTCTCTGACTAATTCAACGATCGTTGCGATTGCGTCCACCTCCTCATAAGCAAGAGGCGAAGATATCTCCCCGCCTCTCTTTCTTATATTCTTGTTATTAGTATAACACAAATCAATCCAACCTGCAAGGATTTGACCTTTTCACAACCAATAGAAGGCTTTCCTTCTATGGTTTCTGCATGATTTTATAAATGACGTTTCCTTTTACTGAGACCTATCGAATAATCCCAAGTCATATTTCCATGCTAAAATACGTCTTACAGACTCATCAATCCGCTCTTCGGTCAACTCTCCAGAAGAAATTTTCTTTAATATATAAGGAATCTGAGTTTGGTAGGAAGAACCTTGGATTAGATCTTTTCCAGCTAATATTACCTGGAGAGCAGCTTCATCCTGACTGACAAAATCAGCTAATCCTGCCATATCTAAATCATCCGTCATTATGACCCCTTTAAAATTCAGCTCCTTGCGAAGAATTTCGTTGATTTTTGGCGAGATAGATGACGGCACTGTATCAATTTTAGTCAGGATGTTGTGAGAAACTAAAATACTATCTGCACCTGCATCTATGCCAGCTTGAAAGGGTAGAAAATCTGCTTGTCTTAAATCATCCAAAGAGCGGTTATCTCGGATAATGTCGGTATGACTGTCTCCATTATCACCATATCCTGGGAAATGTTTCAAGGTTGAACCGACCTTATTCTTTTGAAGTTCTTCTACAACTTGCTTAACATAACTTGCAGTTGTTTGGGCATCTTGTCCGATGGTCCGATCGTAAATAAAGGCTGATGAATCACCTGCAAGATCCGCAACTGGAAAGAGTCCAGCATTGATACCAACAGATTTCAGCACCTCTGCCTTTTTCCTAGTATCAGAAAGAACAGCCTCCATCCCTCCTTGATGATAAAGGGTCATAGGAGATTGGAAAGGAGTCTCCAAAATCGAACTGATACGAGTTACTGTTCCCCCTTCTTCATCTGAACCAATCAATAAAGGAGTCTTTGAAGCAGCTTGGTAGCGACTTGTCAAAACTTTCATATCCTCTAAGGTTCGTCCTTCAAAATCTCGTCCAAATAAGATATACCCAGACAAATGATAGGATTTGAGATCTTCTATTTGATGATTATCGGGAACTCTAGCCCAGAATAATTGCCCGACTTTCTCCTCCAAGGTCATTGTGGCTAATCTATCTTCAACAACCTTTTCCTTATCTGTTTCACTGATTTGAGTAGTTTTCTCAGTTTTTTCTACTTGCACATCTGCCTGTCGATGATGTTGATGATCCAAAAAAATCAAACCACCTATCACAAGGAGAAAGAAAAGATAGACTACAACAGGTTTTATGCTTCTTCTCATAACCCCTTCATTATACCACTTATCAGGGCACAAGTACACACTTATCAAAATCCCAAATCTATTAAAAAAACTCAAGGATTTAGTCCTGTCGAAGACAAAACTAAATCCTTGAGGTACATATTTACATTATATTTGAGTGAACGACAGTTTTTCACTAACAAGTCTTTACATTAAAACTGAGCTTCAACTCTATAAATGACTTGACCCTTACTTGAAAACTTTTGCTCATACTCAGTCATGACATTTCCTTCAAAATCACTAGCATGCAAATCTAGCCAAACGCCATTGAGTTTCATGCCATATTGTGAAAAGCTCACTAAGCTATATTCAAACAAGCCACGATTATCTGTCTTGAAATGAATTTCACCGTGTTCAGGTAAGATTCGTTTGAAAGTATCCAAGAAGCTCTTATAAGTCAAACGACGCTTCTCATGGCGTTTTTTAGGCCATGGATCCGAGAAATTCAAATACAAGCGGTCAATTTCACCATCTTCAAAATAATTGGTCAATTCTGAACCATCAACCCATAGAAGTTTGATGTTGGGAACTCCAACTTCTAAGACCTTGTCTAATGCATAGCTTAATACAGACTTCTGAATATCAATCCCGATATAGTTGATGCCAGGATTTTGTTTGGCCATTCCTGTTACGAAAGCACCTTTGCCACTACCAACCTCTACATGGATTGGATTGTCATTGCCAAATAAATCTCGCCACTTTCCTTTAGCTTCTGCGGGATTTAAAACAACGTACTGCGGATTAGCCTCTAACAGTTCTGTTGCACCTTTACGATTTCTAACTCTCATTTTTTCTTTCCATACTTATCTCGGAAGCTACGCAAAGCATAGATTTCTCGATTTACATTATCCAAATCTTGATTTTCATAGTATTTAGTAATGAGGCTCAAAAATGACAGTTGAGCATACCAATATAACTTATTCAAAACAGTTTGATTATACTTATAGCCATAATTAGTTAGCCACTCTTGCCATTGATACTCTGGAATATAGTGACAGAGCAGATAGGCCACATCAAACATACGATCAGTCAAGCGAACGGAATCCCAATCTACTAAATAAATCAAGCCACTCTCTGTCTCAAACCAGTTGCTATGACGGACATCCCCATGGACTATGGTTGCATAGTCTTCCCTAAAACCAGGAAGATTCTCACGCAAATCACCTAAAACCATACGTAGATACTGGTTGTTTTTTAAAGCATCCGGAGCCTTGTTTACCCATGACTGAAGTAAATCCGAAGGTGTTTCCATTGCATATCCCAATCGTGTCAACTGGGTCATTAAGGGACGTGAACAGTGTAAACGTGTCAAAATATCGATAATTTGTTTACGGTTCATATCACTTGGCGTCAAAATTTTTCCTGTCAACCATTCCTGAGCAGACATATCACGGCCGTCTGGTAAACGACGACTCCAGAGCAATTGTGGTGCAATTTGCTCTCTAGCTAAACCAGGCAGGATTGGAGAAGTATTCATTTTTATAAAAACACGTTTTCCATCTGGATAACTTCCCATATAAGCTTTTCCGCTCTTCCCAGATATCGGGGTTAGCGTTAGCTCAATATCACCCAAGTCCATTTCTTTCCTCCGAATAAAGTTTCCTTATTATTCTACTAATTTTTATGCTATTCGTCAACCAATCTTCTCAGTTGATATGGCAAATAAAGATATTGCAATACAAGGCCTGCTCCCACAAGAGCGAAGACAAGTATCTTATCCTTAAAAACAACCAATCCTATGAGACTTTCCAAGATTAAGACAAAGATTCCAATCGCTCTTAAAATTTCCTTCAAGCCTTTCTCTTTTTGCCCCTTACCTACTGGGAATAATTGCGTCAAATATTGATAGTCAAAGGCATGATAGAGGGCTAGAAGCTGGAATAACAAAAGATAATTGAATAAAATTACAATTGCGACTGCAATCCAAGATTGCTCAATGAAGATGAGAGCGGTCAAAGATAGGATTATGAGTCGCAGACTAAGGGCGAATAAATCTCCATTTCTAAGATAGGAGCGGAGATAAAGATTCTGCCAGATTTTTCCTGGTACTTTCTGAACTCCCTTGAGGATAAAGTCCAGATAAGCTCGGCGCTTAACACTATTTGAAATCCCCTTGACCTGTGTAAAGAGGGCAAAGAATCGAAGCAAGAACTGCTTACGTTTACTTTCTTGTGCAATGACATAATCCCAGTCAAGTCCATTTCCAAGGAAAAAGTTGCTAGACTTTTGGCGAAAAATCACATATTTTACTATCCCCAAGACAAGGAGATAGACTCCAAAAATCGGCAAACCAAGACCCATGGCTAAGAATAAAGGCGCAAACAGGAGCAAAAAGAGAGTCTGTACACTGACCCAAAAGATGAAAGAAATCAGACTTTGCTTCTGGATGTGTTCTCTCACTTCTTCTTCAGCAACTAAAAGAAATAGTTTGTCAGGCGCTTCTAGATAGGTCGCAATACCACCCCAAAGCAAAAGTAAAATAGATATAAGCCCAAGCAAAATTAGGATTGGTAAATGATTCTCAGGAAAGTGTTGGAGCAACTGGTTGTACTGGTAGGCCAAAAATCCTAACAACACCAACAAAAATAAGACAAAATGATCATTGAGCACATAACGGAGATAGCCCAAGCATTCCTTGCGAAATTCCTGCTTTCGTTTTAAAAACAAGTCCTTCATAGCTCCTCCTCTTTGGTCAGAGCCAAATAGATATCATTGAGGCTTGCTTCTGGCATATCAAAGGCTTCTCGGAGTTGTTGGAGATTTCCTTTGGCTCTTACTTGACCTTTGTGAAGAATGACAAAAGAGTCACACATCTTTTCAGCAGAATCAAGAACGTGGGTACTCATAAGGATAGACTTTCCTTTTTTCTTTTCCGCTTCTAGAAGTTGAATCAAATCTGAAATCGCCAAAGGATCAAGACCAAGGAAAGGTTCGTCTACGATAAAGAGACTAGGATCCACGACAAAGGCACAGATAATCATAACCTTTTGCTTCATCCCTTTGGAAAAATGAACTGGAAACCAATCCAATTTTTGATCCAAACGGAACATTTTTAAAAGCGGCTCTACACGTTCAAAAGCTAGATTTTGCTCGATACCATAGGCCATAGCAACTGTCTCAATATGCTCTCTGAGAGTCAATTCTTCATACAAGCTAGGAGTTTCAGGGATATAACCAATCTTCTTACGATAGCTCGTAGCATCATCTCCTAGAGTCAATCCGTCAATCTTTATCTCTCCACTATAGGGTGTCAAGAGGCCAATAATTTCATTGATAGTAGTTGATTTACCAGCACCATTTAAGCCAATCAAACCGACCAACTGTCCACTCTCAACTGAAAAAGATACATCCTTCAAGACAGGTACGTGAACATAGCCTCCTGTCAGGTTTTTAATTTCTAACATATTTTCTCCGAATCTGGTATAATGTAGCTATATTATATCAAAATTCAATACACTAGAGGTGGTTTTTATGTCAGATTGTATTTTTTGTAAGATTATCGCAGGAGAAATCCCTGCAGCCAAGGTTTATGAGGATGAGCAAGTCCTTGCCTTTCTTGATATTTCTCAAGTAACACCTGGTCATACCTTGGTTGTTCCCAAAGAACACCATCGCAACCTTTTGGAAATGGATGCCACTAGCGCTAGCCAACTCTTCGCAAAGATTCCGGTTATTGCTCAAAAGGTCATGAAGGCTACCCAAGCTGAAGGCATGAATATCATCGCCAACTGCGAAGAGGTCGCTGGACAAACCGTTTTCCATACCCATGTCCACCTCGTTCCTCGTTATGGTGCCGAGGATGACCTAAAAATTGACTTTGTTGCCCATGAACCTGACTTTGACAAACTTGCCCAAGTCGCTGAAACGATCAAAAACGCTTAAGGAGTTCCTATGAAACTATCAAATTTACTACTTTTTGCTGGATCAGCAGTCGGATCTTACCTCCTCGTTAAAAATCGTGAAGTTATCACTGAAGAAGTTTTAGATACAACTGATCGAGTTGAAGCAATCAAAGGTGATTTAGATGTTATCCAAAATAGCTTACAAATTATCAATCAACAAAAAGAAATCATCAAGGAGTATCAAGAAGACCTCACTTACAAATTTAAAGTCTTAGAAAAAGACCTCCAAGCAAGACTTGCTGTGATAAAAGAACTACGAGAAACTGAAGAAAACTAAAAAAGAAAGCATCCAACTTTCCTTATATCCCCTTAAATCCATCTTGGATTACCAGCTCCTAACAAAAAAGGGAGGGACTAAACATGAAACAGTTTTTAAAAGTCATCTTGATTATTTCTGGTTGCTTCTGTCTTTTTGTAACCCTAGCATTTCTACTTGTGACCAATCTTTTCAAGGCTTCATCAAGTGACATCCGAGAAGGAAATGAAACCTTAAAACAAATCTTTATCTCCCTTGACCTGCCTCCTGAGAAAGTTGAATCAAACGGACACTATCAATACGAGGGGGGAGGATTAGATTTTTATGTGACTTTCTCAGATGAGGTCATCAATAGCCACCCTGTCCTTAAAGAAAGTCCAAACCTCACTAAAAACCGACTCAAAGTCTATGTCCTACAGACAGGAGATATTTCTTACTATAAAGTAGGGGATAACTTGTTCAATCATGGTTTAATACAATTTTTAGAGGAGGAAGGCGAGAAGTATTTCCGAGAAAACGGAAAGAAATCACATTCTTCTTACACAATTCTAACTTTGAATGATTCGGAAAGCATGAAAAAGGGAATCGCATTCTATGAAAAAGCTTTGACCTTGGTAGATATTCAGGATAATTCGGCGATTAAGCACATTGATACCGTAACTGTGAAACCCGGCAAAGAAGCAGAACTCAAGCAACTCATCCAGGAAATGGATAAAGCCGGCTTGCTCATTCAAAAATATCAATAGCAGATCAGTCAGAGAATCTTTTCTCCGATACTAACTACAAACAAAAAAGAGCCTTATGGCTCTTTTGTTTTATTCACCCTCGAAGGCATCTTTTATGTGGTCAAAGAAGCCTTTTTTCTTTGGATTGACTTTCAAGTCACCTGCAGCTGCGAATTCTTTCAAGGCTGCTTTTTGTCGTTCGTTCAAGCCTGTAGGCGTCACGACGTTAACAGTGACGTATTGGTCACCAACAGCACCACCACGAAGACTTGGAGCTCCCTTACCACGTAGGCGGAATCGTTTACCGGTTTGAGTTCCCTCTGGAATCACCAATTCAACATCACCGTGAACGGTTGGAATATCGACAGTATCACCAAGAGTTGCTTGGACGATATTGAGGTTTAACTTGTAGAAAATAGTTGTTCCTTCACGCTCAAATTTATCGCTCGGCTCAACATTAACAACAACATACAAGTCTCCATATGGTCCGCCGTTAAACCCAGCTTCCCCTTGACCCGCTAAACGGATTTGTTGACCTGTTTCGACACCAGCTGGAATTTTCACATGAACACTGTGGGCTTGTTTTTCATGACCTGTTCCATGACAAGTTGTACATGGATCTTTGATTTCTTTTCCGCGACCGTGACAGACATCACAGGTTACTTGGCGACGCATCATACCAAGCGGTGTTTGAGTATCGACGTTGATAACACCAGAACCGTGACAGCGTCCACAAGTAACTGGACTTGTTCCAGGCTTAGCACCTGATCCGTTACAAGTACGACAGCTTGATTCACGATTGTATTTGACTTCTTTTTCAGTACCAAAGATGGCTTCTTCAAAAGTCAAATTGACGCGATACTGGAGGTCATCACCTTGACGAGGAGCGTTTGGATTGCGAGAAGAACCGCCTCCGCCGAAAAAACTTGAGAAGATATCTTCAAATCCACCAAAACCGCCTGCACCATCGAAGCCACCGAAACCGCCTGCACCACCAAAGCCACCGTTGGCTCCAGCCGCACCGTATTGGTCATAGGCAGCCCGTTTCTGTTCATCGCTCAAAGTCTCATAGGCTTCTTGAACTTCCTTGTACTTTTCCTCAGCACCAGGCTCTTTATTGA
>CAJPKC010000046.1 GCA_905370255.1 Streptococcus oralis
TAATTGCCGTTAAGGTCATGAGCATGTTCCGTCATGGGGCGGCGCCAATTGGTGCTGCTATAATCACGCCTTCTGTAATGTCGCTTTTCAATGCACGAAGGAGAACCGGGAAATCTTGGTTTGGTATCGTTGCAGTGCTTATGATATTCGTGTTTTTGATGTTTGTATATATAATTATAGGTCTACCTGATAACGCACCTCCACTTAAAATTGACGGAACTGAAATTCATCTTACAGAGACTAAGATTTCGGATTTGATAGACCAGGAGGGGTTTGAAATCTATGTGTCAAATGGTAGACATGATTATCCTAATTATAATGATCTTTTGACAACGGGAAGTTATTCTAAATACCAAGGATCGGGGGTTAGCGTACCAAACGGCTTTAAGTCATATGACTCAGCAGTTACGCGATCTACCTATCTTCTTGTAAAGAAGAATGTAGTTCTCGGATGTATAGGTGTTTACGGAGATAAGAGAAAGAATACGGAGCTGAAGGACTGTGTAGTTACGCAGGTTTGCTTCGATTCTGAGTGCACAGCTGTTGCCAAAAAATATGGAATTTCATATAATATAGATGGTATAGATTTGCTAAAGAAGCTTGACGAAAACGAGTTCACGAAAGTATTTGGGAAAAAAATATGGCTGACTCCAAGCGAGCCAAGAGATGAATATTTGGGTCATTATGGCGTGCAGTGGGGCGCAGGTAACAATGAATTCTTTTGGAATCATTATTTTATGAATTTAGACCTTGATTCGAATAATGATATAGTTAATTTTAATTTTAGTTCTAATATTGCAGCAGAGCGATAGAAGAATTTGCAGGGATAATTAGGCAAAATGAAAAAGAAAAAAGTACTAAGTAAGACAAAGTATGCTATTTATCTTCTGATGGTCCACCTTATATGCATACTTTTCACTATAAGCAAAATAATGATACCTTCATGGGGGCACTGGTTAGAGACGACACGCTTTCTTTGGACAAGCTTTCCTACCTATGTATGCGTGTTAATAGCCGTTTTCCCAATGATATGCTTTTGGCCATATTTGATTAGTGCAGATTTTAAGCCGGGTACAGCAAATACCTTGCTTGCGACTTTTGGTCTAATAGTAGGTAACGTGACTCTGATTTTGATATATACGACTATTTTGCACAAGGTATTATAGGTATAAAAAAATCCCTTTATAGGGATTTTTTGATTGCTTCAAGTAGCTCGTCATATTCTTCAAATGCTGGAACCTCTGGGTGATCCTTCTTGATTGATTCGATGCTTCTAAACAAGAATCCTTGTGGGTGTCTCCTTGAAAGAAGTCGGTTTAATCGACGGTCAAGGCAGTTGATGACTTACTAGAAAATTGTTCTCAACCCTATGTTTTAGCTGATTTAGCTTATCTTAGCTATGAACTCAGAGAACAGTTGAAACAGAAAGGTTACCATCTTTGGACGCCTTTACGTCAAAATATGGCAAGAGCTAAACAACATAATCATTGGAAACTAATGGCTATGAGACGGACTATTGAAACTCGATTTTCAGAACTTTGTGCTTTTTTTTGATGTCGAACAAACACCAGCTAGAAGGCTTAACAGGATTGCAGTTGAGAATGGAGCAAATTGTACTGACTTATAATCTTTGATACTTTGAGATTAACTAGCACCACGAGTAAAAATCTATATCTTACTATCAATAAGACCTTAAATGAGTAGCAAAAAATGTACAATTGAACCACTACTTCTTCTGCACCTATTAGAGTAAAAATGTACAAATCAATTCCTTAAATCAGATGATGTTATGAACTAGAAAATATACAAAATAACACTTCAAAATAATGTACAAAATAAAAATAAAGTACACTCCTTAAAGAATGTACTTTATGCTTCTAATTCAGTTGTATCAATAGTTTAGCTCACGTTAAGCCAATTGTACATAAACTTTTAGTTTTGCTAGTGTATAGTTTGTAACCAAAATTTTTTAGTTTTTCTTTTAATTAATTTATTATGATTAAAATTTTTTATACTTTTTGCTAAATGCTCCTCCGTCGATCTTCAACTCTAGTAAATGTAATTCAAGTAAAATTTGATTCTTATTATCATAAAAACCAAATCATATTTGATTTGGTTTTGGAGTTTTATATTTCATTTTATTAAGATGAAAGTTTACTAATACAATCAGTTACGACTATACTCTTCTTTTTTATTCATTACCATATAGCACGAAACTAAGATGACGAAGATTTTTATCAAGTAAGTTTCGTATTGATTAGAATCTATGGTTAGTTGAGACAAGACATTAATAATTGAATGAGTCATTACACAAATCCAGAGATTGTTTGTTTTAATATAAAGTGCTGATAGTATCAAAGAATTTGTCAGTAATCCAATTAAAAACGGCGTCAATTGTAATATTGCCAGAGAACCATCTATGTAAAAGTACAACAGATGCCAAATAGCCCAACTAAAAAAGGTTAAGATTGTTGAGAGGAAATACGGCAAATTTTCTTGTAAAATTGGTTGAAATACATATCGCCATCCAATCTCTTCTATTCCTCCAAATAAAATAAATTTGAAGAACATCAAAAAAGGGAGATACCAGCTAAATTCTAACATTTTCCCACCAAACAATATGAAAGAAAAATCAAATACAATTAGGAAGAAAGATAATAAATAGTGTTTATAACTAGTATGAATGTTAAAAAAATCTTTTAAAATCTTCTTAAAATGAATATGAAAATATCGATTAGCAACAATTATTCCCCAAAGAGCTGAAGAAATTCCACCTAGAATGATTCCTGAAATAGTTAATACATTAGACTGAACAGAGTAACGATTCAATAGAAAGAAAACTAGACAAACTGATACTAATTGGATAAATGTTCCTAGCAAATATACCAAAATTGCCTTATTTTTTTTCATAGAGAAACCTTTCAAAATATATTATAACTTTTCGTAATAAAAATTATGTAAATCAACACTTCTATAAAAGCAAATCTTTTACTTTTCCAATTTCACTTTTTGGAATCACGAGATGAATCATATCACCTAGATACATCCTTGTAGATCCATTAACTGTCTTACTTTTACCATTATGTACTTGGGTTGTGATGAGTACGTTATGAGGTAAATTGAGTTCATGTACTTGTTTACCAGCTATTTTGTCTGATACTGGAATTTCAATTAGGGTAACTTCTCCATCATCAGTTGCTGATTCAGGTAACATTTTTTCTAGCATGGCTTCATAGACGGGCGCCCCTTTGAGCAGATCCATAACAATATAGGCAACTAGGGTCACCATACCTAAAGGCATGAGATTACGGATATCTCCGACCATCTCAGTCACAAGAATCATAGCTGTCAAAGGTGCTTTTGAGATAGCACCAAAATATCCACTCATTCCAAGAATCACAAAGATAGGAAATTGCTGTTGGCTAGCAAGGCCAAGATTGACACAAATAACACCGACCAGAGCACCAAGTAAAGATCCTAAAGCTAAAATTGGTAGGAAAATTCCACCAGGAAGCCCACTTCCGTAACTGATCATGCTCCAGATAAAGCGAATGATAAAGTAAATTAAGAGAATTTGAAAACTATAATCTTGTTCTGTTAAGGATAAGACAACCTGATTGCCCCCACCAAGTATTTGTGGTAGAAATATTCCTACTGGAATGATTAGGATAAAAGCAAAAATTGGATGATAAGCTTTATTAATGTGAACCTTTTGGCCAATCCAATCATAGACTTTTCCGACATTCAGAACGGCTTTCTCATATAGATATCCAGAAACTCCAAGAAAAATCCCCATAACCAGATAAATCCAATATTGACTAAGACTCATTTGAGGAATATTATCAGGCATATCAAGCACAGGTGTTAAGCCAAAGATGAGAAGGGAAACAAAGTTTGCTACTAGACTAGCAGCCAAGGTAGAAACCCAGAAGAATCGTGAAAAATGGTGATAGACTTCTTCTACTACAAATAATAACCCCGCAATCGGTGCATTAAAGGCAGCAGCAAGTCCAGCAGCAGCTCCACTCGCGATTAAAGAACGTTCTTCGACAGGGCTAGACTTGAGCCACTTAGCAATTCCTTTACCTCCAACAGCACCTAGTTGAATACTTGGACCTTCACGCCCGAGCATGAGTCCGCTCGCAATGGCCAAGATACCTAGAATGTATTTCTTCCATAGCACACTCCACCAATTGAGAGACATGAGACCTTTTAACTCCGCTTCAACTTGAGGAATACCAGAACCTTTGATATCTTTTTCTGAGCGTGTTAATTTGGCACTAAGTAAGCAAATGAGGATATAAAACAATAAAATGATCAATAGATTCCGTATCAGATTCTCTTGGTCTTGATAAAATCCTTGAACGATATGAAAGCCTTTTTCGATCAAAAATCGAAATGATCCTACAATAAGTCCTACGACTAATCCGACAATAATACCTCGCCCTACTTGAGCTAAGATCGTACTGGACGCGAAGGCAAATTCTTTCTTGGAACTAAGTATTTCCGATTGTTCCTCCATAATTCTCTCCTTTAATTATCTTTTACTAGTTTCTGAAACGATCGTTTTAATCGGTTCAAAACTGGTGCGATGAATAGGTGTGACACCGTGCTTTTCAATTCCTACGAGATGCTTAGCAGTTCCATAGCCAGCATTTTGAGCAAAATCATAGCCTGGAAATTCTTCGTCATAGTTAGCCATGATCTTATCTCTGGTAACTTTAGCTATAATCGATGCTGCTGCAATAGATAAGGAATTCGCATCTCCTTTGATGATGGATGTCTGAGAAATCGGCAAGTCCAACTTCATAGCATCAATCAAGAGGTGCTCTGGTTGAGGTTCAAGTTGAGAGATAGCTTCCTTCATGGCTAGTTTCGTCGCTTCGTAGATATTGACTTGGTCAATGACATGATTGTCCATAATCCCAATACCGATTGCTAGGGCATTCTCTTTGACATCCTGAAAAATCTCCTCGTGTTTTTTCTTAGGAATTTTTTTGCTGTCATTTAAACCTTTAATTTTACAATTTTGAGGTAAAATTACTGCAGCAGCCACCACTGGACCAGCTAGCGGACCACGTCCAACCTCATCTACACCTGCAATTAGGTTAATCCCCTGAACGTAAAGTTCTTTTTCATATCGAAGCATAGCTTCTAAGCGAAGATTTTCATCCATTTCTGCTTGGATAGCCTTTTTACGCTTTTCAATTTCCTTTTGTACACCTGAACGAGAATCTTTTTCAAATTCCCTAAAAAAGGGACTTTCAAGATCAGTTATCTTTGCTAATACTTCTTTTATTTCTTTAATCGTTGCCATTGAGATCATCCAATGTATCTAAGGTATAGTTACCAAGTTTTCCATCACGAACTTCTTTGACAAAGAGATTGTAAAAACGATCGTAATCATCACGGAAACCAAGGATACGCGTCATATCCATGATAATTTCTGGAGCCTCATCGTCCAGATTCATTTGTTTAAAACGTTCTTGAAGCTTTTCAGGATAATGGGTTTTAAAGTAATTGAGACCGAAAATCGTTACCTCATCCATTGGAAGTAACTGATCCTTGATTGCTCCCGTAAGCGCAAGTTTGAGTGCAACAGTTTCATCTTCAAATTTTGGCCAAAGAATACCAGGAGTATCCAAGATTTCCAAATCCTTATTGGTTTTAAGCCATTGCTGGCCTTTTGTCACACCCGGTTTATTACCCACTACGGCAATTTTCTTACCAGCTAAACGGTTCATCAGAGTTGATTTTCCTGCGTTTGGAATCCCAATAATCATGGTGCGTAAGGTTTCAATTTGAATTCCACGTTCTCTTTGACGAGCAATCTTATCTGCCATGAGTTTCTTAGCAGCTTCCGTTACTACTTTTACTGTTATTTGTTCCTTAGAGTTGATAGCAAGTGTCTGAATACCTTGTGATTCAAAGTATTGACGCCACTCTTTCGTTAATGCTGGGTCCGCAAGGTCTGCTTTGTTCAAAATCAATAGTCTTGGTTTATCTCCGATGATTTTAGTCAGCATCGGATTTTGACTAGACAAGGGCAAACGTGCATCTACTAAAACTGTCACAAAATCAACAAATTTTAAATTTTCCTGGACCTGACGACGCGCCTTGGACATATGTCCAGGAAACCATTGAATAGTTGCCATTTTATTTCCTTTTCTTCATACAAACTTATTCTATAAAACATAGATGATTACTGACTATTTTACCATATTTTGGCTATTTTTGCAGATGAATTATGTCTTTAAAAAAGGGGAATCCCCCTTTACCAAGAAGGAAAGAGGGATTTCATTCTTATTGATGAACAGCTTGTGCTGCTGTAATTAGAGTTAGTTTGTAAACATCGTCAGAGTTACATCCACGTGAAAGGTCATTTACTGGTTTGTTAAGTCCTTGCAAAACAGGTCCAACAGCAGCAAATCCCCCTAGACGTTCTGCCATCTTGTACCCAATGTTACCTGCTTCAATACCTGGGAAGATAAAGACATTAGCTTGTCCAGCTACATTACTTCCTGGTGCTTTAAGAGCTGCAGTTTCTGGAACGAAGGCAGCATCAAATTGCAATTCCCCATCAATTTCAAGGTCTGGACGAAGCTCATGAGCGATTTTTGTTGCTTCAACAACCTGATCAACACTTTCGCCAAAACCTGAGCCTTTAGTTGAATAGCTAAGCATAGCAATCTTAGGTTCGATACCAAACATTTTTGCAGTGATAGCTGAGTTAATCGCAATTTCAGCTAGGGCGTCAGCATCTGGGTTAATGTTGATAGCACAGTCACCAAACAAGTAACGTTCACTACCACGGACCATGAGGAAGGCACCTGATGTACGGCTCACATTAGGACGAGTCTTAATGATTTGAAGAGCTGGACGAACTGTTGAAGCTGTAGAGTGAATAGCTCCTGAAACCATACCATCAACCAAGCCCATATAAACTAACATAACACCAAAATAGTTTACATCGTTGCTGAGCACTTCTCTCGCTTCTTCTTCAGTCATTTTTCCTTTACGACGTTCAACAAGTGAAGCTACCATATCTTCAAATTGTGGGTAATGTTCTGGATCGATGACTTCGTAACCTTCTGTAATTCCTTCGATTTCGAGATAGATTTTAATCTTGTCAGGGTTTCCTAGAAGAACTGGGATAACTTCTGTTTCTTTAACCAAACGCTTCGTTGCTTGTAGGATACGTGGTTCTTCACCTTCAGGTAGAACGATGCGAGCATTTTTACCAACTAGGTTGGCTTTCAAACTTTCAAAAACTTCCATGAGTTTTGACTCCTTTTAAGATAAATTATTATTTGATAACTGTGTAATAAGTGTGTCGAAATCATCCGGCAGCGGGCATTCTAGCTCTAACTGCTCTTCTAAGAAAGGATGATAGAACGATAAGTAATGGCAATGTAGAGCCTGGCGCTCTATGCCATGTTCTAAGCTTCCCACATAAAGATCATCTCCAAGTAATGGAAATCCAATATGCGAGAAATGAACCCGAATCTGGTGGGTTCTCCCGGTGTGGAGACGAATATCAACTAAGTGAATATTCCCATAAGATGCCACGATTTGATAGGACGTATGGGCATATTTTCCACCCTTTGCTACTCGTCGAGTGATGATAGAATCTTCATCTCGGGCTATCGGAGCGATGATTTCTCCCTGAGGTTCCAGATGACCATCTCCCTTGACTAGGGCGTAATAACGCTTTTCAATAGCCTTTCTTTGCAATTGCTTGTCTAACCTAGCATGCGCATAGCCGTGTTTAGCAAAAAGCATCAAACCTGATGTATCTCTATCAAGCCTCGTCACAATGTGGACCTGCTGATTCTCATAGTTTTGTTTTACATAATAACCTTTGATAAAGTTTGCAATGGTATTGGAATGATTGACACTAGGGATTGAAGCGACTCCAGAGGGTTTGTTGATAATCAAGAAATGATCATCTTCGAATAGAATATCTAGAGGATAATCAATTGCTTCAAGTGTCTCGAATCCTTCCTTTG
>CAJPKC010000047.1 GCA_905370255.1 Streptococcus oralis
CTGATACACTTATCCAACTTGTTGCATCCGTCACAGATAATTGAAGTTCAGCAGTATCTTTAGAAGTTTTATACTCTACTGATATCACATCTCCCTGACCTGAAACAGTCACAGTTGATGCTTCACTCGAACTTGATGGACTAGTGGTTTGGTTGCTAGTTGTTATTTCACTAGTTGTTGCATTTGTAGTAGTAGTTACAACATTATAGTTAGCTGAAGTTGTTTCTGTTGGTTGTGTTTGAATATAATTCCAAACATAATAGGTTACGAATACTAAAATTGATAAGGAGAATAAGACGAAGTAAAAAAGTGGAAGCAGGGAACGTTTCTTTCGATTAGAACGTCTACGACCTGATAGTTCTATCTCATCAACATCAACTTCTTCATAGGTAATCATACTACCTGAATCATAAGCATCTAGAACTATACTTTCATCCAATTCAACTGCCCAAGCATACTTTCTCAAAAAAGAGCGAACATAAAAGGGACTAGGTAATTTATCAAAATCATCTGACTCTAAAGCTTCTAGCATATCCAGTTGAATATCTGTCTTGCGCTGCAACTCCTCTAAACTCAACCCCTGGTTTACTCTTGCTAAACGTAAAACTTCACCGATTGTTTTTTTCCTCATACTTATCATTCCTTCTTTCTAGTCTCATTTTTTTCAATTATTATAGCGGGAAAATCGTAAACTCAACCATTTCACTATTATCAATAAAATGATGACCTACCTCAAGAACATCTTCTAAGGTCATTTCCTGTATAATCTTTGGCAAATCAAACAAGGTTGATTCATCAACGTGCGACTGATATTGAGTCGCAATAAATTCTAAAGAATTCAGATTATGGATAAACTCTCCATAAATTTCACTTTTTATTAAATCAAGATGCTCCTCTGACACATCCGGATCAGTTACAAAATTTTTTATTGCCTTTCGAAATTGGTGTGAAATGGCAACAGGTTCTTTTGTATCCATTGTCAGCATCAAAAAATTAAAACGATGATTGATTTCAACCTCCATAGATAATGAAGAATCTAGTTTCCCAGTTTCATACAAACTTTGAAATCTTTTTGAGGTCCATCCAAACATCATCGAAAACAAGGCCTTCAACAAAACACCGTATCGATAGCAGTCTTTACTCTCCATCTCAGCATTTGTTCGAACTCCAATAGCTAATTTAGGAGAAGCCACATCCATACGAATACTCTCAACCTTCTTTACAGGGTGTAAAGCGATTGTTTCTCGTGGATTTTGAACTATACAAACTCCAACATCCTTTTGCAAGAAATAATTCTGTATCAACTCTAAATCAAAATTTCCAACGAGAAAAATATGGATATTGACAGGTGTGTAAAATTCATCAAAATTATCTCGTAAATCCTCTAAACGAATATCTTCTATCGAATGTTCAGTACCAACAATATCCGAAGCTAAAGGACTTTCTGGATAAAGATTTGCAAGAGTTTTAAAGAACAAGCAAGAATCAGGATCATCCTGATACATTTCACGTTCTTGCTGGATGATATCCTTTTCACGCTCAACTGACTCTTTGGTAATATGAAAACTTGTAACGAGTTCTTCAAGCAAATCCAAACACTCTATAACATGATCAGATGTTGAAAATAGATAGCTAGTATTTGTAAAGCTTGTAAAGGCATTACTTTCTGCTCCTAGTTCTGTAAAAGCAGCCATGATATCTTCGGAGTTTTCTCTTTCAAAAAGTTTATGTTCTAAAAAATGAGCAATTCCATTAGGATATTTTTTCTTTTTCCCATCTCTATCTGTAAACTCGGTGTCAACCGAACCAACTTGAACAGTTACCACACCATAAACTTCGTTAAAATCATTTTTAGGAAGTAAAGAAACTGTCAAGCCGTTTTTTAATGTTGCTTGATAAAGAGTTTCCTTTACAGCAGGATAGTATTTCTCTTGAAAAGTAACTCTAGTCATTCTGCTCCTTCCATAAAATAAATAGCCTGCAATTTCAAACTAGATGCCGCCCTACAGATTTCATCCCTGTCAACTTGCTCTAGTTGCTCTATCAAAGTTTCTTGGTCTAAAACTGATTTACCAAAAAAGAGGCTCAAGTATTCTCTATCTATAATCGAATCTTGATTATCCTGACTCAACAACATCGTCCTACGAATCATTTCCTTAGTTTGATTAACTTCAGCATCTGTAAATCTACCATTTTTGATAGCTAACAATTGATCATTCATCAATTTTCTTACCTTGTTTCGGTTTTGACGATTTATCCCAGCAAACAATCTTAAAAATCCACTAAAGAGATCTAAGTGACTAGAAACAGTGTAGGCCAAACCTTCCTTTTCCCTAACTTGGGTAAACAATTTAGAGTGCGGGAAAGCTCCAAGCAAACCATTCACGAGAAGCAAGGCCATCTTTTGATCATCTCCATAACCAATTGTGCTATGATAACCCATTTCTAGAATAGACTGACCTAGGTTTTTCCTGGCAATTCCTTCTCTAAGAACATTTGAATAACCTTGCTGATATTGAATATTTACAGTTTCTTTACGACCTGTCAAGTTAAATTTCTTCAAGTTTTCTAAGACTTCAATTTCATTAAAATCACCTAAAAAGAATAAATCAATCCTATCTTCTTTCAGCATTTTTTGAAAACTTGAATAGCAAGATTTAGAAGTCTCTTCGGAAATTCTGGCAATTAAATCTTTAGGAACTAACTGCATTGATTCTTCTTGAAAAAACAACTGATCCAATTCTTTATGAGCAAAGAAGAAAGGATCCTCTAATTCTGATTCTAGTCTCGCCAACAATTGTTTTTTTTCAATTTCAAAGGCATTGTTCTCAAATTCATCTTCATTTGACAATGGATTAAATATGACTTGATACAATAATTCTAAAATCTGAGCAGTTAATACGTTTTTCTTACTTAAAAATTCATCTCGAACATAAGTCAAACTCACGTCTACTAAGTGACTTTGCCCCCTTCTATAAGCATGAGTTGACAAATCTGCTCCATACAATGCTGCCAGATGTTTTCTAAGAACCTGGGCAGTTGGATAACCTTTATTAGCAGTTTCAAGCATACTGGCACTTAGCATGCGACCAGAGATTAAATCCAGAGATAATGGAGCTGTGAAACGCATGGTTATTTTATTTGTCTTAAACTTTTTAGAATAGATAAAATGCACTGCAATTCCAGGGAATAACTCCATCTTTTACCTCCTTTTACATAGAGTTCTATTATACCATGAAAACGAAAATTTTTCCTGTTCTCTTTGACTCTTTTGAAATTAAAATCGTTTTCATATCTTAGGTTTTCCTTCCACTATTTTAAGTAAAATATGGTATAATACCAAAGATTGAGGTGAACTATGGAATACAAATTATTTGAAGAATTTATTACGCTCCAAGCTCTTTTAAAAGATCTTGGAATCATCCAAAGTGGTGGCGCTATTAAATCATTTTTAGCTGACCATCTTGTATATTTTAATGGGGAATTAGAAAATCGTCGCGGCAAAAAAATTAGAATCGGAGATTCTATTGAAATCCCTGATTTAAAAACTCAAATTATTCTAGTTAAACCAACATCAGAAGAACTAGAGGAGTTTCGTCTAGAAAAACTTGAGAAAGAACGTGTAGCTAAGCTTGTCAAGGAAATGAATAAAAAGGTACAAAAAAAGCCAACAAAAAAAGCTCAAGCAACAAAAACAAAACCTGCACCACGGTTCCCAGGTAGATAATTATGTTGTTGAAAAACTTATCCATTAAACAATTTCGTAACTATCATAATATCGAAATTGATTTTAATCCAAAATTAAATGTATTTGTTGGCCGAAACGCTCAAGGAAAAACCAATCTTCTTGAAAGTATTTACTTTTTAGCCTTAACGAGAAGTCATCGAACAAAGACTGATAAAAATTTAATTCAATTTGAAGAAGAACAACTGCAAGTTTCTGGAATCTTGCAAAAGAAAACAGCAAGCATTCCACTTGAAATTGACCTAACACAAAAAGGGCGAATTACTAAAGTGAATTACTTAAAACAAGCTCGCCTATCAGACTATATTGGTCATATGAATGTTGTCTTATTCGCTCCAGAAGATTTACAACTTGTCAAAGGCGCTCCGGCCATTCGTCGTAAATTCATTGACATAGAATTAGGGCAAATTAAACCGATTTACTTGTCAGACCTGTCAAGTTATAACCACGTCCTTAAACAGAGAAATACCTATCTCAAATCTACACAAAACATAGATGAGACTTTCCTATCTGTTCTTGATGACCAACTAGTAGAATATGGCTGTCGTGTAATGAATCATCGAGCTGACTTTATCCAGAAAATGGAACTCTTTGGCAAGAAAAAACATTTTGACATCTCAGATCAGTTAGAAGAACTGTCAATCTATTATCAACCTTCTGTAAACTTTGTTGACAAGAAACATTTGGCTGAATCTTTCCATATAGCACTTCAAAAAAGTAGATCCAGAGATTTATTTAAAAAGAATACTGGAGTTGGTCCTCATCGGGATGATATGATTTTCATGATTAATGGAATGGAAGCAAGTTTCGGAAGTCAAGGGCAACATCGTAGCTTGGTACTTTCTATAAAACTTGCTGAAATCGAATTGATGGAGAGCATTACCAAAGAATCTCCCATTCTTTTGCTTGACGATGTCATGAGTGAACTTGACAATACTCGTCAACTTAAATTATTGGAAACTATTTCTCATAACATTCAAACTTTTATTACAACTACTAGTTTAGACCATCTTCAAAACTTGCCTGATAACTTGAGCGTCTTTACAGTAGATAATGGTCAATTGACTGTAAATTAAACTTTACATCTATGTAAAATAAAAAAATCTCCCGTTTAACAGGAGATTTTTTTATTACATTGAATAGTTTGGTGCTTCATTAGTGATTTGCACATCGTGTGGATGGCTTTCTTTTAGACCAGCACCTGACATTTCGATAAACTGAGCATTGTCATGTAATTCTTTTAGGTTAGCAGCACCACAGTAACCCATACCAGAACGAATACCACCAATCATTTGGAAGACGATATCGGCTGCTGCACCTTTATAAGCAACACGACCTTCGATTCCTTCTGGAACCAGTTTGTTTGCTTCATTGACAGAACCTTGGAAGTAACGGTCGCTTGAACCTTTCTTCATAGCAGCAATTGAGCCCATACCGCGGTATGTCTTGAACTTACGTCCTTGGAAGATTTCAGTTTCACCTGGAGCTTCATCTGTTCCTGCAAACATTGATCCAAGCATTACTGCATTTCCACCAGCAGCAAGGGCTTTAACAATATCTCCAGAATACTTGATTCCACCATCAGCGATAATTGTTTTACCATATTCACGCGCCACTGCTGCAGCGTCATAAATAGCTGTAACTTGAGGAACTCCCACACCAGCGATAACACGAGTAGTACAGATTGAACCTGGTCCAATACCGACTTTAACAACGTCAACACCTGCATCATAAAGGGCACGCGCACCTTCAGCAGTAGCGATATTCCCAGCAATCAGTGTACGGTCTGGGAAATGCGCACGGATTTCAGCAATTTTACGAAGAACCCCTGCTGAGTGACCATGGGCAGTATCGATGACAATGGCATCCGCCCCTGCTTCAAAGAGGGCTTCAGCACGTTCAAATGTATCAGAAGTGACACCTACCGCACCAGCGACTAGAAGACGACCGAATTCATCTTTTGCAGCATTTGGAAATTCGATTACTTTTTCAATATCTTTAATGGTGATTAAACCAGATAGACGTCCTTCCTCATCAACTAGAGGTAATTTCTCAATACGGTGTTCTTGAAGAATACTCTCTGCAGTTTTTAAGTCTGTACCAACCGGAGCAGTAACTAGGTTTTCACTAGTCATGTGTTTTGAAATTGGTTGATTGTAGTCAGAAATGAAACGCAGATCTCGGTTGGTCAAAATACCAATTAACTTACGGTTTTCAAGAGTTTCAACCACTGGGACACCACTGATACGGTAACGGCCCATGAGTTCATCTGCTTCAGCGATGGTATGTTCCGGAGTCAAGAAGAATGGATCAATAATAACTCCATTTTCAGAACGTTTTACCTTACGAACTTCATCTGCCTGCTGTTCAATAGACATATTTTTATGGATAACACCAAGACCACCTGCACGCGCAATAGCAATAGCCATTTGGCTTTCTGTTACAGTATCCATGGCTGCTGTAATAATTGGGATATTTAAAGTCAAATTATCTGCCAATTTTGTTGTTAAATCCGCATCATTAGGCAACACATGACTCTCTGCTGGAATTAGCAATACATCATCAAAGGTAAAACCTTTTTTCAAAAATTTAGTGTCCCAATTAGACATTGAAGTTTCCTCTTTTCTTTCTTTATTGAGCTAAACGCTTTTTGTATTGTATCTATCATACCATTCTATGAAAATTTGTCAATTAAATTTATAAGAGAATAAATAAAAAACTATCCCTCTTATTTTAAAGAAGAAATAGTTTTATAGTTCATATTTTATCCATTAGTGAAAGTAATTTAGACCCATTGCAGCTTTTACTTCTGATAGTGTTTGCCCAGCAACTTCTCGAGCTTTTTCACTACCTTTTTGGAGCATATTATAAACCTCACCCATATCTTTAGCATATTCTAGGCGACGTTCACGGATTGGACCAAGTTCACGTTCTAGGATTTCAAGTAGATAACGTTTGGTCTTAACATCACCAAGGCCTCCACGTTGATAATGTTCCTTCATTTCAGCAATTTCTTGAGCATCCTCAGGTCGACCGAATACGTCCAAGTAATGGAAAACCATATTTCCTTCAATCTTACCTGGATCCTCAACACGAATATGGTCTGGATCTGTATACATACTCATTACTTTTTTACGCAAAGTATCTGCATCATCAGCTAGGTAAATTCCATTATTAAGTGATTTCGACATTTTGGCATTACCATCAAGACCTGGTAAACGTCCCGCACCTTCGTGCTCAGGGTAAATTCCTTCTGGTTCTACTAAAACATCACAGTTATAGGCATGGTTGAAAGAACGCACAATTTCACGTGTTTGTTCAATCATCGGCTTTTGATCATTCCCTACTGGAACCAAGTTAGCCTTAAATGCTGTAATATCTGCTGCTTGCGCAACAGGATAAACTAAAAATCCAGTTGGAATACTTTCACCAAAGCCTTTTTGAGCAATTTCAGTCTTTACGGTTGGATTTCGTTCCAAGCGAGCTAATGAAACTAGGTTCATATAATACATAGAGAGCTCTGCCAATTCTGGAATCTGGCTTTGAATGAAAATCGTTGCTTTATTAGGATCTAATCCCACTGCAAGATAGTCCAAAGCAACATTCCCAATAGACTCTACAATAGTTTGTGGATCTTTTGCATGGTCTGTTAGTGCTTGCTGGTCAGCTAAAAAAACAAACATGTCATATTTATTTTCTTCTTGTAGTAAGACACGATTTTTCAAGCTACCAACGTAGTGCCCAATATGTAATTTCCCCGTTGGACGATCTCCTGTTAAAATAATGGGTTTACTCATCTTATTCTCCTTTGATATGGTCCTTTCAATTATAGCATTTTTTTGATAAAAAGACAGATAATTTTTTTATTGAAACAATAGAGATGTTACCCCTTTCAATCGTAAAGGGGTTGTCAACTTTGTTTACAAAAAATTGACAAATAAAAATTTGAATAATTGGTGATTTTCTAGTAGAATTAGAGTATTACATATAATAGGAGAAAAACTTTGCTAACAGTATCTGATGTTTCACTACGTTTTAGTGATCGCAAACTTTTTGATGATGTCAACATCAAATTTACAGAAGGAAATACCTATGGTTTGATTGGTGCCAACGGTGCTGGAAAGTCAACCTTTTTAAAAATCTTAGCTGGGGATATTGAACCGACCACTGGGCATATCTCTCTTGGACCAGACGAACGTCTTTC
>CAJPKC010000048.1 GCA_905370255.1 Streptococcus oralis
TGATATCCATTTGCCTGTAAAAATCATCATAGCCTGTATCCTCTACAGAACCAAGCTGATGCAGCCAGTCTATCCTGTGCTGGCTGTCTGCCAAGTAGCCATCCATGGTGATACAGCCGTAAAAATATACTGCCATTCTTGTAGTTACCTTTCTAGTTCCTTTGCTATTGTCAAAGCGATAGTGAAAAAAGTCATGGCATCAGCTGTCCGCTCTTCATGGCGGGCATCCCAGATTCGGTTATGATGATCCACATAGTCAGCTGTGTAGAAGAATTGATAGACCTTGGTCTTGCGAAATTGGCTCCAAGCCATGATAGCTGAAGCTTCCATGTCCACCACTTTGGCTCCAGCAGCCAAGCGACGCTTGACCTTATCAGGCGTTTCTCGATAAAAGGCATCAGTCGTCCAAGACTTGGTGCGGATATGCTCAATATCGTGCTTGTCAAAGATAGCTTCCAGCTCGATCAGCAGAGACTCGTCATAGGCTACTTCGTCACCCGGTGGGGCATAGTGATAGCTAGTTCCTTCATCTCGTAAAGCAGCAGACGGCAAGATAATCTTATCCGCCTCAATTGAGCGATCCAAAACGCCACAGGAACCTAGAATGATGAAATTCTTGAAGCCTCTGGCCGCTAACTCCTCCAGCTGGCCGACTATCATGGGAGCCCCAATTGGAGCCAACATAACTGCTAGCTTGCTAGTTCCTTGGTCATAAATATACCATGGATGCTGTCCGTTTATGCTTTTCAAATAGCCTCCTGTATAGACTTCTTCTGACTCAATCAAACGTTTCAGAATTTCCCCGTTAAAGGATAGGATGATGGTTTCACACACTTCACCCTTATCAATAATCTGCCTATCTGTTGGCTCAATAACTCCAGCTACATCTTCAAATTCCTCTAATAGCATAACTTCTCTTTCTTTAAGGCTCCAGCAAATTCACCTTCATCTTTTCTATGCGGCGCAGCTTGGTCTCATCTTTTTTGGCTTCACTGATATAGCGAGCCCATTCGCGCTGGTGGCTAGGCGGTAGTTTTGTAAAGCGCTCCTTGGCAGGACCGTCCAAGCGCTCTTTCAGTTCAAGGACTACTTGGTTCAAAATAGCATCTGATAAATCTGACATGTCGGTTCCTCCTGTCATATTTTACTTCGATATCTTTGCCAACCTTTTCTACAGACTTGACGAATGGTGGCTGGCTTCGCGGGCATGCTCTAGCTTGTCTAGATAATATTCCCGCTTTTCCTCTACTTCGTGAATGGTCGGCTCGTCCTTCTCACCGTGGACACGGACAATTTTCGCTGGTACACCAACAACAGTCACATCACTTGGGACATCGGCCACAACAACTGCACCGGCTCCGACCTTGGCTTTTTCACCAATCTCAATTGGTCCAATGACTTGAGCATGGGCAGAGACCAAGGCACCCCGACGGACGGTCGGGTGGCGTTTGCCTGTATCCTTGCCCGTACCGCCTAGGGTCACGCCGTGGTAAAGCATGGCCCCCTTCTCCACAATAGCTGTCGCTCCAATCACCAGGCCACTGCCATGGTCGATGAAGACACCTGACTCAATCTGAGCGCCGGGATGAATCTCAATCTGGGTCCAGAAACGCCAGAATTGACTGTGCATGCGCGCCAGCAGCTTGAAGCCGTGCCGCCACAAAAAATGCGAGAGGCGGTGGGCCGCCAAAGCTTTGATGCCTGGATAGGTTAGCAAGACTTCTAACGACGTTCGTGCCGCCGGGTCATTTTCCTTTACGATATCAATGGATTCCTTCCACCAACCCATGCTAGCCTCCTTCCTTCTCTAAACAAGGAGAGACGAGAACTAGGCTCGCCTCTGCCGATTTCTGATGAGGTCCTACAGGGATGAGCGACCTCTTATTCTTCTGTTTTAGGGCTTTCTTGATGGTCCTTATGACCCTTGTGCTCCTTGTGTGGATGATGTCCCTTGTCATGATGATGTTTTGGCTTATCAGACTTTGGCGGGCGCGGCAGCAATACTTTCATGGAAGCATCTACCCGGCCTTTGGCATCAATCTTGATAACCTTGACATCCACTTCATCACCGATTTGTACGACATCTTCGACATTATTAGTCCGAGTCCAAGCCAGCGCTGAGATGTGAACGAGGGCATCCGTCTTGTCAAAGAGATTGACAAAGGCACCGAATTTCTCAATCCGAACAACCTTGGCATGGTAAACTTCATCCACTTTTGCTTCGCGGACCAAGCCAGCAATGATTTCCTTAGCACGATTGATGGCGGCTTGGTCGCTAGAGTAGATGGACACATTTCCTTCTTCATCAATGTCAATCTTAACACCAGTCTCAGCGATGATCTTGTCGATGGTTTCCCCACCTTTTCCGATGACAATTTTAATCTTGTCCACATCAATCTTGATGGTATCGATTTTCGGAGCAGTTGGAGCCAACTCAGGACGCGGAGCTGGAATCGTTGCTTCAATCAAGTCCAGGATTTCAAAGCGGGCTTTCTTAGCCTGAGCCAGAGCTTCTGTCAGGATTTCCGCTGTAATTCCTTCAATCTTGATATCCATCTGCAGGGCGGTAATCCCTTCACGAGTACCAGCTACCTTAAAGTCCATATCACCAAAATGGTCTTCCAAACCTTGAATGTCCGTCAGAACCGTATAGTTGCTGCCATCTGAAATCAAGCCCATAGCAATACCAGCAACCGGAGCCTTAATCGGCACACCACCGGCCATCAGAGCTAAAGTGCCCGCACAGATAGAGGCTTGGGAGGAAGATCCGTTTGATTCCAAGACTTCTGCCACTAGGCGGATAGCGTAAGGAAACTCTTCCAAGCTAGGTAAGACTTGCTCCAAGGCACGTTCCCCAAGAGCACCGTGTCCGATTTCACGACGGCCAGGAGCCCCGTAACGACCTGTCTCACCGACAGAATATTGCGGGAAATTATAGTGGTGCATGAAGCGTTTTTTGTATTCCGGATCCAAGCCGTCAACGATTTGCGTTTCGCCCATTGGTGCTAAGGTCAGGACAGACAAGGCTTGAGTTTGCCCGCGAGTAAAGAGACCAGAACCATGCACACGCGGTAGATAATCCACTTCCGCATCCAGCGGACGGATTTCATCAACCTTACGGCCGTCAGGACGAACCTTGTCTTCTGTGATCAAACGGCGCACTTCTGCGTGTTCCATTTGTTCCAAGATTTCAGCCACATCACGCATGATACGGTCAAATTCTTCGTGGTCTGCATATTTTTCTTCGTAAACTGCTGTGACTTGGTCTTTCACTGCTTGAGTTGCAGCTTCACGAGCCAATTTTTCTTCTACTTGGACTGCTTTTTGAAGGTCACTGTTGTAGGCTGCGATGATTTCAGCTTGCAAGTCAGCATCCACATGAAGCAATTCTACTTCTGCTTTTTCTTTACCGACTGCCGCAACGATTTCTTCTTGGAAAGCAATCAATTCTTTGACAGCTTCGTGTCCTTTGAGAAGAGCTTCCAACATGATTTCTTCTGACAATTCTTTAGCACCAGACTCTACCATGTTGATAGCGTGTTTGGTACCAGCTACTGTCAATTCAAGAAGCGAGCGCTCAGCTTGTTCTTGCGTTGGGTTAATGACGATCTCCCCATCCACATAACCTACTTGTACCCCAGCGATTGGTCCGTCAAATGGAATATCTGAGATAGACAAGGCCAATGATGAACCAAACATGGCTGCCATTGGTGCAGATGCATTTTCATCGTAAGAAAGAACAGTATTGATGACTTGCACTTCATTACGGAAACCTTCCGCAAACATAGGACGGATTGGACGGTCAATCAAACGCGCTGTCAAAGTCGCATCTGTTGAAGGACGTCCTTCACGTTTCATAAAGCCACCAGGAAATTTCCCAGCCGCATACATTTTTTCTTCGTAGTTGACTTGAAGTGGGAAGAAATCCCCAGTTGCCATCTTCTTAGACATAACGGCAGCAGTCAAGACAGTTGACTCACCGTAACGCACGACAACAGAGCCATTTGCTTGCTTAGCAACCTGACCAGTCTCTACGATCAACTCACGACCCGCAAAAGTCGTTTGAAACACTTGTTTTGTCATTTTAATCCCCTTTGGATTGATAAAATTATACGACTTGCCTACAAAAATCAGGATACAAAGGGCGTGAAGAATCCCGTATGAAAATAGGAGATTGACGCAGTGTGCCACGCACACTAGGAAATCTATCTTTTTCACTAGGGATTTAGCCCGTGTTCAACTATCAAGATACTAAGGCCGTCAAGCAACTCAACGAGATAGGAATTTCAACAGCCTATCTGTATGTTATATCCTCATCTTTGTATCCAAGCACGTATACCTTTTATTTTAACATATTCAAGCCCAAAAGAAAAAGGCTTTGAGGGCCTTTTTCTTTGATTCTTCAGCAAGTTCTATATAAAAATTTTAGAGCTAGATATAGCTTTTGATTATTTTAACGATTTCACGAATTCAGTGCTGTCGACATAAAAGCGTGTTTTGTGGGTTCCACCTTTGTAGTTCTTGTTGTTGCGTTTCAAGACAAAACGTCTGTATGGATCGGAAGTTCCTTGGATGGTCGTTGTCACTTCAACTGAATCTTCATTGATCACCCATTCATCAGGCGAAGGAATCTCCATCGGTGGCATCGCTCCGCCACGCCCACCAGATACAATTTCGTAGAAGGCCTTGTCTTTTGTCGAATAGATCCAGCCATTTTTCTTTTCATTTGTTAGTTGGATCAACTTGTCTTGTGAAAGACTGCGGATAGAGTCCGATGTCTCTTCTGCCTCTAATTTATCAATGATATCTTGCAGATTATAGGTCCCCGGCGTGTAGGTATTGTAGTAATCAATGAACATGTCTTGTGGGTAACCATCAACCGCACCGTGATCATTGTTCAACTCCAGCAAGCGAGTCGGTTGTACCTGAAGCGAATAGGTCAAAGACGCACTGTTTTCAATAATCGAATAGATGTCCGCTTGGTCTGCTTTTGACAAGGTTCCAATGGCTTCTTTATCATGTTCATCTGACTTAGCTTCTTCTGTTTGCTCTTTTTCTTGGGCCTTGTCAGATGATTTTTTGACCGATGAAGCTCCTACCGGACTGTGCTTACGCTCATAGCGTTTTGGGGCGCAAGCTGCTAGGGAAAGCAAGAGGGCTGCAGCTAGTAAATAGGTTCCAATTTTTTTCATGCTTGTCTCCTTATTTTTCAGTTCACACGGTAGTACAAATCGTTCCCATTCGTAGCATCACTCTTACTCCAGTAAATGGATTCACTGCCACCTTCTCTTGAAGGAATGAAAAGAATAGGCGTTTCATTCGTTGCCCCAGGCATCCGACTAACTCCGTGTAAATTGCCTTCCTTGAAGTAAAAACCAGAAAATTGAACACCATTGACAGCACTACCATTGACCTTCACAATTCCTTGCGCATCAAACTCAATGCTCGTACCGTACTTATTTTTCCAAACTCCCGCTACACTTGAGAAATTTCCAGCTTTTATTTCATCTAGATTCATCTCAGTGCTTGTTTTGGCAGGGGCAAGAATTGATTCGGCATTTCCATCCACCCGCGTTGTGAATTCAAGGGCAATCCAGCCTTGTCCAGATTCCAATTTGCCCCAAGTATGACCATCTGCCTCTACGGTTTCCGTGATGGTGTGAATACCTTTTGCGATCATTCCTGCAGAGGGAGCTGACGTCGAGGGCTCTTTACGAATTCGAAGATCAGCAACGCTAACTTGTACTTGGAAGCTCCCCGATTTTTTCTCTTCTGCTTTAGCTGTTGATTTAGAGTCGGCTGAACCGTCAAAAGTTTTCCAGTCTAGCTTACTGAGGTCCAACTGCTTGGCTGAAATCCCAAGAGCCTGCTCTGCTGTTTGGTCCCCACCGATTTGAATGGTTGCTTTCTTTTCTTCCTTGGCTTCCCCTTTTCCTAGCGAATAAAGGGTCAATTCCCGGTCTGGGCTCACAGATTGCCAAGTGGCGTAGACAATTTGCCCATTATCAAAAAGATCTAGGCTTGAGCGATAGCCACCCACCGCAGCTGTATAAGCTGTATGGAGCAATTCAGCTTTTTGACCCTTGAGGTAATAGATAGCAGAAACATACTGTTTGTTTCCAGTGTATTGATTGGATACCAAGAGCTCATCAACACCATCTTTGTTCAAGTCTGTAAAAGCATATTGGAAGGTTACCGGAGTTCCTAAGCGCTCCAAAGCATCTAGATAGATGCTTTCTTCTGAACCAGATTGTATTTTACCCAATTCCGCAAACAGGCCTGACTTATCGCCATTTTTAAGAGCTGTATCATACTTAGCATACCGCTCCAAAACCTCTTGATAATACTTTTGACCTGTATCCTTCTTCTCTTTTTTAACCGATGATGATGTTGCTGTCTTTGGTTTACTTTGGCGTTCATAGCGTTTGGGCGTACAAGCCACCAGAGCTAGAACGGACGCACCCGCCAGTAGTGAAATCATAACCTTTTTCATAAAAACCTCCTCATATCTATCCTAGTATATCAAAAATGGTCAATTTTTCCAGCTCTTTTCAAGATTTTTACACAAGCATTTTCCCCTCTCCCTCTATGTTTCTATCCTGTTTTCTGCTATACTTAAGGAAGAACACCGATCAAAAGGAGAACATTATGGAATTAAAAAAACGTTCTGAATTTCCTGAGAACGAACTCTGGGACCTCACAGCCCTCTACCAAGACCAGGAAGACTTCTTGCGTGCCATTGAAAAAACACGTGAAGAAATCAATGAATTTGTCCGTAACTACAAGGGCAACCTCCACACCTTTGAAGACTTTGAAGCTGCCTTTGCGGTCTTTGAACAAATTCAGATCCAACTCAGCCACATTGGCAACTACAGCTTTATGCCCCAAACCACTGACTTTGGTGATGAAGCTTTCGCAGAGATTGCCCAAGCGGGGATGGATTTCGAAACTTGGGCCAGCGTTGAACTTTCCTTCTTTGATGATGCTTTGGTCGAAGCGGATGAAGATGTCCTCGAACGCCTGGGGCAACTCCCTCACCTCACTTTTGCCATTCGTCAGGCTAAAATTAAAAAAGCTCACTACTTGGGAGCTGATGTCGAAAAAACGTTGACCAACCTGGGTGAAGTCTTCTACGGACCGCAAGACATCTATACCAAGATGCGGGCGGGCGACTTTGAAATGGCTGATTTCGAAGTGGACGGAAAAGTTTACAAGAATAGCTTTGTCACCTATGAAAACTTCTACCAAAACCATGAGAATGCGGAAATCCGTGAAAAAGCCTTTCGTTCTTTCTCAGAAGGTCTCCGCAAGCACCAAAACACGGCTGCTGCCACCTATCTAGCCCAAGTCAAGTCTGAAAAACTGATCGCAGACATGCGAGGTTACGACTCAGTCTTTGACTATCTCTTAGCTGAGCAGGAAGTGGATCGGGCTATGTTTGATCGTCAGATTGACCTGATCATGAAGGACTTCGCTCCAGTCGCTCAAAAATTCCTCAAACACGTGGCCAAGGTCAACGGCCTTGAGAAAATGACCTTTGCTGATTGGAAGTTGGACTTGGACAGTGCGCTCAATCCAGATGTCACCATTGATGACGCTTATGACTTGGTCATGAAATCTGTGGCACCTCTTGGGGAAGAATATTCCCGCGAAATTGCCCGCTACCAAACCGAACGCTGGGTTGATTTCGCAGCCAATGAAGGTAAGGATTCTGGTGGTTATGCAGCCGATCCATACCGCGTTCATCCTTATGTCCTCATGAGCTGGACAGGACGCATGAGCGATGTCTACACC
>CAJPKC010000049.1 GCA_905370255.1 Streptococcus oralis
TTATGTTCCCCGTATTGGTCGTACAGGACGTGCAGGTAAGTCAGGTCAGTCTATTACCTTCGTTTCACCAAATGAAATGGGTTATCTACAAATCATTGAGAACTTGACTAAGAAACGCATGAAAGGTCTCAAACCTGCAAGTGCAGAAGAAGCCTTCCAAGCTAAGAAGAAAGTTGCTCTTAAGAAAATTGAACGTGATTTTGCTAATGAGGAGATTCGTAGCAACTTTGAGAAGTTTGGCAAGGATGCTCGTCAATTGGCCTCAGAATTCAGCCCAGAAGAATTGGCCATGTATATCCTCAGCTTAACGGTTCAAGATCCAGATAGTCTTCCTGAGGTTGAGATTGCTCGTGAAAAACCTTTACCATTTAAACCATCTGGTGGTGGCTTCGGTGGCAAAGGCAAGGGTGGTCGAGGAGGCCGTCGTGGGGACGACCGTCGAGACCGTGATCGCCGTGGCAATGGACGTCGTGATGACTATCGTAAAGGTGGACGTTCAAAGGATCGCTTTGATAAAGAGAAGCGTTACCGCAAGGACACTAAAAAACCACGCAATACTTCAAGCGAGAAGAAAACAGGCTTTGTGATTCGTAACAAAGGAGATAAATAACAAAAAAAGCGGTTCACTGAGGTGGATCGCTTTTATATATAAGGAGACCGAGAGTCATATGAAAAAGTAATACGAGAAGTTTGTATTTATAAATTTGTTATCTTGTAATATTATTCTATCAAAAAATCAGGAAGCTGTCAATAAGAAAATTATAAAAAATAGGAAAAATTTTCGAATACACTTGAATTGCAATTCAATAAACAATTTTCAGATAATTGTTGAAAAAGTCAGAATTTTATGATATAATGAAAGCGATTATATGCGAGGTAAAAAATGGCACATTTATTAGAAAAAACAAGAAAAATCACATCAATGTTAAAACGTTCGGAGGAGCAATTACAAGATGAGCTTCCTTATAATGCCATTACACGTCAATTAGCAGATATTATTGACTGTAACGCTTGTATTGTGAATAGCAAGGGTCGTTTGTTGGGCTACTTTATGCGCTACAAAACTAATAATGACCGAGTAGAGCAATTCTTCCAATCAAAGACTTTCCCAGAAGATTATGTGCAAGGTGCGAACATGATCTACGATACGGAGGCCAATCTTCCAGTAGAGCATGATTTGACAATTTTCCCAACTGAGAGTCGTTCTGATTTCCCAGATGGTTTGACAACGATTGCTCCAATCCATGTCTCTGGTATTCGCTTGGGTTCTTTGATTATTTGGCGTAATGATAAAAAGTTTGAAGAAGATGATTTGATTCTGGTTGAGATTGCCAGTACAGTAGTAGGAATTCAACTCTTGAACTTCCAACGTGAGGAAGATGAGAAAAATATTCGTCGTCGTACGGCTGTAACTATGGCGGTCAATACACTTTCTTACTCTGAACTTAGAGCAGTATCGGCTATTCTAGCTGAATTAAATGGTAATGAAGGTCAATTAACAGCCTCAGTCATTGCAGATCGTATCGGTATTACACGTTCGGTGATTGTCAATGCTCTGCGTAAACTCGAATCAGCAGGGATTATTGAAAGTCGTTCTCTTGGTATGAAAGGAACTTATCTCAAAGTTCTAATCCCAGATATTTTTGAAGAAGTGAAAAAGAGGGACTATTAATGGCTAAGGCACTAATTTCTATTGACTATACAGAAGATTTTGTAGCGGATCATGGGAAACTGACTGCGGGTGCTCCAGCTCAAGCAATATCTGATGATATATATGGGGTGACTAAAAAGGCTTTTGAACGTGGAGATTATATCTTTTTTACCATCGATGCCCATGAAGAAAATGATGTTTTTCATCCTGAAAGTAAACTATTCCCGCCACATAATATTATTGGGACTAGTGGACGAAACTTGTATGGCAAGCTAGCAGAATTCTATCAGGAACATGCTGATGATAGTCGTGTTTTCTGGATGGATAAGCGTCACTATTCAGCATTTTCTGGAACAGATTTGGATATCCGTCTCAGAGAGCGTAAAGTGGATACTGTCATTTTGACAGGAGTTCTTACAGATATCTGTGTCTTGCATACGGCCATTGATGCTTATAATCTTGGTTATCAGATAGAAGTTGTCAAACCAGCAGTTGCATCCATTTGGCCTGAAAATCATGCCTTTGCACTTGGACATTTCAAGAATACACTTGGTGCGAAATTGGTTGATGAAAATTTGCTTGAAATTACAGAATAATACATTTCAAGATGAAAAAATCTGAAAAAAGTGTTGACAATTTTTTTCAAAGTTGATATACTAGTAAAGTAATCGACGCGGGGATGGCGGAATTGGCAGACGCGCAGGACTAAGGATCCTGTGACCGCTTTAGGTCGTGAGGGTTCAAGTCCCTCTCTCCGCATAGTAGTGAGCTAGCTTTGGCTAGCTTTTTATTTTTCATCAAAAAGAGCAAAAATATTTTTGCTCTTTTTTTGGTATTTCATAAACATTTCATATTTGAATATTATAATGGTTTTACAAATATGGAGGTGCTATATGAATCCCACTCAAAGAGCTTGGGCTTACGTCAGCAGAAAACGACTGAGAAGTCTCATATTATTCTTGATTCTATTTGTCTTATTGGCTGGAATATCGGCTTGTCTGACGCTTATGAAGTCCAACAAAACAGTAGAAAATAATCTCTATCGCTCATTGAATACGTCTTTTTCTATTAAAAGAATAGAAGCAGATCAGACCTTTCAACTGTCTCAACTAGATGACCTTAAAAAGATAAAGGGTCTTGAGAAGATTTCACCTGAGCTAGAAACAATAGCTAAGTTAACTGACAAAGAAGTGGTTACTGGAGAACAAAGTATTCAACGGGATGATTTGACAGAGGCTGAAAAAAATCTCATCACTTTAATTGCATTAGAAGATTCTTCCAAGGATGTTTCTTTTACAAGTTCCGCCTTTACCCTTAAAGAAGGAAGACATATCGAAAAAGGGGATCGTAAAAAAATCTTAATCCATGAAGATTTGGCCAAGAAAAACAATCTAAAGCTAGGAGATAAGATTAGTTTAAATCCTGGTCAAGTTGAAGGAAATAGTGGACAAAGGCTAGACTATGAAATCGTAGGTATTTTCTCAGGTCAGAAGCAAGAAAAATTCACTGGTCTTAGCTCAGATTTTAGTGAAAACACGGTCTATACAGACTACGAAAGTAGCCAAACTCTTCTTGGAAATAAGGAAGCTCAAGTAACTGCCGCTCGTTTTTATTTAGAAAATCCAAAAGATATGGATAGTATCATTCAAGAGGTTGAAAAGTTATCTCTGGAAACGAAAGGTTATCAAGTTGAAAAGGAAAATAAGGCTTTTGAACAAATCAAGGATTCAGTTTCGACCTTCCAAACCTTCCTACAGATTTTCCTCTATGGCATTATGATTGCTGGTGTAGGAGCGCTGATCTTGGTCTTGTCACTTTGGTTACGAGAGCGAGTCTACGAGGTTGGTATTTTATTGGCACTAGGTAAAGGGAAAATAGCAATCTTTAGCCAATTCTGCCTGGAAGTCATCCTAGTTTCATTGGCATCTATTCTGCCTGCATTTGTAGCTGGAAATGCCATTACTTCCTATCTCTTGAAGACTGTACTAGCAAGCGGTGACCAAGCTGCACTACAAGATACTCTGGCAAAGGCAACGAATCTTACAACAAGTCTTCTATCATTTGGAGAATCTTATATTTTCCTACTTATAATTAGCTGCTTGTCAGTTGCACTTTGTTTCCTATTTTTATTTAGAAAATCACCGAAAGAAATTTTATCATCCATCAGTTAATAAAGGAGAAATTATGACTTTACTACAATTACAAGATCTTACTTATCGTTACAAGAACACTGCAGAAGCTGTATTATATAAAATCAATTACGATTTTGAACCTGGCAAGTTTTATAGTATTATCGGAGAATCAGGAGCTGGGAAGTCAACACTCTTATCTCTATTAGCAGGACTTGATAGCCCAGTCGAAGGAGCTATCTTATTCGAAGGCAAGGATATTCGTGAACAAGGTTATTCTTATCATCGCATGCACCATATCTCGCTAGTTTTCCAAAACTATAACTTGATTGATTATCTTTCTCCATTGGAAAATATCCGCTTGGTTAATAAAAAAGCTAGCAAGGATACCCTTCTTGAACTTGGTTTAGATGAAAGTCAAATCAAGCGGAATGTTCTCCAATTATCAGGTGGACAGCAACAACGGGTTGCCATTGCTCGTAGTCTTGTATCGGAAGCACCAGTGATTTTAGCAGATGAACCAACAGGAAACTTGGATCCTAAGACTGCTGGAGATATCATTGATTTGCTCAAATCTCTTGCTGAGAAAACAGGCAAGTGTGTGATCGTTGTGACCCACAGCAAGGAAGTAGCACAGGCGTCAGATATTACACTGGAATTGAAGAATAAGAAACTGACTGAAACAAGAAAAAATAGTAACTAAAACTTTTAAACATATTAAAAACGGAAGTAAATCTAGAAAGGAATCTTATGTTACACAACGCATTTGCCTATGTCACAAGAAAATTTTTTAAGTCGCTTGTGATCTTTCTTATCATTCTCTTGATGGCTAGTTTGAGTTTGGTCGGCTTGTCTATCAAGGGTGCGACAGCCAAGGCTTCTCAAGAAACCTTTAAAAATATCACCAATAGTTTCTCCATGCAAATCAACCGTAGGGTCAATCAAGGTACTCCACGTGGTGCTGGGAATATCAAGGGTGAAGATATCAAAAAAATTACTGAGAATAAGGCCATTGAATCCTACATCAAACGGATTAATGCTATCGGTGATTTGACAGGCTATGAACTGATTGAAACGCCTGAAACCAAGAAAAATCTAACTGCAGATCGAGCTCAACGTTTTGGAAGTAGCTTGATGATAACAGGAGTCAATGACTCTTCTAAAGAAGACAAGTTTGTGTCAGGCTCTTACAAACTGGTCGAAGGTGAGCATTTAACAAACGATGACAAATACCAAATTCTCATGCACAAAGACTTGGCTGCTAAACATGGCTGGAAAGTTGGCGACAAGGTCAAACTGAACTCCAATATCTACGATGCAGATAATGAAAAAGGAGCCAAGGAAACAGTAGAAGTAACGATCAAAGGACTTTTTGATGGACATAACAAATCTGCTGTGACCTACTCACAAGAACTTTATGAGAATACAGCTATCACAGATATTCACACAGCTGCCCAACTCTATGGTTATACAGAAGATACAGCTATTTATGGAGATGCTACCTTCTTTGTAGCTGGAGATAAGAACCTAGATACTGTCATGCAAGAATTAGGGTCTATCAACGGTATCAACTGGAAGATGTATAGCTTGATTAAGAGTTCATCTAACTATCCTGCCCTTGAACAATCTATCTCAGGCATGTACAAGATGGCTAATCTTCTCTTCTGGGGTAGCTTGAGCTTCTCTGTTCTTCTACTTGCTCTCTTACTGACACTATGGATTAACGCCCGTCGTAAAGAGGTTGGAATTCTCCTTTCAATTGGTCTAAAACAAGCAAGTATTCTAGGACAATTTATCACAGAAGCAGTTATGATTGCAATTCCAGCACTAATTTCAGCTTACTTCTTAGCTAACTATACTGCTCGTACTATTGGAAATACTGTTCTTGCAAATGTCACATCAGATGTGGCTAAGCAGGCTAGTAAGGCAGCCCAAGCCTCTAATCTTGGTGGTGGTGCAGAAGTTGACGGCTTTAGCAAGACACTTTCAAGTTTGGATATTTCCATTCAACCTTCTGACTTTGCTATCATCTTTGTACTTGGATTGGTTCTTGTGGTATTAGTTATGGCACTTGCTTCAAGCAATCTCCTCTTTAAACAACCAAAAGAACTTTTGATAGATAGTGAATAAAAAACCTGCTACCTATTCTCAGTCAAATGAGATATAATATAGGTAGCATTTTTGATAGAAAAGGATTTATATGAAAATTCTAATTGTAGAAGATGAAGACATGATTCGCGAGGGAATTAGTGATTATTTGACGGATTGTGGCTATGAAACCATTCAGGCAGCAGATGGCCTTGAGGCCTTAGAAAAATTTTCCAATCACCAAGTTGCCTTGGTTCTCTTAGATATCCAAATGCCGAAACTCAATGGTTTAGAGGTTTTGTCAGAAATCCGTAAAAGCAGCCAAGTTCCGGTCTTGATGTTGACAGCCTTTCAGGACGAAGAATATAAGATGAGTGCCTTTGCTGCATTAGCAGATGGTTATTTGGAAAAGCCTTTTTCTCTATCTTTGTTAAAAGTACGAGTGGATGCCATCTTTAAACGTTATTATGATACCGGTCGTATTTTTACCTATAGGGACACCGAGGTAGACTTTGACAGCTATAGCGCCAAAGTGGCTGGTCAAGAAGTTGCAGTGAATGCAAAAGAACTGGAAATTTTAGACTATCTGGTTAAAAATGAAGGTCGAGCCTTAACACGGTCGCAGATTATCGATGCTGTATGGAAGATGACAGATGAGGTTCCTTTTGACAGAGTGATCGATGTCTATATCAAGGAACTACGGAAAAAATTGGATTTAGACTGTATTCTTACCGTGCGCAATGTTGGTTATAAATTGGAGAGAAAATGAGACATTCAGGTTTATTTAAAAAAATTTTTATCTATACCTTCTCGGTATTTTCTACCTTGGTCATTTGTTTGCATTTGGCCATCTATTTCCTCTTTCCTCCGACCTATCTCAGTCACCGTCAGGAAAGCATCGGGCAAAAGGCTACAGAAATTGCCCAGTCTCTCCAAGGTAAAGATAGTCAAGCTATTCAGGAAGTCCTTGAACTTTATTCTAAAAGCAGTGATATTAAGGGAGCTGTTAAGGGAGAGATGACTCAGGATAAGTTGGAAGTCAATGATAATCTTCCCATTGATAAACAACGTCAAACGGCCTCCTTGGTTATTGAGGAAAGAGAAGTTCAAACTAAGGATGGTCAGACGATGACCTTACAGTTTTTAGCTTCTATGGATTTGCAGAAAGAAGCAGAAGACATCAGTCTTCAATTTCTGCCTTATACTTTATTAGCGTCTTTCATCATTTCGCTCCTCATCGCCTTTATCTATGCTAGAACCATTGTTGCTCCTATTTTGGAAATCAAACGAGTGACTCGACGGATGATGGATTTGGATGCAGAAGTGAGGTTGCGCGTGGATTCTAAGGATGAAATTGGCGATCTTAAAGAACAAATCAACAGCCTTTATCAGCATCTCTTGACTGTGATTGCAGATTTGCATGAGAAAAACGAGGCCATTCTCCAGCTGGAAAAGATGAAGGTTGAGTTTTTGCGAGGTGCTTCCCACGAACTGAAAACACCTCTAGCTAGTCTAAAGATTCTTCTGGAGAATATGAAAGCCAATATTGGACGCTATAAAGATCGTGACCATTATCTGGGAGTTTCTTTGGGTATTGTGGATGATTTGAGTCACCATGTCCAGCAAATCTTATCTCTTTCTTCAGTGCAAGAATTGCGAGATAAGAAAGAAGAAATCAACCTTCTTGAAATGACAGATTTTCTCTTAAAGGATTATGATTTATTAGCCAAAGAGAGAAAAATCACTGTAGAAAATCAACTGACTGACCAACAAACTTATCTAAATCCTTCGGTACTAAAGCTGATTCTTTCCAATCTTATCAGTAATGCTGTGAAACACTCTGTTCAAGGTGGTTATTTAAAAATTGGAGCAAAAGATGATTGGGTCTTTATAGAGA
>CAJPKC010000050.1 GCA_905370255.1 Streptococcus oralis
AGGTAGGGTTGGTTGAAGAATTTAACTGCAAAAACAACCTCCCCCTGCTTGAGGCTAAAACGTAGACGATTACGCTTAAAACCATAATATTGAACACTAGCTGGTGTCACTACCTGACCAGATAAAACAGCCTTTTCACCGTCTTCTAGCTCTAGCACCTGCTTGGTCTTAAAATCTTCATAACGGAAAGGAAAGTAGAGCAAGAGGTCTTGCAGGTTTTCAATTCCTAGTTTGGCATATTTCTCTGCTGATTTTGGTCCCACGCCAGGCAAGACATGCAAGGGTTGATGTAAATTCATGCTCCTCTCCTTTCCTTTTGTTTCTTAATGATATTCTCTTGGAACTCGATCACTAAGGAGGCAAACCACCTCATAATTGATCGTTCCTCGGTAGACTGCTACATCTGTTGCAGTAATTTCTTGATCACCGTCTGCACCAATCAAGATAACTTTTGTCCCCAAGGGATACAGCTTAGGCAAACGAACCGTGATTTGGTCCATGGATACACGCCCTACGATAGGGCACAATTGTCCATCCACCAGAACTGAGAAATTCTGCATATCGCGTGTCCAACCATCCGCATAACCGATTGGCAAGGTGGCAATGACTTGTTCACTGTCTGCCTGATAGGTCGCTCCATAGCCCATACAAGCCCCAGCTGGGACTGTTTTAACATGAACAATAGCAGTTTCTAAGGTCAAGGCTGGTTTTAGTTCATAAGGCAATTCCAAAACTTGTCCACTTGGATTGAGACCATACATGGAATCCCCCATACGAACAGCATTAAAAATCGTTTCCGCATGCCATAGAGTAGTCGCAGAGTTACTCGCATGAACCAATTCTGGTACTTCTTGCAAGCCTGCGATTATTTCCTTGAAACATTCCAACTGTTGGTTAAAGTAGCTATCCGACTCTTCATCAGCAGTTGCAAAGTGGGTAAAGATTCCCTCAACATTGGCTCCATGTTCCTTGAGTAAAGCTTGAGCTTTTGCTGCCTCGCTTGCACTTCTAAAACCAATTCGCCCCATACCTGAGTCAATCTTAAGGTGAACGGTTAAACCTGATAAGTCTGGCTCTGTAGCTATGAGTTTCTGGATCCATTCCAATCCTGCCACTGTTAAGGTAATGGCATACTCCTTAGCCAATGAAAGAGATTCAACCTCAGATACTCCCAAAATGAGAATCTTCTTAGCGATACCTGCCTGACGGAGTTCGATGGCCTCATCAATATTTGACACACAAAAGCCATCTACATCATCCTGGATAGCCGTCGCAACAGCTATCGCTCCATGTCCATAGGCATTGGCTTTCACAACCGCCCATTTGAGAGTATCTTTGGGAATGTGTGTTCCCATCTGCTGGATATTGTAGCGGATTGCTTCTAGATTAATGAGGGCCTTGGTTGGTCTATGTGGACTAGTTTTCATGATTTTCCTCCAAAATAACACTAGCTGTCACAAACTGTTCTGTATGGCTAATCGATAACCAAACATTTCCTGAAAATGGGGATTTGCTGAAGTAGGGAGCTCCCTTCTCATCGTTCAAGACTTCCAAATCCTGAAATCCAAGCTTCCCAATTCCCGTTCCCATAGCCTTTGAGAAAGCCTCTTTAGCTGACCAACGACCAGCCAAATACTCGACCTGTCTGCGACCTTTGAGACTGGCAAAGCGCTCCATTTCCTTGTCTGTCAAGACACGCTGCGCAAAACCTTCTCTTTTTTCAACTGCATTTTGTATTGATGCTAATTCTTCGATATCGATTCCGTGTCCAACTATCATTTTCATCAAAAGGAGTTGAGATACCCCCAACTCCATCCTTTTCACTTATTTTGTTAAGGTAGTATAGATTTCTTCTACCAGGGCTACTGTATTTTCCCATCCTAGGCAGGGGTCTGTAATCGAACAACCAAAAAGTTCTGGTTGATTTTGTCGACCATCTGCCAAGTAAGACTCAATCATGAAGCCTCGAACTGTCTTCTTGATTTTTTCATTCCAGTCACGATTGAGCAAAGATTGGCGAACAATTCGAACTTGCTCCATATATTGTTTCCCTGAATTATCATGGTTGGTATCAATCATGATAAAGGGATTTTCGAGCCCCATAGACTCGTAACGCCCAATAGCATCTAGAAGAGTTTCATAGTAGAAGTTAGGTTCATTTTTCCCGTATTCATTCATAGCTCCACGAAGGATGACGTGAGCCAAGGGATTTCCTGAAGTTTCAACTTCTTGGCCATGAAAGAGAAAGGTTTGTTTGTTTTGTGCAGCATAGATGGCATTAAACATCACAGATAGGTTTCCAGATGTTGGGTTCTTCATTCCCACTGGTGCATCAATTCCCGAAGCTACAAAACGGTGTTCTTGGTCTTCGACTGAACGTGCACCTACTGCATGATAACTCACCAAATCATCAACTAAGACCAGATTGGCCGGATACAGCATTTCATCTGCTGTAGTCAATCCTGTTTCTGTAATCACTCGATAATGAAGCTGACGAACAGCCTGCAAACCATTAATCAAACTTGGTGCTTTAGAAGTATCTGGCTGATGAACCAAACCCTTGTAGCCATCTCCATTGGTACGTGGCTTGGCTGTGTAAACACGCATGACCATGAAAATCTTATCTGCAACTTTTTTCTGCAAGTCTGCCAAACGGCGAGCATACTCAAGGACTGCTTCCTCATTATCAGACGAACACGGCCCAATGACCAGAAGGATACGATCATCCTTTCCTGAAAGGATGTCTGCTAGTTCCTGGTCACGACTTTCCTTATGTTGCAAGGCTTCTGCAGATAGCTGTGTTTCCGCCTTAATCGCTTCAATATCGATTTCTTGACCTTTCTCGATAAATGCCATATTATTCTCCTAGTCTTTGGTAGATTTCACGAACAAGAGCTTCAGTATTTTCCCATCCAAGACATGGATCAGTGATAGATTTTCCAAAGACCTCTGGTTCATTTTGACGACCGTCTTCTAGATAAGACTCAATCATGAAGCCACGAACATGTTTTTTAATCTTTTCATTCCAGTCGCGGTTAATCAAAGTTTGACGTACGATACGAATCTGATCCATATACTGCTTGCCTGAGTTGTCATGGTTAGTATCAATGATGATAAATGGATTTTCAAGTCCCATCTTTTCATACTGGGCAATAGTATCCATTAAATTATCGTAGTAATAGTTCGGAATGTTTTTCCCGTATTCATTGAGGGCACCACGGAGAATGGCATGAGATAGAGGGTTCCCTGTAGTTTCGACTTCTTTCCCTAGGAAAAGGAAACTTTGTTTATTTTGCGCTGCATAAATACCGTTGAACATCACATTGAGATTTCCTGATGTTGGATTTTTAAATCCTGTTGGGAAATCTGCTCCACTGGCTACAAAACGGTGTTGTTGATCTTCAACCGAACGAGCTCCAACTGCCATGTAAGAAATCAAGTCATCGACCAAAGGAAGATTCTCTGGATATAACATCTCATCTGCTGTTGTCATACCTGTTTCAGAAATAACACGGTAGTGCAGGTGGCGAACTGCCTTGATCCCATTGATGAGGCTAGGTGCTTCTTTGGCATTTGGCTGGTGAATCAATCCCTTATAGCCATCACCATTAGTACGTGGTTTAGCAGTGTAGACACGCATGACCATAAAGACCCGGTCTTTGACTTCTTCTTGCAGCTTTGCCAAACGCTTAGCATACTCGAGAACTGCTTCTTCATTGTCAGATGAACAAGGACCAATCACCAACAAAATACGCTGATCTTCACCACGAATAATCGCTTCAAGCTCTTGATCGCGTTGCTGTTTATTGGCCAGCGCTTGTCCTTCTAATTTAGACAAACTACGAACTTCTTCAATATTAATTTTAGGGCTTTTTGCTGTAAATACCATTATTCATCTCCTTATAAAGCAAACGGACGCCAAGCGAAAATTCACTTTTCACTAGGCATCCGCCTGAAAATTAGTCATTCTTAACGTCGTTTACCGTGACAGTTTTTAAATTTCTTACCAGATCCACATGGGCATAAGTCATTACGTTTTACTTGACTGAGGTCCAAATCAGCTGGAAGATTTGTCTGTTGGGCAGCAATATTTCGAGTTGCTGTCGTACTAATATGATGTTCGGTTTGTGGTCGTTCTTGTTCATGAATTTGTGCTTTCATCATCAAGCGAGTCACATCAAACTCAATTGAACCAATCATATCATTAAACATACGGAAGCCTTCCGCTTGATATTCCACGACAGGGTTGTTTTGGGCATAACCACGAAGACCAACAGCATTTCTCAACTGATCAAGGGCATCGATATGGTCTGTCCACTTGTTATCTACAACACGTAGAATCAAGACTTTCTGGAATTCTTTCACTGCTTCTTCGTCACGAAGTTTAGCAACTTGGCTATCGTAGACTTTCAATGCACGTTGGTATAGTTCATCCTTGATAGCTTGGTCTGACAAACCTTCTAGGTCTGAAAGTGAAATCGAATCTTCTGGAAGCAAGTTGTACTTCGCAAAGTTCAAGATTGCTTCGAGTTTTTCATCTTGTTTAGAACGAGCATGACCATCTACAATTCGTCCAATCGTACGACGAATCATAGCATGAATCTCAGGAGCCAAGTCACGATCTGCAGTGATGACATCATAACGTTGTGCGTAGATAATCTCACGTTGTTCACGCATGACATCGTCATATTGAAGGACTTGTTTACGAGTATCGTAGTTGTTCCCTTCAACACGTTTTTGTGCTGCTTCGACCTGACGTGTCAACATACGAGATTCGATTGCTTCGTCAGACATATTGAGACGTTCAAAGACACCCTTCAATCGTTCTGAACCGAAACGTTTCATCAAATCATCTTCAAGTGACAAGTAGAATTGTGACTCACCTGGGTCACCTTGACGACCTGAACGTCCACGAAGCTGGTTATCGATACGACGGCTCTCATGACGCTCTGTACCGATAACACAAAGTCCACCAAGCTCACGAACACCTTCACCAAGCTTAATATCGGTACCACGACCGGCCATGTTTGTTGCGATAGTGATCGCACCACGTTGACCAGCATTCATGATGATTTGCGCTTCTCTGTAGTGGTTCTTAGCATTCAATACTTCGTGAGGTACGCCTACTTCAACCAATTTTTTAGAAAGAAAATCACTGGTTTCAACGGCAACAGTACCTACCAAGACTGGTTGACCTTTTTGGTAACGAGCCTTAACATCTTCAACGACAGCCTTGAATTTTGCATCGAGGCTAGCGTAAAGAAGGTCTGAATGGTCGATACGTTGGATTGGACGGTTAGTAGGAATTGGAATAACACGAATGTTGTAGATTTCGCGGAATTCTTCTTCTTCTGTTTTACCAGTACCTGTCATACCTGCCAATTTTTTATACATACGGAAAAGGTTTTGGTAGGTAATCGATGCTGATGTCTTAGTTTCATCTTGGATTGGCACACCTTCTTTAGCTTCAATCGCTTGGTGCAAACCATCAGAGTAACGACGACCTTCCATGGTACGACCTGTAAATTGGTCGACAATCAAGATTTCTTGTTCTTCGCTGACCACATAGTCAATATCAAGAATCATGATGTAGTTGGCACGAAGGGCGTTGTCGATAAAGTGAGTCAAAGCCACATTTTCGATATCATAAAGATTTTCTAGTTTGAAGAAACTTTCAGCCTTGTCAATACCTGAATCAGACAAACCGATTGTCTTAGACTGAATATCAATGATATAGTCATCTTTATCCAAAGACTTCACAAAGTGGTCAGCCATATGGTAGAGCTGGCTTGTTTCAACTGCATTAGCTCCTGAAACGATCAATGGTGTACGAGCTTCGTCGATCAAGATAGAGTCAACCTCATCGACCAAGGCATAGTTGAGCGGACGTTGAACCATGTTTTCTGCACGCACAACCATGTTGTCACGAAGATAGTCGAAACCAATTTCTGAGTTGGTTGAGTACGTAATGTCACAGAGATAAGCTTCTTTTTTCTCCATTGGAGATTTTGCAGCCAAGTTGATCCCTACTGACAAACCAAGCCATGAGTACAACTCACCCATCTCAGTCGCGTCACGTTCTGTAAGGTATTCGTTGACGGTAACTACGTGTACACCTTTACCTGAAAGAGCGTTTAGGTAAACAGGCATTGTCGCTGTCAAGGTTTTCCCTTCCCCTGTACGCATTTCTGGAACGTCACCATGGTGAAGAACAATCCCCCCCATAACCTGTACTTTATAAGGGAACAAGCCCAAGACACGCTTAGCACCTTCACGAACCACTGCGAAAGCTTCATAGAGGAGATCCTCCAATGATTCCCCATCTTGGTAGCGTTGTTTGAACTCTTCTGTTTTCGCCTTCAGTTCATCATCTGACACGGCAGCCATTTGATCTTCATATGAAAAGACCTTGTCTGCCATCTTTTCCAATCGTCTTAATTCACCTTTATCATTTTCGATAATTGTTTTTAATAAATTAGCCATTAGTTTCCTTACTTTTCAAATTTCTTAAATTTTAAACGTTCTTTTTATTCTAGCATTTTTTTAACATTTTTTCAAGATTAAGACTGCATCTTCCAAGACTTTTAAGCGAATTTTCCCGAGTGAAAAGGTTCAAAAAATGCCTGCTCGAGCAGACATCTTTGAAAGACCATTCGATCATTGTGACAAATGGTAAGAATAGCTGGCGACGACTACTTCTTCGTGCCAACGAAGAGCATACTTCAATTTCAAACTCACTTGGTTGTGCAAAATATTTTGCCAGTGTTTCTTAGGAATGAATTGGGGAACCAAAACGGTAACGGTATTACCTTTTGCTTTTGCTTCTTCCGCTACTTTTGCAACAAATTCAACGGTTGGTTGGATAATATCCCGATAGCTTGTCATGACATTTTCAAAGCGAATATGAGGGAAATAGTGCTTAAATTCTTCTGCCACCTCTGCATCTTTCACCTTGGTTTCTTCCGTTGAGACGTGCATGGCCACGACGTCATTCCCCAAACTGCTGGCATAACTCATCGCTCCAACACTTACTTACACCGTTGATGAGGTGATGGATTATGCTCCAAAGATCATCAAAGGCGACGCTAAAGACGCGTTTGACTTAGTTTATGAGCCAATCAAATTTGATCTTAGTTTTGAAGATGAGCTGCTTTTTGCCAGCAGGGAGAAATTTAACGAGATCGTGGACGTTCTTAAGAAGGACAAAAAGATAAAATCAACTCTAGAGCTAAGCCTAGAGACCACAAACCACAACATCACAGGCTACGACGAGCGCGAAGTGGCTGATCTTTACATGGTAAGCTCAGTTAGGCCTTATGATGATAGCGAGCCATTAGCCGAGTTTGAGCTAGAGGGCGATAAATTTAAGATTATAGCAAGCAACCTTCACAAATGCCCAAGATGCTGGAAATTTAACGCTAGCAAAGAAGATGCGCTGTGCCCAAGATGTGAAGAGGTCATAAGTGCTAAGTGAGCCAATAAGCGCAACTATCATAGTCGCAACGATCGCTGCGGTGGTCGTTGTTAGCTTGTTTGGCATATTTTTGGTTAATAAATTTAAAGGATAAAAATAGTGGTAACTTTAAAAGAAGCTTTGAAATTTTCAGCTGAAGAGATAAAAAATTTAAGAGCCGAGCTTGAGGCAAAGATTATAAAAGAAAAAGAGCTTGGCGCTTATGTCGAGCAGCTAGCAAATTTAGAGATCGCAAAACTAGGCGAGGGTGTGCCTATCGCTATAAA
>CAJPKC010000051.1 GCA_905370255.1 Streptococcus oralis
AGATAGGCCCGTCTTTGACCAAGTAGTCTTCTACCTCTTGATATTCTTCACGCGCTTCATAGTCTGCCAAGACTTGCTCAGCGATTCCCATGCCCTTCAATTCACGCGTTCCAACTGTACCCAAGTAAGCACAATAATCTTGGCAACAAGAAAGCCAATATTCTCCCTGCCAACTAGAGTAGCCTGGGGTCTGACAAAAAAGCAGCTGATTCTTTTCTGGATCCAATTCACTCTGGCACTCGGCATCTTGGATAAATTCTGCATTGAATTTTTTAGCTGCTTGACCATTTGCAATGCAAGTTGGGCAGAGATGTTCTATCTCTTCAATACTGTAGGGTCTAAGAGCATAATAAACATTGCTTTCTTTCCCACAAGATGGACAAAGCTTGGCTTCTCCTTCAACAAATGAACCTGTAGCTAAGGGATTTGGATGATAGAGAAAATGAGGCAAGTTTTTTAACAAGTTCTGTCTTTGCTTCTTCTCTTCTTTTCTTAGAGGACGAGGAAGGGCAAAACGATCGCCATGACTCTGACTCATTTCTTGTAAACGGCTCAGTTTCTTTATCTGTTTTCGATCAGGTTTGTCTAAGATTTCGGTAAATAAGCTATAGGCACTAGCGTAGAGACCCAATTGTTCATAGAGGTCAACTAAGACTTTCTTAGCTTCTAAATCCTCAGACTTAGCTAATTCATCAGCTAAATCATAAAGGGCTGCAACACTTGAAGGATTTCCATCTTTAGCATGGTATTCCCTTGTCCGGGTGATATATTCTTGTAAATATGGATTCATCTGACTACCTTTTCTTACATGGATAAATTCTGATTAACAAATGGTAATAAGGAAAATACCATTTAAGCCTAACATTGCTTTATATAAATCTTTCATTTCATCACCTGATTTTAACCTCTTATTGTCAGACAGTTAGTAAATTTCATACACAAGCTCTCTATCAGCTTTAAAATATTTGTCGAATTTCACTAAAAGATAAAGGGATCCAGTTGGAGAGACACCGGCATCATAACCTAGAGCAAATTCGCCATAAGAACTACTTTTATCCAAGATTAACTCCCTTAATTCCAGTTCTGTAACTGCTTTATCAGGCCAATTATCATGGATAACCTTTTGAGCTTTTTTATCAAGGTGTTCCAAGTTTCTATATAAACTAGTCATCAAATCATCTGATAATAAGAGCAAATCCTGTTCACAGTAACCTGTAAAATAAATATTTATGTCTTTATTTAGATATCGCCCTAGAAAATAGATCCCCGAATCATGTTTTTCCCAGTTTATTCCCTTCCATAATGCCAATAAATCTTCTTTGTTCATTTATTACCTCAAGCAGTTTTATTCTTTTAGGAATGTTTAATAAACTTTCTAACAAATAGTGACCAAGACATTTCCATTGAGCTCCAGAATCTTTTTGTAAAACTCTTTCATATTTACAAAGCTGATTCGGATTTCATCCTTGATTTCTTCCTCTTCATCAAGATAATCCCAAATATTAGGATACAAGTCGGCCTTCTTACATGCTTCCATACTAAAGTCAGCCATAGCTCTGTCAATGTCAAAACTTTCTAAAGCTTGACTGATAGCCGCAATTCTCGATTTTTCAGTATAGGCGATATATTCAGATACATCCTCTAGAGGTGTCACTCCTAAAACAGCTTCTCTCAAGGGATTGTCATCCAAAAATTCTGAACTACTAAATCCTGTCATGACAAAGAGAAGAGCATCCCACATTTTGTCAATATCTATTAAGATATCATGACTATCAGCGGAATCCTCAGCAAAGTCTAACAAGTCATCTTCTTGGTTAGAAAGAGCTTTTATTTGTTCTAATTCATCGTCTGGTAAATATTGATAATTGGCAATCATTCCCATGATTTTACTCCTTTTAATCAGTTAGTATCATACGGATATTTTTAGCTCTATTTCCCTAGAAAATGCTATAATGGAGCTAAGAAATTGTTTTATTGAATGTTAAATAGGGGGGATAGTAATGTTCACTACTATCGTTTTAGGTTTTTATGCTCTTTTCTTTCTATCCTTGTCCTTTACTATCTATCTCTATATTAGACTTGTAGTTGCGGTTAAAAAAGGCAAAGACATTCCCAAATGGATTTATAAACTTGGCCATGCTGTTCAAGGAAGAATTCACGTTGACTATGAAGAAATCACTGATGCTAATGCCCTTAAAGAGATTCATTGGTTCTTGCTAATCTATTTAATCGTAAATCTACTCGTATTGGCTGTCTTCTACTATCATGGTAATAGCTTTCCTCAAGCCATTTATGAATGTTTGAAAAAACAATTTTTTATCGTACTTGTTAGTATGGTTTTAAAAAGTATTGGCAAATTTGTTGTACTAGCTATAAGAAAAAACTTTCATAACAGTCATGTCTATGCATCAACCAACGCTTTTATCGGGACAGCTTTTTTAACGAGTTATGTTTTTATGTTTTGCATGATGATGAGTGGTCTTCCGGCTCAACCTGTTCCAGTAAGCATTCAAGATACCACTGTCATTATCGGGGAGACCAAGGCTTCCGAGCTTTTAGACCAAGGCTATACCTTTGGAGATAAAGGCGCAGAGAGCTCCATCACCAATCCCAAAAACGACCACTTCTACTACGGTCAGCTTCTCGAAGTCAAGCGGGATAATCAGTCCTTTGGCTTTATGAGCCTCACTCCCACAGGTAAAGATACTGATCAGCTCAAAAATTGTGTCATCACCTATTACAGAACACCTAAGGATAGTAATCAACTAGAAGAAATTTCCATCAATCATATCAAGCTAGCAAATCTCAAGCTCCAAGACTTTCAAACACGAAAATTAATCGATATCTTTGAAGTCAATCCTGCTGATTATAATGTCTCTGATAAGGATAACAACTTTATCCTAACCATTCAAACAGCAGATTACGACCTCTGGAAAAGGTACCGGATTGAATCCAAGTTCAATTCAGATGGTTCGATTGATAGCTATGGAGTCAGAGCCCAGCATAGCATGTGGGAATGATTCACCATTTCTCCCTTTATCACATAAGCATTAAACTGAAAAAATATCATCGACGAGTTTGTAGCTTTCGATGAATCGAAGGCCAGAAGAACCTTTATCTCTAGTGATTTCTTCATAAATATCTTCTAAATTTTGGGCAGGTGCCAGCATCCAAAGACTAAAAGGTCTAAGTTTCACCTGTCCAATTTTTTCAATATTTTCTAATAATTGCCCTAAATCTTTGTGATTGAACCAGCAATCTGTATCCAGAGCAAACTTCGTATTGTCCATCTTACAGGAGATTTGACTGGTCAAAAAATCATCGATGGTGGGCTTTTTTGTCTGTAAGAGGCGCGTGCAAGCCAGATGATACTCAAGCTTTCTAGGACTCTGATCAACCATAGATACAAAGACAAGACCATACGCATCTTGGAACTTAACAGCAAGGAGATCCCCTTCTTCAAAATAGGGTTTACGTTTAGTTTTGGCTTTAGGGACCTTTAGAGGCCTAGGATTTTCAGTTTGCAACTGAACTGCAAGTTTTTCAAAAATCTTTTGCCTTTGCTTCAAAGCCTTTGAATCTATTTCCAACCAAAATGGATCAGGACCTTTTTTGATAAGCTCTAAGGTTTTATCTCTGATGTCGCCTGTCAGATGACCAATCTTCCACAGTGAATAGGCAAGAGCAGTCCAATAAATTTCTGTAAAAAAGTCTGTTTGACAGTAATCTTTCTCTGCATCGAGGATATCCTTGATAATATCGGACACATGATCACCGTCTCTATAGCGACCGACTACTTCATTATAAATATCATAACCTTGATCACTGTCAATGATTTTAACGCCATCAATAGCCATACTAAACTCCTAATGCTCAATCGACACCTTATTGATAAATCTCAAAACTTATTTAATCTTATGCTTGTTCATTTTTTCTTGGAAAATATCTGTAAGAATTTGTCGCAATTCTTGAGCTTCCTTTTCAGGAAGTTGGCCTTCTTGTTCAGCTACAGCATACAACTCTGGATACTCAAGCGAGATTCTCTTAACGGTACGTGTAATGGCATGTTTTCTAACAAAAAAAGGAATCCGTTTAATCATATCTTGAGGAATTAAGGCGATAATCTTATCGGCAGTTTCCTTATCGTTCAGCTTAGAGAAAGTTAGTCCCTTTTTAATCATTTCTTGTTCTTTTTCTGTAAAATCTTGTAATTCCATATGTCTACTCCTCATCTTCTGTCACTTCCCAAACTTCAGCTTGGTAAGGTTCTCCATCTTCATCGTATCGATTGATATAACCAATAAACCTTTCATTTTTTCTTGGTCTCTGCTGGTTTCCTTTGATAACCCAAACAGCCCATACTCCAATTAGGAATAAGACTATCATTCCAAACAATGCATCCATAATGTCTACTCCCTTAAAATTGAACCCACTTATCATTATCCATAATAAATGGTTTAGCTAGACCTTCACCTGTATAGTTTTCGTATTTAGTGTCTAGATATTTGTAACAATCTTCCTTGGTCGCAAATTTGATGGCTTGATAAGGCTCCTCAAAGGTCAATTTTTCGACAAATAGATATCCATCCTCGCTTGGTACAAGTATCCCGACATGGCCAATAAATAGGGATTGACCATCCAAGTCATCATGGACGACTACGGAGAGCATTCTTGCATTTTCATTAAACTTGAATTGAGAAAGGAACTGTTCCATCTTTGCAGCATGAACCTTGACATCATTTGTTGCTTCAGTCTTGACTCTTGAGAATAAAATATCAAAAGCATCCTTGTCTTCTGCACCAAAGACCTTTCCTTTATCAATGGCGTCATTATCGACAAACAAGAGGGAATCATCTTTCTCTAACTTAGGAATTTCGATAGAATTTTTCAATAAACAATAACTGTTAATACGACAGTTGGTACCTACAAAATCACCTTTTTTGGGTGCCCAAAGATTGCTTATCTTTTCAACATCATAGTCTGTTTTGGTAAATGTAGAAAAATCTCCAGTTAATCCAACTGAACCGACAGTATTGTTATAATCATTTACAAGGTTGAAAAATGCATCCACACTGTCCTTATCCAAATGTGCAGCCAAGGCTTTTCGAACTTCTTCTTCGCTTGCATTGCTATTGAGATTGCTATAGGTTCCTTTATAGCTTTCTTTATCTGAGCTAACCAACTTAGTAGTTGAACCATTCTGTTGTTCCATAGATTGGTTTTGGTTTGTACCACAGGCAGCTAAAGTAAAGATAGCTAAACCACAGCAGCTCATTAATCTGATTTTTTTAGATACTTTCATAAAATGTTTCCTTTTTAACTAAGATTTTTCAGGTCGATTAGCTTCTCTTATATTATAGTTCAAATTTATTTTAAGTCCAAGCATTTTGCTAAGTAAAGTAGATTTTAAATCATTAAAAAGGAAGCTGGCACACAGCACGCTCCCTAATAAGTGAAATATCTATGAAATATTTAATTTTAGTCACCTTTTAGCTGTACCTGTGTATGTGCTATAAGGTCACCTAGATGTCGCTTATCCTTCCTGAAAACCATCATTACAAGTAGGGCAACTGCGAGGAGAGTAGCTAAAAACGAGAGGATAAAAGATAAGAAATCAAACTCACTATAGAAACCATGTATCGTGCCCATATGACCTATTTGCCAAGGTAAAAATTTAATGGTGTTTCTAATCAAGCTAGCTTGCACTGTTTTTTTCTTGTAAACCAATTGAAGTCCAGCTTTCGCCTTCCCAAAACTGCCATTATTTGTATAATCTAAGAATGTAAAAAGTAGAGTGATTGGCAAAACAGAGGTAAAAAATGCAAGACACTGCGACTGAATTTCTGTAAACTCTGGGATACCATTAAAAAAAATAATGTAAAAAAGCATAGAACCTAAAAACAGAAGCGCTAAATAAGCTAGAATGAAAAGATAATCGAATAGAAATTCTATCATTCTTTTCTTCAACGACATAGGATTGATTGCTAACATCTTCATCACCGTCTCCTCCTTTATCATTTGCTACTATTATACTATACTGACAACCATAAACCAACCATTTATAAAAATGAAATGCTAATTTCTCTATAGATAACAAAGCCATTTGGCTGAATGATCAATCGATCATCGGAAATGCTTCCAAGACTGATCAGATCTGCCTGTCCGCTTTCTAGGATAAAGTCTTTCTTTGAGTGGTTAAAGTAGGCTTTGAGCATGTTACCTTCATGCCACCATTCCACTGCTACTACATCTAGCTCCACTTCTTCCAGACTCACTTTACCATACTGAATCATGCCCGCTACTTCTTTTCGGAGCTGGATCAATTCCTTCATAAAGTTTAGCATGTCATTATCAGCTGCCACGCGCTCCCATGGCATGACACGGCGGCAATCAGGGTCTGGACCACCGATGAGGGCTAGCTCCGTTCCATAATAAATACATGGCGTACCCCGTTGCAGATAAAGGAAGGCGAGAGCAGACTTGACAGACTGGAGATCTCCTTTTGCCGTCGTCAAGATGCGCTCTGTATCATGCGAGTCCAAGAGGTTAAACATAACCTCAGAAATCTGCTGCCTGTAGTACATAGACTGGCTATTGATCTCCCAAATGAAGCGTTGGGTCTCCTTATGCCCCCGCAGGAAATAATCCTTGATACTTTCAGAGAGGGGATAGTTCATCACCGCATGGAACTCATCGCCCTTGAGCCAAGGTTGGGACGAATGCCAGATTTCCCCGAGGATATAGAGATCCGGCTTCTTGGCCAAGACCGCCTTACGGAAATCCCGCCAGAATTGATGGTCGATCTCATTGGCCACATCCAGTCGCCAAGCATCGATATCAAACTCTTCAATCCAGTAAGTCGCCACCTTCAAGAGATAGGCCTTCACCTCAGGATTAGCCGTATTGAGCTTAGGCATAAAGCCCGCAAAGGCAAAAGCATGGTAAGATAAGTCGCGACTATTCCACAGATTTTCTGAGGAGACAGGGAACTCTTTAATATGGAACCAGTCCTTGTAAATCGAATCTTCCCCGTATTTGACCACATCCTGCCATTGGGGTGAATCATAACCAATATGGTTAAAGACGGCATCCAGCATAATCTTCATCCCACGCACATGGGCCTCTTTCACTAACTGGCGGAAGGTCTCCTTATCTCCAAAATGTCGATCAATTTCAAAATAGTCAATGGTATCGTACTTGTGGTTACTCGGAGATTCAAAAATCGGGCAAAGGTAGAGCCCTGTAATCCCTAACTCCTGCAAGTAATCTAGATGATCGATGATCCCTTGTAAATCTCCACCAAAGAAATCCAATACTTGAGGAGCAATAGAGGCATCCCAAGGACGAACACCTTCTGGTGAAATGGCTGGATTCCCATTGGCAAAGCGCTCAGGAAAGATTTGGTACCAAACCGTCTGCGCCACCCAATCTGGAACAGCACACCCATCAATCTCATGGATAAAGGGAAGCTTAAAGCCATTCATGACGAAGTCCAGGTTCTCCTTGGTGTAGGCTGCCACACCCCGATCTCCATACAAGATTTTTTCTTCCGCTGTGTCCTCTAATTCAAAGAGATACTGGATACGTGCATGGCCAACTGATACCGACACCTGCCAATAATCAAACAAATCATCTGAGGTCACCTTTTCCATTTCCTTGGTTGCCTCATATAGATCTTCTATAAAAATAAAAGGATCCCCATAGTGCAATAC
>CAJPKC010000052.1 GCA_905370255.1 Streptococcus oralis
CTTTTAAGGCTGTCAATAATCATAAACAGGTTGTTGTTTTAGTACCAACCACAGTTCTTGCTCAGCAACATTATAGTAATTTCAAGGAAAGATTTGAGCAGTTTGCTGTCAATGTAGATGTTTTAAGTCGTTTTAGAAGTAAAAAAGAGCAGACTGAAACACTTGAAAAATTGAAAAAAGGCCAAGTTGATATCCTGATAGGAACCCATCGAGTTTTATCTAAAGATGTTGAATTTGCTGATTTAGGATTAATCATCATCGATGAGGAACAACGTTTTGGTGTCAAACATAAGGAAGCTTTGAAGGAATTAAAAAAGAAGGTTGATGTCTTAACTTTGACAGCTACACCAATTCCTCGAACTCTTCATATGTCTATGCTAGGTATCCGAGATTTATCTGTCATTGAAACCCCTCCAACAAATCGATATCCTGTTCAAACCTATGTTCTTGAACAAAATGATCGTGTGATTCGTGATGCTGTGTTGAGAGAAATCGATCGTGGTGGTCAGGTTTACTATCTTTACAACAAAGTTGACACGATTGAAAAGAAGGTTTCAGAATTACAAGAACTGATTCCTGAAGCTTCTATTGGTTTTGTTCATGGTCAAATGAGTGAAATTCGTTTAGAGAATACATTACTTGATTTTATTGAAGGCGAATATGACATTTTAGTAACTACGACAATCATTGAAACAGGTGTAGATATTCCAAATGCTAATACCTTGTTTATTGAAAACGCAGATCACATGGGCTTGTCAACCTTGTATCAATTAAGAGGTCGAGTTGGTCGTAGTAATCGAATCGCTTATGCCTATCTTATGTATCGACCTGACAAATCTTTGACAGAAGTTTCAGAAAAGAGATTAGAAGCTATCAAGGGATTTACCGAATTGGGTTCTGGTTTCAAAATCGCTATGCGCGATTTATCTATTCGTGGAGCGGGTAATCTTTTAGGAAGTTCGCAGTCAGGTTTTATCGATTCTGTTGGTTTTGAACTCTATTCTCAATTACTAGAAGAAGCAATTGCTAAGAAAAATGGAACTGCTAAGAAACGTGAAAAAGGTAATGCTGAGTTAATTCTACAAATTGATGCCTATCTTCCAGATGAGTATATTTCAGATGAACGACATAAAATTGAAATTTACAAGAGAATTCGTCAGATTGACAATCGTGTCAACTATGAAGAATTACAGGATGAGTTGATAGACCGATTTGGAGAATATCCAGATGTAGTTGCCTATCTCTTAGAAATTGGATTAGCCAAAGCATATCTCGATAAAGTATTTGTCAATCGTGTAGAAAGAAAGAATAATAAGCTTGTCATTCAGTTTGAAAAAATATCGCAACAACTATTTTTAACACAAGATTATTTCCAGGCTCTTTCTCAGACAAATTTGAAGGCCAATATTTCAGAAAATCAAGGTTTAATCGAAGTTGTTTTTGATATTCGAAATAAAAAAGATTATGAGATTTTAGAAGGTCTTTTAACTTTCGGAGAATCGTTAGCGAAGATAAAAGACTTAAAAGAGTCACATTAGGGATTACCTTTTTTCTTCTATAAAAGGGATAAAAATGGTACAATAATAATTTGAGGTATTATAAGATGAGATTAGATAAATATTTAAAAGTATCACGAATTATTAAACGCCGTACAGTGGCTAAGGAAGTTGCAGATAAAGGGCGTATCAAGGTAAATGGTATCCTTGCTAAAAGTTCAACTGATTTAAAAATCAATGATCAGGTTGAAATTCGTTTTGGAAATAAATTGTTGCTTGTAAAGGTGCTCGAAATGAAAGATAGCACAAAAAAAGAAGATGCAGCTGGAATGTATGAAATTATCAGTGAAACAAGGGTAGAAGGCGATGTATAAAAAAATAGTCCAAATGAATAACTCTTTTATTCAAAATGAACACCAACGACGTAAATACATGATGGAAGAACGTCAAAAACGTAATCGTTTTATGGGTTGGGTTTTGATTTTGATTATGTTGCTATTCATCTTACCAACTTACAATTTAGCACAAAGTTACCAACAATTACTAACACGTCGCCAGCAACTAGCTGATTTGAAAAAACAATATCAGGACTTGAGCGATGAAAAGGATAAAGAAGCTAGTTTAGCAACTAAGCTAAAAGATGAATCCTATGCGGCTAAATATTCCCGTGCAAAATATTATTATTCAAAAACATGGGAGGAAGTTTATACAATTCCGGACTTACTTCCTAGGTAATGTGAAATGGAAAATTTATTAGATATTGTCGAAAAATTTTTAAGTCAGTCAGATGAAAAATTAGATGAGTTAGCTCAAAAGAATCATCTGTTACGACTACAAGAAGAAGAGGGGAAAAAGAATGCGTAAATTTTTAGTGATATTACTACTTCCTATTTTCCTAAAAAGCGTTCAAGTAGTAAGCACTGAGAATCCAGTTATCATTCCAAAACAAGAAGTTTATTCTTTAACTCATACTCCATATCATTTTTATTATCAAGATATTATAGAATCTCCAAAATTTTATGGTGAGACGCCAGTTTATTCTACAGAAGACCTGATTAAAGAATCAGGAAAAGTCAATGCAGAAACAAAATTATCTGTTTTAGAATGGCGATTAAATAAACAAGGACAGCCTGTGTTTAAATTGTCAAATAATCAATTTGTGATGGCTGATAAACGACTTTTATACGATAGTTCCATCGTAAACGATTTTTCTAAACGAGTATGGCTAGAACCAGGATTTGTCGTTTATAATAGTCCTTATGATCAACAAGAATTAAAGTCTACTTTAGCAGCTTATCAAGAGGTTGAAGCAGATATGTCTATTTTTGCTGAAGGTCGTGAATTCTTACATATCAAGCAAACGGGCTGGATTTCGACGGATTATATTTCCGATGATGATAATCGTATTCAGAAAGTACAAGAGTTGCTATCTGCAAATTATCAAAATGAACAGTTCTCTATTTATATTAAACAATTGAGTACAGGTAAGGAAGCTGGCATTAATGAAAATCAAAAAATGTACGCTGCTAGTGTTATGAAATTACCTTATCTTTATTCTGTTCAGGAAAAAATCAATCAAGGTGATTACCAACTTGACACGAAATTGAAGTATGTTTCCGAAGTTAATGATTTCCCTGGTTCTTATAAACCGGAAGGAAGCGGAAGTCTCCCTAAAACAGCGGACAATAAAGAATACACAATCAAAGATTTAATCACAAAAACTGCAAAAGAATCTGACAATGTAGCTCATAATATTCTTGCTTATTATATTACGAATAAATCAGATGAAGCCTTTAAAAAAGAAATGGCTACTATAGCAGGTGAAGAGTGGAATGTGACAGATAAGATAGCTTCAGCTAAAATGGCTGGTCAAGTTATGGAATCTATTTATAATCAGAATGGTTTTGTTTTAGAATCTCTTTCACAAACATCTTTTGATAATCAGCGAATTGCTAAGAATATTTCTGCTAAGGTAGCCCATAAAATTGGGGATGCAGATGAATTTAAACACGATGTGGGAATAGTCTATACAGATTCTCCTTTCGTTATTTCAATCTTTACCAAAAATTCTGATTACGATACCATTTCTAAAATTGCTAAGGATGTCTACGAGGTCCTAAAATGAGAGACCGAGATTTTTTAAATCATTTTCTAGAAAAAGGTTACTTTGAAGGACATTCAAGAGTTGTGTTAGCCTTGTCTGGTGGATTGGATTCGATGTTTCTTTTTCAACTTCTTATGACCTATCAAAAAGAACTTGGTATTGAATTGTTTTTAGCTCATGTAAATCATAAACAACGACCAGAGTCAGATCAGGAAGAAAATGAATTAAGAAAATTAGCTGAACAAGCTGGAGTTCCAATTTATGTAGCTTGTTTTACTGGAGATTTTTCAGAAGCGAATGCTCGTCAATTTCGCTATGAATTTTTTAGAGAAGTGATGGAGAAAACTTCATCTACAGCTCTTGTAACAGCTCATCATGCAGATGATCAAGTTGAGACAATCTTTATGCGATTGATTAGAGGTGTTAGACTACACCATTTATCAGCTATTAAAGAAAGACAAATGTTTGATAAGGGAGAGTTGATTCGTCCTTTGTTGTCTTTTTATAAGAAGGATTTTCCTGAAATTGAGCATTTTGAAGATTCAACGAATAAAGAAAATCACTATCTTCGCAATCGTATTCGCAACCTCTATCTGCCACAGTTAGAAAAAGAAAATGTTCAGGTAAAAAAAGCAATTTTAGAGTTTGGAAAAGAAGTTTCTGATTATCAAATTGCTCTGGCTGAATTATCTCAAGCGGTTGATGTAGAAGATTTAACTCAGTTTTTATCTTTTAGTGAAGCAACGCAACGAGTTTTACTACAACAATATCTTAGTCGTTTTGCTGATTTAAATGTAACAAGAGAACAATTTCAAGAAATTCATCATATTTTAAAAACTAAGAGTCAATATCGCCATAGTATAAAAAATGGTTATGAACTTATAAAAGAATACCAGCACTTTCAAATTGGTAAAATCAGACCAAAGTCTGATGAAAAAAGTAGTGAGTGTGTGTTAAACTATCAAAATCAAGTTTATTATGAAGGTTTTCTATTTTCATTTGGAATTCCTCTAAAAGGTGAAAATGTTCAACAAATAAATGTTTCCCGTGAAACATCATTGATTTTGAGGCATCGACAGCCAGGTGATTATTTGATAATAAATGGTCATCGAAAAAAAGTAAGGCGACTTTTTATTGATTTAAAAATTCCTGCAGAAAAACGAAAAAATGCGATTATTGTTGAGCAATTCGGAAAGATTTGTTCAATTTTAGGAATTGAACTCAGTGATTTGAGTATAAAAATGAAAAATGATATAATGAACACTGTACTTTATATAGAAAAAATAGATAGGTAAAATCATGTTAGAACAAGATATCAAGAAGATTTTGATTTCACAAGATGAAATTACAGAAGCTGCTAAGAAGTTAGGTGCTCAATTGACCAAAGATTATGAAGGTAAAAATCCGATTCTAGTTGGTATTTTAAAAGGATCTATTCCTTTTATGGCAGAATTGGTGAAATATATCGACACTCATCTTGAGATGGACTTTATGATGGTTTCTAGCTATCATGGTGGTACTGTAAGTAGCGGTGTTATCAATATCAAACAAGATGTAACTCAAGATATTAAAGGTAGACATGTTGTTTTTGTGGAAGATATTATCGACACTGGTCAAACCTTGAAAAGTTTGAGAGATATGTTTACTGCTAGAGAAGCGGCATCTGTTAAGATTGTTACAATGCTTGATAAACCAGAAGGCCGTACTGTAGAAATCGAAGCAGACTACACATGTTTTACTATTCCAAATGAATTTGTTGTAGGCTATGGTTTAGACTATAATGAAAATTATCGTAACCTTCCTTATGTAGGCGTATTGAAAGAGGAAGTTTACTCAAAATAGAAGGGTAAGTTGTTGAATGCAAAAACAAAATAATGGTTTTATAAAAAATCCATTTCTTTATTTGTTGATGATTTTCTTGCTAGTAACAGGATTCCAGTACTTTTTCGCTGGGAGAGCTGCCGGGCACAGTCAACAAATTAAATACTCAGAATTGGTGCAGGAAATCACTAACGACAATGTAAAAGAAATAACCTATCAACCAAGTGGTAGTGTTATTGAAGTGTCTGGTGTCTATAAAACTGCTAAAACAGAAAAACCGGAAACAGGTATTCAGTTTTTCACACCTTCTGCAACAAAAGTAGAAAAATTTACAAGTATTATTCTTCCATCGGATACTACTGTAGCAGATTTGCAAAAACTAGCTGGTGAACACCAAACACAAGTTGAAGTCAAGCACGAAAGCTCAAGTGGTATGTGGATTAACATCCTAGTTTCGGTAGTGCCATTTGCCATTTTATTCTTCTTCCTATTTTCTATGATGGGAAATATGGGAGGAAATAGCGGACGCAATCCGATGAGCTTTGGACGCAGTAAAGCTAAGGCTGCTAATAAGGAAGATATCAAAGTACGCTTTTCAGATGTAGCAGGAGCTGAAGAAGAAAAACAAGAACTTGTTGAAGTTGTTGAATTCTTGAAAGATCCAAAACGCTTTACAAAATTAGGTGCTCGTATCCCAGCTGGTGTTCTCTTAGAAGGACCTCCGGGAACTGGTAAAACATTACTTGCTAAAGCAGTAGCAGGAGAAGCTGGAGTACCATTCTTTAGTATTTCAGGTTCTGACTTCGTAGAAATGTTTGTCGGTGTCGGTGCCAGCCGTGTACGTTCACTTTTTGAGGACGCTAAAAAAGCAGCACCAGCAATTATCTTCATTGATGAAATTGATGCCGTTGGTCGCCAACGTGGTGTCGGTCTTGGTGGAGGTAATGACGAACGTGAACAAACCTTGAACCAACTCTTGATTGAAATGGATGGTTTTGAAGGAAATGAAGGAATCATTGTCATTGCGGCAACGAACCGTTCAGATGTTCTAGACCCAGCCCTTCTTCGTCCAGGTCGTTTTGATAGAAAAGTATTGGTTGGTCGTCCAGATGTTAAGGGACGCGAAGCAATTCTAAAAGTCCATGCTAGAAATAAACCTCTAGCAGAAGATGTAGACTTGAAGTTAGTAGCACAACAAACTCCTGGTTTTGTTGGTGCTGACTTGGAAAACGTATTGAACGAAGCGGCATTAGTTGCTGCTCGTCGTAACAAATCAGTCATCGATGCTTCTGATATTGATGAGGCAGAAGATCGCGTTATTGCAGGGCCTTCTAAGAAAGATAAAACTGTTTCCCAAAAAGAACGTGAAATGGTTGCTTATCACGAGGCCGGACACACTATCGTAGGGTTAGTCTTATCGAATGCGCGTGTCGTTCATAAGGTAACAATTGTTCCTCGTGGTCGTGCAGGTGGTTACATGATTGCTCTTCCAAAAGAAGATCAAATGTTGCTATCTAAAGAAGATATGAAAGAACAATTAGCTGGTTTGATGGGTGGACGTGTTGCTGAAGAAATCATCTTTAATGTCCAAACAACAGGTGCATCAAACGACTTTGAGCAAGCTACACAAATGGCGCGTGCAATGGTTACAGAGTATGGTATGAGTGAAAAACTTGGACCTGTTCAATACGAAGGAAATCATGCAATGTTTGGTGCTCAAACTCCACAAAAATCTATTTCAGAGCGTACAGCTTATGAAATTGACGAAGAAGTTCGAGCATTGTTGAATGAAGCACGTAATAAAGCAGCTGAAATTATTCAATCAAATCGTGAAACGCATAAATTAATTGCAGAAGCCTTATTGAAATATGAAACATTGGATAGTACACAAATTAAATCTCTTTACGAAACAGGGAAAATGCCTGAATCAGTAGAAGAGGAATCACGTGCCCTATCATATGATGAAGTCAAATCAAAAATGGCTGAAGAAAACTAAAATATTAGTAGACGAGATACAAGAGAGGATACTATTATATCCTCTCTTTCTTATTATAAAAACTAATCTATGAAAAACCAGTAAAAAAATTCAGAAAAAACAAATCAAACTAGTTGACAAGATTCTAAAAGTAGGTATAATAGAAAGAGTTGAAAAAGCTCAGGTCCGTTGGTCAAGGGGTTAAGACACCGCCTTTTCACGGCGGTAACACGGGTTCGAATCCCGTACGGACTATGGGTGTATCGCGGTTGATGGAAATAGGAATTAAAAAAAGTTAAAA
>CAJPKC010000053.1 GCA_905370255.1 Streptococcus oralis
AGATATAGCCTTTATTAGCCATTTCACCAAAGACACGGATTTGAGCTGCTTCATAATCAGGAGTCAAGGTTACATATGGATTTTCCCAGTCGCCAGAAACACCCAAACGTTTGAAGTCTTCACGTTGTTTATCTACTTGAGAAAGAGCATATTCACGGCAAAGTTTCAAGTATTCAACAAGGTCCATTTCTTTGCGTTTGACACCTTGTTTAGCCAAGACTTGCTCGATTGGCAAACCATGAGTATCCCAACCTGGAATATATGGTGCGTAAAATCCTGACATAGACTTAGAACGAACAATGATATCTTTTGAAATCTTGTTCATAGCATGTCCAACGTGGATATTTCCGTTGGCATACGGAGGGCCGTCATGAAGCGTGAAATGCGGTTTTCCTTCATTTAATTCTTGACGACGTTGATAAAGTTTAGCTTCATCCCATTCCTTTTGCCAAACTGGCTCTTTGGTCGGAAGACCGGCACGCATTGGAAATTCTGTTTTCCCAAGATTGAGGGTTTCTTTAAGTTTCATTAGTACTCCTTTAATGTAAATTGACAATATAAAAACCACGACTCGCAAAAAGGACGAAAATCGTGGTACCACCTTTGTTCGGAAAAAGACCTAGTCTCTTTCCCTCTTTTCCCGTAACGTGGGCAACGTCAAATCTTACTATTTTCAGATTTGATACTAAGAGAGGATAAATTTACCAACAGGGATTGTAGGACTTCCACCATCTCCTACTCGCTAGAAATGTGATTGATAAATTCTTGTTCTCTAATAAGATTCTTATAAAATTAGAACTGATTCTTGTTGAGTGTCAGCATCATCTTGAGGTCCTTCCTCATGTACTGGCTCAACAGGAGTTTCAGCAACTGGCTGAACTTCAACTTCAGTTGACTCTTCAGCAGCTTGTTCAGCCTCTAACAATTCTTTGTTAGCTGCTTCAATACGCGCTTGAAGTTCTGCAACTTCTTCTGGAGAAAATTGACGAGTCATGTCAATTGGTTCTTCATCATGATATGAAGATACATCTTCACCTAGAACCTCTTGGACGACTTCCTTGAATGCTTCGTCGCTCGTTTGAAGATAAGTTGCAGTCGGACGCAAAATTTCTTCCCAATCTGATGAATCAACAATAGCCAACTGACTTTCGATTGTTGATTTCAAACGTTGGTTGAAGACGCGACTCTTGTTCTTCAACTCTTCAGTTTCCACAGCAACTTTTTTAGCATTATCTGTAGCTTGTCGCAAAATTTCATTGGCTTTATACGTAGCTTCATCAAGTAAACGTTGAGCATCTTGCTCAGCCTGCTTAATGATGTTATTAGAACGGTCATTCGCAGCTTGTTTTACACGTTCAGCTGTGTCTTGGGCAATCAAAACTGATTGACTCAATGAATCCTTAATCTCATCAAAATACGACAAACGTTCTTCTAAGTTTTTAATGTGTTGTTCTTTTTCATGATTGCTTCGTACAAGTGCTTCATAGTCACGAACAACAATATCTAAAAATTCATCAACTTCTTCACGGTTAAAACCTCTAAACTGAACACCAAAGGTTTTATCCTTAATTTCTAACGATGTAATTGGCATATTTTTCCTCACTTATTTAATAAAAAATAGAATCATTAATTGCTTCTGGTTCTTGCTCGTTTGTTACTGTTCTCTTAGGAATATCATTCGTATAATAGGAAAGACGTTCTTCTAGTTTTTTGATATAGAGTTCAGTTTCCTCTTTGTATCGGATTAATTCCTCTAATTCAAAATAAATCTTATCTAGAAATAGGTCAACCTCTTCCTGATCGTAGCCTCTGAATTTTCTTGAGAATTCCTTGTCAGTAATATCTTGTGGTGTAATTGACATATTTTCTCACTTGCTTAAAAGTAGTTGGACTGTTAGTTTTATCTTATCTTTCTTGGTTTGACCATTTTCTTTGAGCAAGATTATTCGGCCAAAGCGTCTCACACTGATTAAATCACCAAATTTTAACTGATAGTCAGACTTTTCAACTATATGATAATTGACCTGAACCAGCTTCTTTTCAACCAGAGCTACAGTTTGTGAGCGTGATAATTTCAATATACTAGATAAAAAGGCATCTAGTCGCAGGCTTGAAACCAAGACTTCTTTTTCTTGATACTCGTCTTTAGATTCTATCCTATCTGAAAAAGGACGTTCTACTAAACTTACAGGCAACTTGGAAATCTTTTGAATCCCATCCTGGAAAAGAGTAGTAAATCTTCGATCGACAATAATTTGGGCTTTATCTTCTGTTACCAAAATGTCTCCGAATAACTTTCGGTCAATACCTAGCCGATTGAGAACTGTTCCCAGAATTTTTGAATGGGTTAATTGTTGAAACTTGCTAGGATACTCAATCTCAAGCAAGGTCATTTCAAAATCTTCCAAGGTTGGCGTAAAATAATCCGGCGCTAGAATGACCCGAGCATACTCTGAAGATACAAAACGAGTACTAGAAAAGGTTTTTACCCCTCTATTGTTTCCCAATGTCTCCAAGATAAATACTTGGTGAGGATTGATAAAAGGAGATAAAATCGGTGCGTAATGTTCTTCTACCTGTCCTAACCACTCCAAACCCTTGTCGATAAAGGGGATATCTTCTGTTGCGAAATGTTGGTAAAGTTCTTTACTCATAAAACTACCAACAAATTGATGAGATAGCGACTTATCATGCGCAAGAGAATTAGAGCTATCCAAACTGAGAAATCCAAACCTGCGATTTGAAGAGGTAGACGTTTTAGAGGTTCAAGAATTGGTTTACACAAAGTCTCTAAAAACTTCCCCAACTGGGTGTTATAGGCATTTGGAAACCATGATAATAGAGCAAAAGCTACAAGTATCAGCGAATAGATATCTGTAGCATTTTGGATAAAACGAATTATTAGAAACATTAACGTACTCTATTTCTCTTCATGTCAAAGTCGTATCCTTCGCTTTGAGCTTCTTCAGGTAAACGAATATCTTCAATGTTTACCACAACACCAACAGGTGTCAAAAGATACATTGTGTTCGCTACTTTTCTTAACTCACCAGCAAGGACATGACGTGCTCCATCCAAGTAATCCAAACAACGACGAGCTTGAACTTCTGTCATATATTGGAAGTCAATCAAGATACTTTCATTTCCAGCCAACAAATCAACAATATCTGTTGCATCTTCGTAACGGCGTGGGTAACGAACATCGATGGTTACTTTTTCAGTAGAGCGATGGCTTTCAATTGCTAGTTGTTGCTGACGGGCATGAAGTTTTGTAATATTTTTCTCTTTTGCTTCGACTGAAGAAGATTCTTGAGCAGCAGCTTGCTGTGGCAATTCTCTTTTTTGAGGAACCGAAGCTAGTGAACGTTCAGGTTGTGCAGCTACAACTTCTGAAGCAACTTCATCTCCATCTTCTGTAAAGTAATCTATAAATTTATCAAATTTATCTTTTAATGACATGATTATTTCCTATTTAAAAAATGCTGTACCAATTCGAACATAAGTCGAGCCACACTGAATCGCTTCTTTATAGTCACGACTCATTCCCATACTTAATTCTGTCATTGGCATATTGGGGAGTTGTTGTTCACGAATGTATTGTTGCAACTCTTGCGTTTCTTTAAAGATTTTTTGCAACTCTTCTGTTTCAGCTTCAAATGGAGCCATAGTCATAAGACCAACATACTCTATTTGATCCAAGCTTGACAAGTCTGGTAAGACCGCCAAAAGTTCTTCTTTCGAAAAACCATGCTTGCTTTCTTCTCCAGAAATATTGACCTGCAAAAAACATTTAACCTTACGATTGGCACGTTTTTGAATCTCTTGGGCTAATTTCAAAGAATCTAAAGCGTGAAAATAATCAACATAAGGAATAATATCTTTCACTTTTCTTCTTTGCAAGCTACCAATCAAGTGCCAAGTAACATCCTTATCACTTAAAGCATGATACTTTTCAAGAAATTTGTCGACACGGTTTTCACCGATGTGTTGAACTCCTTGGTCTATCAAATTAGCTGCGGTTGCAATATCAACATATTTTGTTACTGCAATTACAGAAACCGAACCGTCTTCACGGCCGGTTTCTTGAATTGCTTTTGTAACCTGTTGAAATACCTGATTTGTATTTTCTTTTAAATCCATCTCTATTAACGGTTTTTAAAGAATGGTGGTGTTTCCAACTCATCTTCGTCAGAAGCTGGTGCTTCAAAACGCTCAACTGGAGATACGACTGATTCACCTTGACGAACAATTGAATCACGTCTCAAGTCCCAGTCACCAAAAGCTGATGCTTTAGGCGCTTCAGTGTGACGTTGTGAAGGAGTTGGAAGTTCAGCTGTTTCTGCCAAATCAAAATGACGGTCATAAGTGTGTGTATGTCCAGATTTTACTGGTTCACGGAATGACGCTTGTCTTGGTTGTGGCGCTACAACTTTTTCGACTGCATCTTGACGAACTCCAGTAGCAACAACAGTTACACGGATTTCATCTTTCATTGATTCATCAATAGAAGTACCGAGCCAGATATTTACGCCATGTCCAGCAGCTTGATTGACGATTTCAGAAGCTTCTTCTGCTTCAATCAAAGTCATATCCAAACCACCAGTTACGTTAACGATAACATCTTCTGCTCCATCAATTGTTGTTTCAAGAAGTGGTGAGTAGATAGCTTTACGAGCCGCTTCAATAACGCGTTCTTCTCCGCTACCGATACCGATACCCATAAGGGCATTTCCTTTGTTTGCCATTACTGTCTTCACGTCTGCAAAGTCCAAGTTGATCAAACCAGGATTTGTAATCAAATCTGTAATCCCTTGAACACCTTGGCGAAGAACGTTATCTGCTTCAGACAAAGCTTCAAGAAGTGGAGTTTTCTTGTCAACAATTTCTAATAAGTTGTTGTTTGAGATAATCAAGAGAGTATCAACATGTTCGCGAAGTTCGTTAATACCTTCAACTGCGAATTGACCACGTTTACTTCCTTCAAAACCGAATGGACGTGTTACAACACCGACAGTCAAAGCACCTAAACCTTTAGCGATACGAGCGATAACTGGTGCAGCACCTGTACCAGAACCACCACCCATACCAGCAGTGATGAAGACCATATCTGCACCACTGATAGCTTCAGTAATTACTTCTTCGCTTTCTTCAGCAGCCTTACGACCAACTTCAGGCTGTCCTCCAGCACCAAGTCCACGAGTTAATTTTGGACCAAGTTGGATAACTGTTTCAGCTTTTGTACTGCTCAAGGCTTGTACATCTGTGTTGGCTGCGATGAACTCAACACCTGAAACACCTTCGTCAACCATGCGGTTGATGGCGTTTCCTCCGCCACCACCGACACCAATTACTTTAATTACTGCACCTTGTGCTGCTGCTGTATCAAATGAAAATGTCATATTTTATCCCTCTATCCTATTCATCAAACATGCTTCCGATTAAGCTACGGAATCGCTCAGTCAATTTTGGTTTTTCTTCTGATTGATTTGAAGTTGCTGAGTCAGCAGTATAAGTCGGTTCTGCTGATTCAGTTGGAGTTGTACCAAACACTGAACGTTGAGAAGCTGCAGGCTTTTCCTGACTTGAAGTTCTGAAATCAATCGGTTGTTGACGCAAAACTTGATCTCCTCTGATAGCTCTTTGAGCCAAAACATTAATTTCTGTAAGGCTTCCAGCAAATTCAGACAAACTAATCACATGAGCAAATGCAGGATTGCGGATACCCACTTGGTTTGGAACGTAAAGTTTTACACGAACTCCAAGTACTTCTTGGGCAAGCTCAACGATACCTGGTAGAATAGCATTTCCACCAATCAGAGCAATACCACCTGGCAAGTCCAACAAATGTCTTCTTTCCAAATCTTGTTTGATTTGTTCAAAGATGTGTTTCAATCTAGCTGAAATAATTTGAGCCAAGTATTCTTCTGTAACTTCTACAGGTTCTACTTCACCAATCACTTCAACTTGGAAAGTTTCTTTGCTTGCAAGTTGCGGATAAGCTTCACCGTAGTTAAGCTTCAAACCTTCTGCAATCTTCTTAGAAGTTTTAAGAACTTTTGAAATGTCTTTAGTGACGTAATCGCCACCTTCTTGGTAAACATTTGTGTATTGAAGCTCTTGATTACGGATAGTAGCAACGCTTGTTTGGCCACCACCCATATCGATAACAGTCGCTCCAAACTCACGTTCGCCTTCGTTAAGAACAGAGTTTACAATTGCAAGTGGTGAAATAATCACGTTATCGACTTGAACTCCAACACGTTCTACAGTTTTACGAAGGTTGTGAAGAATGGTTCTTGGACCTGTATAGAGAAGTCCACGCATTTCCAAACGAACACCCATCATACCACGTGGGTCACGAATACCTTGGAAACCGTCTACTACAAATTCTTCTGGCACAAACGTAATCACTTCACGATCAGGTGTCATGCTCTTAGTCAAAGCTGATTTGACAACATTCTCAACATCTTGATCTGTAATTTCTTTTGTATCTGATGTTACAGGAATCATTCCTTGAGTTGGTTCCACTTGCAACAAGTTTGCTGGAAGCCCAACGTTTACTGATTTGATTGAAATTCCTGCTTTTTCTTCTGCTTGAGAAATAGCAGATTTGATAGCCGTTGCTGCGGCTTCGATGTCAACGATAATCCCATCCTTGACACCTTTACTTTTGGCGTTGCTAACACCGATTACATTTACTTCACCATCTACAAGCTCAGCAACTAACACTTTAATTGAGCTTGTTCCAATATCTAAGCCTGTAAAGAAACCATTTCTAGTCATTACATTGCGTCCTCTCTATCTTCCAAGTTTCACACTTTGATTTTTTAACAGCTACAAGAAGGCATAGCTATTCACAGAATATTATATCACAAAAATCCGATTCGTGCCTAATTTTTTGTGATTTTATCGAAGGTTTTTCATTAAATTTATTTTAATATTCCATTACAAGTCCATCTTTTACCTTTTTCTCTGAAAAACAGTGTAAAAGTGTCAGAAAAGCTGAAAGACAGATGTGAAAGTTCCTGTTTTTTCCAAAATTTGTTTATTTAATTACATTTATTTTCATTTTTGTTTTCATGACAAGGGTAATACCAACTTTCACTAAACAATCTTGGCTTATTAAAAGTGTCTCATTTTTCTTAAAGAAAAAAAGAAGCTAGAAACTAGCTTCTTATTTTACTTCTTGTTTATAAAATTCTTTCAAAGCATCCTGCCAAGTTGGGATGACAAATCCAGTTGCTTTAGCTTTGGCTAGGCTCATCGTTGAGTTTAGCGGACGTTTAGCTTTGGCAGGGAATTGACTTGAATCTACTGGTTTAACTTCGACATTTGTATCTTTCAAAATTTCAACTGCAAAGTCATACCACGTTGTATCTTCTTTTGCATCATTCGATAAATGATAATAACCAAATTCCTTGCGATTATCAGCTAAATATGTCATAAATTCAGCCAATGTACGTGTCCAGGTTGGACGACCATGTTGGTCATTAACAACCGTCAAAGTCTGGTGAGTTTTAGCTAGATTTTGCATCGTGAAAACAAAGTTTTTGCCATAGTTTCCAAATACCCAGGCAGTACGGATAATATAGAAGTTT
>CAJPKC010000054.1 GCA_905370255.1 Streptococcus oralis
GTCCTTGGAATTCTAAATTATGAATGGTTAAAACTGTTTTAATGCCCTCATAGGCTTGAATCCAACGGTATTTTTCCTTCAACAAGAAAGGAATCATAGCTGTATGGTAGTCATGAACATGGAGAAGGTCAGGAATAAAGTCAATCCTTTCCATAGCCTCAATGGCAGCCAATTGGAAAAAGGCAAAGCGTTCTCCGTCATCAAAATCACCGTAAACATGACCACGGAAGAAATAATATTGGTTGTCAATAAAGTAGAAGGTCACACCGTTCAAAACTGTTTTCTTAATTCCACAAAATTGTCTGCGCCAACCAACATACACTTCAAATTGAAGAACATCTTCAATCTGGTCACCAAACTTAGCTTCTACCATGTCATAGTAGGGTAAGATAACAGCAACTTCTTGTCCTGCTTTTACTAATGATTTTGGAAGAGCGCCGATAACGTCTCCCAAACCACCTGTTTTTGAAAAGGGCGCACCTTCGGCTGCTACAAATAAAATTTTCATGAAAGAATGTCCTCTGTTACTTTTTCACCTTTTTTGATGACAACAGGATTTTCTGCTGTACCACGAATAACAACTCCATCAGCTACTTCAGCACCCTTATCAATAATTGCATACTCAACTTGAGCACCTTCACCAATGACAACACGAGGGAAAACAATAGATTCTTTAACTAAGCTATCTTTATGAATTTGAACATTACGAGAAATAACTGAACGAACAACTTTACCTTCGACAATACTACCAGAAGCAAACTGCGAAGTATTTACTTCACAACCAGGTGCATAATAAGTTGGTTCTTCGTTTTTCACCTTTGTATGAATCTTTTGATTTGGAGAGAACAAAGAGTAGAATTTATGCTGATCAAGCATATCAATATTGGCTTGGTAGTAGGTTTCTACAGAATGAATATTTGCCAAATAGCCAGTATACTCGTAGGCAAAAGCACCTTCTTTAGCTGCCAAATCACGAAGAACATAGCGAAGTTTTTCTGGATGTTCTTTCTGAGCTTCTTCTTCAAGACGTTCAATCAACCATGGGGTATCAACGACAAAGATATCGGTAGACATATTGTAAAGATTTTGGTCTAATTTTTTATCAAAGAGCTTGTGAGAAAGCACATGGTCAGTTTCATCGATATCAAGGATTGCATTTACTTCTGAAATATCCTTCTTAGGTAGTTTCTTGTAAACAACTGTGATAGGAGATTTTGTAGTATTATGCAAATGGAAAACCTGAGCAAGATCAATATTTACCAAAACATCGCAGTTCAAGGAAACAGTTTGGTTAGATCCAGAACGTTTTAAATAAGTCAAGAGTTGTTGATAATACTCTTTACCGACTGTGCTGCTTTCTACACGTGTATTGTAAATACCTAAATAGTAGTGACTAAGTAGTGTATTCAAGCCCCATTCACGTCCTGAACGAATGTGGTCAAATACAGAGCTGATGTTATCTTGTTGGAAGATTCCAAAGACACTTCGAACACCAGCATTTGCTAAACTTGAGAGTGGGAAGTCAATCAAACGATACTTTCCTCCAAATGGCAAACTTGCCACTGGACGGTTACTTGTCAAGGTTGACATATCATGGAAACCAACGGTATTTCCTAAAATCGCTGAATATTTATCAATCTTCATCTGTTGCTACCCCCACTACTTCGTTATATCCGACTACTTGTACTTCTTCTGTACCATCAATTTCAACACCATCGGCAATAATTGCACCTTCACCGATGATTGCACGTGTAATTTTAGCACCTCTACCGATAACTGCTCCACTCATGATGACAGAATCAACGACTTCTGCTCCCTTACGAACTTGAGCAGCTGTAGAAAGGATAGAGTGTTTCACAGTACCATTTACATAACAGCCGTCCACAACAAGAGAATCTTCTACATGAGCATGTTCTCCAATAAAGTTCGGTGGAGCGATAAGGTTACGAGAATAAATTTTCCATTGACGGTTACGGCTATCTAGAGCATTTTCTGGAGAGATGTATTCCATATTTGCTTCCCAAAGAGATTCGATTGTACCAACATCCTTCCAGTATCCATTGAACTCATAAGCATAGACACTTTCACCAGTTTCAAGATAATTTGGAATAACATTCTTTCCGAAATCAGACATATCTAGGTTAGCCTTTTCAGCAGCAACTAGCATGTTGCGAAGTCGTTTCCAGTCAAAGATATAAATCCCCATTGATGCCTTGGTTGATTTTGGTTGGGCAGGTTTTTCTTCGAATTCAACAATGCGATTATTAGCATCTGTATTCATGATACCGAAACGACTAGCTTCTTTTAGTGGTACATCCAAAACAGCAACTGTCAAGCTGGCATTGTTATCCTTGTGTGATTGGAGCATATCATCATAGTCCATCTTGTAGATATGGTCTCCTGAAAGAATCAAAACATACTCAGGATTAATGCTATCGATATAGTCAATATTTTGGTAAATCGCATGACTTGTACCTTCAAACCAACGATTTCCTTCACTTGCAGAGTAAGGTTGAAGGATAGAAACACCTGAATCAATTACATCAAGACCCCAACTAGAACCATTACCAATGTGGCTGTTGAGAGCTAGTGGTTGATACTGTGTGATAACCCCAACATTGTGGATACCAGAGTTGGCACAGTTAGAAAGAGCAAAGTCAATGATACGATAGCGCCCACCAAATTGCACAGCAGGTTTTGCAATGCTTTGAGTGAGTTTACCGAGACGAGTTCCTTGCCCACCGGCAAGGATTAAAGCTAGCATTTCATTCTTCATTTTCTACTCCTTTTTGAGATTTATTTGATTCTTTTTTAGCGGGTTTCAAGCGACGTTTGATTTTCCAGATACTTGCCCCCAAAGCTGGCAAGGTAAAGGTCAATGTCTGCTCATAATCCTTCCATAACCCTTCTTGAGTTTGAACGGTTTGGTTGTGTTCTTTCCAAACACCTCCCCATTGTTCCAACTCTGTATTCCAAATTTCTTCATACACACCTGCAACTGGCAGTCCAATTGTGAAATCAGGACGTTCGACTGGTGCCATATTAAAGACACAGACTAGCATCTCGCCTTTCTTTCCTTTACGAATAAAGGAAAGAACACTCTGATCTCTATTATCTGCATCGATAATTTCAATTCCATCATAGCTTGTATCAATTTCCCAAAGACAACGGTGGTCCTTATAAAGTTGATTCAACTGAGATGTGAAGTATTTCATCTTAGCATTCATTGGATCTTCAAGGTTTGACCATTCTAATTGCTCTTCTGATTTCCACTCTAAGAATTGACCGAATTCGCTACCCATAAAGAGCAATTTCTTACCAGGGTGACAAATTTGATAAGTATAAAGATTTCTAAGGCCTGCAAATTGATTGTAACGATCTCCCCACATCTTGTGCATCATACTCTTCTTACCATGTACAACCTCATCATGTGAAAATGGTAGGAGATAATTTTCATTAAAGACATACATAAAACTGAAGGTTACAAGGTTAAAATCATACTTGCGGTAAATTGGATCTTCTTCGTAGAAACGTAAGATATCATTCATCCAGCCCATGTTCCACTTGTAGTCAAATCCAAGACCACCCATCTCTTTCGGACCTGTTATTTTAGTTGCCGAAGAGCTTTCTTCTGCAATCATCATGACATCAGGGTGAGCTAGCTTAATAACAGTATTTAAACGCTGAAGGAAATAATAGCCTTCGTAGTTAAGATTTCCACCGTCTTTATTTGGTGTCCAAGGTGCATTATCATAATCAAGATAAAGGATATTACTTACGGCATCTACACGGATACCATCTAAATGATAAAAATCAATCCAGAACTTAATGCTAGAAATTAGGAAAGATTGTACTTCGTTTTTCCCTAAGTCGAAGTTTAATGCTCCCCAACCATAGTTATGAGCTTTGTTATGGTCTTGATATTCAAAAGTTGGTGTTCCGTCATAATAAGCTAGAGCATCATCATTGATTGTAAAGTGACCAGGAACCCAGTCCACAATAACTCCGATATTGTTTAAATGACACTCTTCAACAAAGTCTTGAAACTCTTCTGGTCTTCCGTAAGAATGTTCTAAACCAAAATACCCCATGAGTTGATAGCCCCAGCTCAAACCAAGCGGATGCGCCATCAAAGGCATAAACTCAATATGAGTGTAGTTCATCTCAACTAAGTAAGGAATCAACTCTTCTTTTAATTGAGCAAAACTGTATGGAGTTCCGTCTGGATTTCGTTTCCACGAACCAGCGTGTGCTTCGTAAATATTAACTGGTCTTTCAAAGAATCCCAAACGTTTTCTACGAGCTAACCAAAGTCCATCCTTCCATTTCTTTTCTGGAATTTCTGTTAACACAGCCCCTGTTCCTGGACGTGCTTCATACCGAACAGCTAAAGGATCAATCTTCATAAGCTGATGACCGTTAGCCCGTGTGATATGATATTTATAAATCTGACCTTCTTGGGCTAAAGTTGTAAAAACTTCCCAAACTCCAGATTCATTTCGAACCATAGGGATTTGATTTTCAACCCAATTCGTGAAATCACCGACTAGATGAACAGCCTGCGCATTTGGAGCCCAAACTCGGAATGTGTAACCCCATTCCCCGTCTTTCTCCTCACGATGTGCGCCCAAATAGTGCTGAAGATGGAAATTTTCGCCTGTTGTAAAAGTTCTTAAAGCTTCTAATGTATCCATAAATCCCCCTTTATATTGTAAGCGTTTTCTATATTTCTATTATACTATCTTTTAAGAAAACTTTCAACCAATTTCCGAATTATCATAAATATTTTTTAGAAAATCTTCAAATAATTATCTTGACATTTCTTATATTTTCAGTATTTATTGATATTCTACCTTGATATCAGTTTTTGTAGCATTAAATCACTTACAATATTTTTTTCAATGCTAATTTTGCAAAACAAATACTTTAAAAACTTAACATTATTTTCATGAATAAAACTTTTTGTTCGGATAAAGTATCTTAAGTACAATTTTATCAAATTTTCTGAAATTTTCAACTATTTTTAGTAATATTCCCATATTTTTTATTAGGACAAATTTATATAGAAAAAAACTCAAGATTAATCTTGAGTTTTATTTTTTTTAAACTAAAACATTCATAACTGCTACGCTCACATTATCAAGAGTGTTTTCTTGGTTTGAACGACTATTAGTGATTCGCATTTCAAGGTTTCCCGCATTTTCATAATAGTGGGATTCTCCTTTAGCATTAAAGACCACTAAGTAATGCTCGTCATCTTCCTGAATTTCATAGACAATCCAGCCACTATTTTCAATAGCTGTGTGAACAAAGACGTGACGGTATACTTCCTCGTATGTAGGGTATGAAAAGGCACTACTCTTTGTTTTAAGACCTATAATCTGACGAATAAATTCAATACTATCCTGACGCTCATTGATTAAGTCCCAGTCCACCTGGTTAACAGCGTCTGGAGCATTGTAACTGTTCATGGCACGTTCGCGATCATCATGAGTCAACTCACCGTTTTCACCTGTAGGAACCAGTTTGGTACGTCCAAACTCTTGACCAAGTTCCATAAAGGAGATACCTTGCATGAGTAGATTCATTGCAGTTGCTGTTTCTACCTTTTTCATGATACTTGCTTGGTCTTCTGTTGGATGAAGTGTCGCTAATAAATCATGCAAGTTATAGTTATCATGGGCTTCTACATAGTTGACAACCTGGTTAGGGCTTAGATAAGAGCCCAGTTCACGACTACCAAGGATAGCTTTGGCAACAATTGGTTCAGTGGCAGCACCACTTACGAAGCCTGATTTGATATCACCATAAACTTCAGCACCCTTAACCGCATTACGTTGATCATCATTGAAAAATCCAATATTAGGTAACTGATAGGCATTGTCTTTCTTAGCCTTATCGTAAGGTGCTAGACCAGTACCCATATCCCAACCTTCTCCATAAAGGATGATTTTAGGATCGACTTCATCCATTGCCCAACGGATCATCTGCATGGTTTTAATGTCATGGATTCCCATCAAGTCAAAGCGGAAACCATCAATATTAAACTCATTCACCCAATAAAGAAGTGAATCAATCATGTACTTACGGAACATTTCATGTTCACTAGCAGTCTCGTTTCCTACACCAGTACCATTTTGATAACTTCCATCGCGGTTCATTCGGTAATAATAGTCTGGAACCGTTGTTTGGAATGGGGCATCAACAGTTGAAAACGTATGGTTGTACACCACATCCATAATGACGCCAATTCCAGCATCATGATAAGCTTGAATCATCGTCTTCAAATCGCGGATGACTTGACCTGGATCATTTGGATTCGTAGACATGCTGGTTTCTGGTGCATTGTAGTTTTGTGGATCGTAACCCCAGTTGTAGGTCACATTTCCATCTGCATCATACTCTTTGTGACGATCAGCAATTGGTTGCAGTTGAACATAGTTCACACCAAGTTCTTTGATGTAGTCAAATGCAGTAGACTGACCGAAGTGATTGACTGTTCCAGTTTGGGCAGCACCCAAGAATGTTCCTCTTAATTCTGGAGCAACACCAGAAGTTTCAGACTTGGTCAAGTCACGAATATGCATTTCGTAAACAACCGCTTGACAAGGATTTTCCAATCGCCAAGTTGCTTCCGTTCCATTCTTAACTTCAAAACCTTCAACTTGACGTTCTTTTTCTGAAAGAATCGCTGAACGTTTGCCATCTGGACTTGTCGCAATGGTATACGGATCACGTGTCAATGATTGATGATGTGGAAAATCAATCTGATATTGATAGGCACGACCTGCAAGACTTTCAGGAACTGTCAAATTCCAAACGCCAATTGTATTATCCTTGTGACTATATGAATAACTGTTGCCACGTTGCATTTCATAAGTCTTTAGGATAGCCGCATCATTACTTGCTGATTCATAAACTACAACTTGTACAGTTGTTGCTGTTGGCGACCAAAGTTTAAAGCTTGTTTCTTCTTCGGAAACCTGGCATCCCAACTCTCCTTGGTAACCCCAGTGGTGATCAAAACTAGCACTGTTAATCGCTTTATCAAAAGCAAATGGATTTTGATCTTTATAGTGTGGACTTGCAATGGCTGGATTTTCAGAATAATAAACGGTGTCATCTCCATCTAAAATCCAAACTTCTGTTAAGAGTGGATAATGATTGAATCGGATAGAATATTCTTTGGTAACTCCATCTTTTTCAACTGTAAACACCATTTGTTCAAGAGGTGTTTCACTTGATTGGGTAAATGAAAATTTTTCTCCAAAGTATTCTTGCTCTTTAACAAATTCTACTGAATCAGCTGGCCTTTTACTAAAGTTGCAACTCTGATATGCTTCATCCTTACGATGATAATGAATAAGTACAGGATAATTGTACATGTTTTTCCCTAATTTCTAATTATAAATTTATATAGTAACATTTCTTGATTCACTTATTTGGATAGAAGCAAGAAATCATAGATGATTATTCTAGACTATGTATTCCTTACAA
>CAJPKC010000055.1 GCA_905370255.1 Streptococcus oralis
AAGACGCCCCGGAACGACTACGATAGTCAAAGATAACCTCGGCATCCGCCACTGTTCGGACTCGTAAGACCAGACGCTCCGTTTCGATTCGTTCAGGTAATGTTGCTCTTGTCATTCTTCTGCCTCGCTTTCTTAATAAAGCTTCCCATGGGATCGACTCGGTCGTCTAGATAACGATAAACGCGCTGGTGGCCGTCCCCTATAAAGTAAGTTGGCGCAAAGTGGTCATTTTTAAAATGGCCCTTGTCATCTAAGAGCTCTGGATCAGCCAGTCGCTCAAGAATCTTAGCAAAGATATGGCAGATGCCATCTTCCTCGATAATCCGATCTACCTGGCAATCCAAAACGACTGGACAAGCTTCTAAAATCGGAGCCTGAGTCCGTTCAGAAATCTCATAGTCAAGCCCCAGGTGTTTCAATTTCTCCCGATGGCTGATAAAGCCAGCCTGCTCCATCTCAAGCATGAGGTTTTCGTCAGGGATGTTCACGCTGAACTGTCGATAATGCTTAATCTGGTCGGCTGCATTTTCCTCAGCACCAACACCGATGACCAGCCAATCGCCCAGACTATAAGAGGAGCTGCAGGTTGTGATATTGTACCCAAAGTTCTGGTCCTGATACCCTAAGATGAAGATAGGAAAACCATAGTAGAGTTTACTTGTTTTGAAAGATTGTTTCATGACAACTTCCTTTGGCTAAGGGTGTAAAAGAAAAATCGCCCCTGTCATCAATCTGACAGGGACGAATGTGTTTATCCGCGGTACCACCCAATTTCGGGCAGATGCCCGCAACTCTCGTCTTTAAAACAAAAAGACATTTATATTTCATTTTTAAATTTCATCCATTAGCAACCAGTTTTGACACATTTGTGGACTTCTCAGCACCGCCACTTTCTGTAAAATGTGGGACTCAAAACACCTCTAATGGCTATATTTTAACAAGTTTTTGACGGAAATGCAAGGAACAAGAAAGATTACTTGAACTTGATGCCGTTTTCTTTTAATTTCTTGATTGTAGCTGGACCGATTCCTTTCAAAGCAAGGAGTTCTTTTTCTGTCCAGTTTTTGAAGTCAGCAGCAGACTTGATCCCTTCATCGTAGAAAGTTTTAGCGCGATCTACTGAAAGTCCACCTAGGTTGGCTGCGAATTCCTCTACAGAGCTTGTAACCTTTTGAGCTTGTTCTTTAGTTGCTTCTACAGTTTTTTCAACTTGCTTAGAAACAGCTTTTCCTGCTTCACTTGCTGCTTTTTCAGCATGCTTCACAACTTTTTTTGTTTCTTCGACAACCTTGTTTACAGCATTTGAAAGTGCACCTGAGCGACGAAGACTGTTTCTTAATTGTTTTTTACGTTGTAGTTTTTTTGACATGATAAGATCCTTTCAATAAAAAACCCCTGTGACTGAACAAGGATAAATCTTTATGTTTTATTGTATCAACTTTCTTTGGGAAATGCAAGGCTTGTTAGTTTAGAAAGATAGGAGTTCTATAGGGAATTCCGCCTTAGAATAAGAAAAGATGTTAGAAGAAATGCGAAAAATATGGTATAATGAAACGATAGATTTTTGAATAGGAATACAATCATGTTTGGATTTTTAAAAAAAGATAAAGTAACAGAAACACCAGCGTTAGTGCCAGCTCATATCGGAGTTATCATGGATGGGAATGGTCGTTGGGCCAAAAAACGGATGCAGCCACGTGTCTTTGGGCATAAGGCTGGGATGGATGCTCTGAGAACAGTAGCCATTGCTGCTAGTGATATGGGTGTCAAGGCTATGACAGTTTATGCCTTTTCAACTGAAAACTGGACTCGTCCAGACCAGGAAGTCAAGTTTATCATGAACTTGCCTGTTGAATTTTATGATAAGTATGTCCCGGAGTTGCACCAAAAGAACATGAAGATTCAAATGATTGGGGAAACTGATCGTTTGCCGAAACAGACTTTTGAAGCTTTGAAAAAGGCAGAAGAGTTGACCAAGTTGAATACTGGTTTGATTCTCAATTTTGCCCTTAATTACGGTGGACGAGCTGAAATTACACAAGCAGTCAAGTTGATTGCGCAGGATGTTTTGGATGCCAAGGTGAATCCAGGCGATATTACAGAAGAGTTGATTGGGGAATATCTCTTTACGGGACATTTGCCGAAAACTTTGCGCGATCCTGACTTAATCATCCGAACTAGTGGCGAGCTTCGTTTGAGTAATTTCTTGCCTTGGCAAGCAGCTTATAGTGAACTTTATTTCACAGATGTCTTGTGGCCTGACTTTGATGAGGAAGCCTTAAAGGAAGCTATTGCAGAGTTTAACCGCCGCAATCGTCGATTTGGAGGAGTATAGGAAAATTATGAAAAAGGACTTAATAAAGAGGACTATATTTGCCGCTTTGGCCCTAGCTATCTTTATCCCACTCTTGATGGTTGGAGGACTGTGGCTACAGATTGTGATGGGAATTTTAGCCATGCTTGGAGTTCATGAATTGCTCCAGATGAAAGGTTTAAATACCATGACCCCTGAGGGCTTGTTGACCTTGCTAGCAACTTTCGTACTAACCATCCCCTTGGAAAACTATCTGGCCTTTTTGCCCGTAGATGGAAATGTCGTCGCATACAGTGTTGTAATTTTTGTTATGCTTGGAGCGACTGTCTTCAGCAAAAACTACACGATTGAGGATGCCGCCTTCCCAATTGCTATGAGCTTCTATGTTGGTTTTGGATTCAACGCTTTAGTCGATGCTCGAATCGCTGGCTTGGATAAAGCACTCTTGGCCCTCTGTATCGTATGGGCGACAGATAGTGGGGCTTATCTCGTAGGAATGAATTTCGGTAAGAGAAGATTGGCTCCGAGAGTCTCTCCGAACAAATCAATCGAGGGAGCCTTTGGTGGAATTTTAGCTGCCATGCTTGTCACTCTTATCTTTATGTTAGTGGATAGTACGGTTGCTCTTCCTTATGGCATTTACAAAATGATGCTCTTTGCTATTTTCTTTAGTATTGCAGGGCAATTGGGTGACTTGATTGAGAGTGCCATGAAACGCCATTTTGGAGTCAAGGATTCAGGCTTCTTTATCCCAGGACATGGTGGGGTGCTTGATCGCTTTGACTCTATGTTGGCTGTTTTCCCTATTATGCACCTCTTTGGCTTATTTTAAGGAAAGGTGAACAGATATTAAATGTTAGGATTATTAACCTTTATCCTTGTTTTTGGAATTATCGTGGTGGTTCACGAGTTCGGCCATTTCTACTTTGCTAAGAAGTCTGGAATTCTGGTTCGTGAATTTGCCATTGGTATGGGTCCGAAAATCTTTGCCCATATCGGGAAAGACGGGACTGCTTACACGATTCGTCTCCTACCGCTTGGTGGTTATGTCCGCATGGCAGGTTGGGGTGAGGATACCACAGAGATTAAGACAGGAACTCCTGTTAGTTTGACTTTGGCTGAAGATGGCAAGGTGAAGCGCATCAATCTTTCTGGTAAGAAGGTCGACCAAACGGCTCTTCCTATGCAGGTAACCCAGTTTGACTTTGAGGATAAACTCTTTATCACAGGTTTGGTCTTGGAAGAGGAAAAAACGTTCTCCGTAGACCATGATGCAACTATTGTGGAAGCTGATGGAACGGAAGTTCGTATCGCTCCGCTAGACGTTCAATATCAAAATGCAACTGTCTGGGGCAAATTGATTACCAACTTTGCAGGCCCCATGAATAACTTTATCCTAGGAGTTGTCGTCTTCTGGATTTTGATTTTCATGCAAGGTGGTGTTCGTGATACACAAAGTAATAACTTTAGTATCATCCCTGATAGCGCGATAGCAAAAGTCGGCCTTGAAAATACGGCCCAAATCACTAAAGTCGGTTCACACGAAATCAGTAACTGGCAAGATTTGATTCAGGCAGTGGAAGCAGAGACCAAGGATAAAACAGCACCTGTTTTAGATGTGACAGTCTCTGAAAATGGAACTGAAAAACAAGTCAGTGTGACACCTGAGGAAAGCCAAGGGCGTTATATTTTGGGTGTTCAACCGAGACTTAAATCGGATATCTGGTCTATGTTTGTAGGTGGATTCACATCTGCAGCTGACTCAGCTTTGCGCATTCTCAATGCCTTGAAAAACTTGATTTTCCAACCTGACTTGAATAAACTAGGTGGACCTGTTGCTATCTTTAAGGCAAGTAGTGATGCTGCTAAGAATGGACTTGAAAACGTCCTGTTCTTCTTGGCTATGATTTCTATCAATATCGGGATTTTCAACTTGATTCCTATCCCGGCACTTGATGGTGGGAAAATCGTGCTCAATATTATTGAAGCTATTCGCCGCAAACCACTGAAACAAGAAATTGAAACCTATGTTACTCTAGTTGGAGTTGTGATTATGGTTGTCTTGATGATCGCCGTTACATGGAACGACATCATGCGAACCTTCTTTTAAGAATTAGAGGAAAAATATGAAACAAAGTAAAATGCTAATCCCAACGCTTCGCGAAATGCCAAGCGATGCTCAAGTTATCAGCCACGCTCTTATGTTGCGTGCTGGTTATGTTCGTCAAGTATCAGCAGGAGTCTATTCTTACCTGCCACTTGCTAACCGTGTTATCGAAAAAGCTAAGAAGATCATGCGTCAAGAATTTGACAAGATTGGTGCGGTTGAGATGTTGGCTCCAGCCCTTCTCAGTGCAGATCTTTGGCGTGAGTCTGGCCGTTATGATACCTACGGTGAAGACTTGTACAAATTGAAAAACCGTGAAGGATCTGACTTCATCCTAGGTCCAACTCACGAAGAAACCTTCACAGCGATTGTCCGTGATTCTGTCAAGTCTTACAAGCAATTGCCACTAAACTTGTACCAAATCCAGCCTAAATACCGTGATGAAAAACGTCCACGTAATGGACTTCTTCGTACGCGTGAATTCATCATGAAAGACGGTTATAGCTTCCACGCTAACTACGATAGCTTGGATGTAACTTATGATGAGTACAAGGCAGCCTATGAGCGTATCTTCACTCGTAGTGGCTTGGACTTCAAAGCCATCATCGGTGACGGTGGAGCTATGGGTGGTAAGGACAGCCAAGAATTTATGGCCATCACACCTGCTCGTACAGACCTTGACCGTTGGGTTGTTTTAGACAAGTCTGTCTCATCATTTGATGAAATTCCTGCAGAAGTGCAAGAAGAAATCAAGGCAGAATTGCTCAAATGGATGGTTTCTGGTGAAGATACCATTGCTTACTCAAGTGAGTCTAGCTATGCGGCTAACTTGGAAATGGCAACAAACGAGTACAAACCAAGCAACCGTGTTGTGACTGAAGATCAAGTGGCTCGCGTGGAAACACCAGGTGTCAAATCGATTGATGAAGTTGCTGCTTTCTTGAATGTCTCTGAAGAGCAAACAATCAAGACCTTGGTTTATATCGCAGACGAGGAGCCAGTTGTTGCCCTACTCGTTGGCAATGACCAACTCAATGAAGTCAAATTGAAAAACTACCTTGGAGCAGACTTCTTAGAACCTGCAACTGAGGCAGAAGTGAAAGAATTGTTGGGATCGGACTTTGGTTCACTTGGCCCAGTCAATCTTCCAGAAAATGTTAAAATCATCGCTGATCGCAAGGTCCAAGATAGTCGCAATGCTGTTGTAGGTGCTAACGAAGATGGTTACCACTTGACTGGTGTCAACCCAGGTCGTGATTTCACTGCTGAGTATGTAGATATCCGTGAAGTGCGTGAGGGCGAAATTTCACCAGATGGAAAAGGTGTTCTCAACTTTGCCCGTGGTATCGAAATTGGTCATATTTTCAAATTGGGAACTCGCTACTCATCAAGTATGGGAGCAGAGGTCTTGGATGAAAATGGTCGTGCTATCCCAATCATCATGGGATGCTATGGTATCGGTGTTAGTCGCCTCCTTTCAGCGATTATGGAGCAACACGCTCGCCTCTTTGTTAACAAAACTCCAAAAGGCGAATATCGTTACGCTTGGGGAATCAACTTCCCTAAAGAATTGGCGCCATTTGATGTGCACTTGATTCCGGTTAATGTCAAGGATGAAGACTCTCTTGCATTGACAGATCGTATCGAAGCAGCCTTGGTAAACAAAGGTTACGAAGTTTTGACGGATGACCGTAACGAACGTGTCGGTGTTAAATTCAGCGATAGCGACTTGATTGGTCTTCCAATCCGTATTACTGTTGGTAAAAAAGCAGCGGATGGTATCGTAGAAGTCAAGATTAAGGCGACAGGAGATACAATCGAAGTTCACGCAGATAACTTGCTTGAAACCCTTGAAATCCTAACAAATAAATAAAATCTATAATCAGAAGAAAAACAAGACAAAAATGTAACTAGTTTTTGCCTTGTTTTTTCTTTATAATGAGAGAAAGTAAACATTAAAAGCGTAAAAAGAGGTAGTACTATGCTAAAATTTCCAAAGGATTTTGTCTGGGGTTCCTCAACTTCTGGACCACAGACAGAAGGACGAGTGCCTGGTGACGGCAAGGGAGATAATCTCTGGGATTATTGGTACCAAGTAGAGCCAAATCGCTACTATAATGGGATTGGCCCCGACAAAACGTCGACCTTCTATGAGAACTGGGAAAAGGATATTGAACTTTTGCTAGAAACAGGGCATACAGCCTTTAGGACTTCAATCCAGTGGTCTCGTATTTTCCCACAGGGTCGTGGAGAAGTCAATCCTCAAGGTGTGGCTTTCTACCGTCAGGTCTTTGAAGCTATTAAGGCTAAGGGAATTCGTCTTTTAGTCAATCTCTATCACTTTGACCTGCCTTTTGCCCTTCAAGAAGATGGGGATGGTTGGGAAAATAAAGCAACTATTAAGGCTTATGAAGACTATGCTCGTTTCTGTTTTGAGACCTACGGTGACCTTGTGGACCAATGGATTACCTTCAATGAGCCTATCGTTCCTGTTGAGTTTGGCTATTTTTATGATGCCCATTATCCACATAAGGTGGATGCCAAAGCAGCGGTTAAGGTTGCCTATCATACACAACTGGCGAGCACTCTTGCAGTTAAGGCTTGTCATGAAGTCTTACCAGGCTCTAAGATTGGGATTGTCCTCAACTTGACACCAGCCTATCCACGTAGCCAACATCCTGCTGACGTGAAAGCTGCTCGTATTGCAGATCTCTTCCAGGCACAATCTTTCCTAGATCCGTCTGTTTTAGGAACATATCCAGAAGAGTTAGTGGAAATTTTGTCTGAGCATGACTTGTTACCAGAATACACAGCCGAAGAGTTGGAACTCATTCGTGAGAACACCGTTGACTTCCTAGGAGTCAACTATTATCAGCCTTTGCGTGTTATGGCGCCACGTTTTGCTAAGCATCCTGACAGTCCGCTCTTGCCAGAACATTTCTAGGAATCTTACGTGATGCCAGGTCGTAAGATTAATCCGCACCGCGGTTGGGAAATCTATGAGCAAGGAATTTATGACATTGCCCAAAACATCAAGGAAAACTATGGGAATATTG
>CAJPKC010000056.1 GCA_905370255.1 Streptococcus oralis
CGTCTGCCCCATAAAGACCGTAATCTTGCCTGTCAACAAGGGTAAAAGTTCTTCTTTACTCGTCACAAAATCGTAACCAATAGCATCATAGGTTTTCTCGTAAAAATCCAGCTCTCCCCTATCCTCTAGTAAGTCCATTTTGGAAATATAGACGATAGGATGAATGCCCTTGTGCTCCAAAAGAACCAAGAACCGATCCAATAAGTTGCTATTAAAGTCAGGCTCTTTGACCGACATGATCACCACAGCTTGGTCAATATTGACAATGGGTGGACGAACCAGACTATTTTTTCGTTCGTGAATCTTGAGAATATAACCTTCGGAATTTTCCTCCGCAGAAAAATCTACCCAATCTCCAACATAGGGCGTATGACCCTTTTTACGAAAATTTCCACGCGCGCGTGTTTGATAAACCTGACCATCACTCTCCACATAGTAGAATCCGGCCAAAGCTTTAATGATTTGTCCCTGCATCTTAGAGTCCTTGTCCTTTAAGCGCATCTGCTAGACTAGCGAATTCTTCTAAGCCAAGAGCTTCACCGCGTACACTTGGGGATAGTCCTGCCTGATCCAATGCCTTAGTCAATTTATCCTTGATTTCATCAGTCTTGCCAAAGTAACCTGTCAGATTATTCCACAAGGTCTTACGACGATGGATAAAACTAGCCTTGGAAACTTTAAAGAAGAATTTCTCGTCTTCCACTGCTACAGCCGGTTCTGGGCGACGTACCATTTTCAGGATAGCTGAATCCACATTTGGTGCTGGCACAAAGACCGTACGAGGTACGATAAAAGCAACCTTAGCTGTCATGTAATACTGAACGGCAATCGACAAGCTGCCGTAAGCCTTGGTATTTGGCTTAGCAGAGATACGATCTGCCACTTCTTTTTGCATCATAACCACAAACTCACTAAAAGGAATGCCACTTTCAATCAAGTGCATGAGAATAGGCGTCGTGATATAGTAAGGCAAGTTGGCTACTACCTTGATTGGTAAGTCAGGATTTTTAAAATTCTGGATGTGCTGTGCCAAGTCAACTTTTAGAATGTCCTCGTTGACTACGGTCACATTGTCAAAATCCCGCAAGGTATCGGCTAGGATTGGTACCAAGCGGTGGTCAATTTCAAATGCCATGACTTGAGCTGCACGCTCAGCTAAAAACTCCGTCAAGGCACCAATTCCTGGCCCAATCTCGATGACATTGACTTGGTCATCAATTTCAGCCGTATCCACAATTTTTTGAAGGATATTGGTATCGGTCAAGAAATTTTGCCCGAAGGATTTTTTAAAGGTAAAACCGTGACGCTCCAGCACTGCCTTGGTCACGCTATAATCTGCAATTCTCATTTATTCTCTTTTCTATCTCTTAACCATCATATAAAAAATCAACCTAATTACTAGTGCAAGTATAAACAAATATACTAAACCATTCCTCCACTTGTTCGCTTTTGTATCAGCTCCAGTCATATCGCCCCCTTGCTTATCATCTTGAGAGTTCATTTTATTCAGTTCATCCTGATAGGCAACCGAATCTAGAATATTGTCTTCTGGCAATAATTCTGAAGCATAATAATCAGGAAAGCCCATAGCAAGACCAATTAAGTTCTTTTCTGTCAAAGAAAAATCTAAATCTTTGGGTTGATTTTCCCGAATAGCTCGTATATTTTTTAACAGTTTATCAGAAACAACAGACACTTGGTCCATAAAAACAACATCTAAGACATCAAATCCGAGCACATCACCATCTTTTACGTTTGCAAGAATATAACGAACAAAGGCATCATATAATTGTAAGGTCTGAGAAGCATTTTCTTCTAAAAAAGACCGATTTTGGAGGGCGTTTTGCTGGAATTTTTCAATAGGAAGCAAGATATCTACATTCTGCTCTTGGTAAAATCTTTCTGCTTGTTCTTCATCTTCTTCAAGTTCTTCTGCTGTTTCCCAGAGAGCAATAGGAGCTTTTAAATCTTCTTCATCCCAAAACAATTGCCAAAAATAAGGTATCGTGTAAATTCCCTCTGTTAAGATACGAGCTTCATCTCCGTTTTTTAAGTAAATATAACTTCTATTTGCCATATCGTTTCCTTTCACAATCTTTGAAAAAGGTTGGTGGTTCAAGTAGGATGTAGATAAAACTATATAGTTTCCCAATGTAAAGAAACTCTCTAATCTTTAGCTCTGCCTTCTAGTTCCTAACTGAGCTCTTGCATCTCTTTAAAAGCTGTTAGGCTAACATAGGCACCCGCTTCATAGTATTCCGTTGGATTAATGGCATAGTCAAAAACTTCAATCATGCCTCCCGCTTCTTCAATCATGCCATTCCACTTTTCATCAAAGACCATTCGCAGACGTTTCCAATCAGTAAATACTGGAACAGAATTTCTGCCATCTTTTCCTTCTCTAACGGGAATATTAAAGTTAGCGTCTTTTTCCAAAACAAAGGAATTTCCTTCTGAATTATCCTCTGGGAATCCTGATGCTGCATCTAATGGAAGCAAGAATTTTGCTTTAGGCATAGCCATAGAGAAGAACTTGTAGTAAAGCCCATAAACTAGTTCTTGCTCTTCTGTAGTCGGTTGGTCCATCTGCCCCATCAACAGCATCCATCTTACCAGGTCAGGATTCATGACAGGAACTTGTATTTCTGGCAAATCAGAAAAATCTGGTTTTTGAACCAAGGCAGAGGCACTGATGCTGACTTCCTTGGAATTAAAGATTGCTCCCAAGGCACCATTTAAGTAAAAGGCTGTCCCAAGGAAATTTTCAATCCCTTTTTTATCTTCCGTATTTTCAATCAGTTTTACGACTGAGTTTGGTCGACTGTCAATGGTTTCCTTGAATTGGCGATACCAAGATGGTGTCAAAAGCATAATCATGGGATCAGTACACAGATAACCTTCCTCACCTCTATCATAAGTAGTTGAAAAGAGGTAAGGTTCGCCTGTTTTTTCTGAATAAACTGCATAAACTGAATCTGCTACTAAGAGCTTATCTTTAACGATTTCCGCTAGACGTTCCAACTTGCGAGTGTTGGATTGATAGCTTTCTTCACTTTCAGTTTCCTGATTTTGACGGCATTTCCATAAAAAGAGACGTAAAATCTCTACGCTGTCATCAAGGGTAGCTGCCAAATAGTCTTCATTTGTTAACTGACCCTCTTGGATGGCTACAAAAGCACGATAAAGAGCATCTGAATAGCTAGATAATTTTTGCTCTTCCTCAACACCTGAACTAAAGAGCACACTTCCTTTTTTCAGTTTATCCAAAGAAGGAATCCTATCAACCACTAGATGGGCAAGAACTTCATCAGTTAGACTATCTGCATCTTTGTTTTGACTGCTAAGTTTTTTAACCTCTACAGTACCAAGACTTTCCATTCCTTGGTCGGGATTGCAAAACTGCAACTGATCTCCAACCTTGATACTACCTTCTAGACTCCCAACAATCAATAATTGATTCGTTTCCTTCATCGGGAACAAATCTAGAACACCCACGCAAACATTGCCTTCCGCCTCTTCTGCTTCCTTATTGGATTCAGTTGTTTCAGTTGTTTTTGTTGCTTCTGTCTTTTTTAAAAAATCAAAGATTCCCATAACTTTTCCTCATTATCTCCACTCAGCACAAATCCTATGGAGTCACTTTTCTAATGCTTGCTACCAAGCCTGATTAAACCGTATATGATTACTTCTATTGTATCACATTCCCTCCACATTTTGGGGGAGTTTCTCAATTCTCATATGATTTCATAGCATCTTCAACTTCAGCTAAACGGATGCCAAATAATTCCAAACGCTTGAGAAGTTGCTTCCCATTGGAATAACCGATACGAAGACTTTCTCCTAGATATTCTCTGCGTTTTCGACTATCTGCCCCAGCCAAAAATCCCAATCGAATCAAGTCACTACGGCTAATATCAAAATCACTTTCTACTTCAAATTGCTCTGTTACTTGAGCCAGTGCTGTTTTCAGGTCCTCGTAGCTGGCATGTTCGATTCCTAGAGAACGTCCCTTGGTCTTAGACTTAGGCACTGCCTCGTCTCGTTTGAGAAAGGCGTGTTGCACTGTCGGAATGGTCGTCATAATCATACGACGGATTCGCTCCCCATTATAATCAGGATCTGTAAAGACAATCACCCCATGACGTTGGTGTAGACGTTGGATGCGTTCTATATCCTGGTCATTTATTGCGGAACCTCGTGTTTCATAGGTCTCCACATCAAAATAACGTTTAAGATTTGCCGTATCATCACGCCCTTCGACTACGATGACTTGGGAAATTTTCTCTTTCATGATTTATGTTCCAATCCAAAGATGCCTTCTGCATTAGCACTTGTCACAGCTGCCAATTCTTCTGTCTTCATGCCACGCAAGTCCGCGATAAAGTCCACTACATAGCGCGTGTAAGCTGTCTTGTTTTCACGACCACGCTTGGGTACTGGGGCTAAATAAGGTGCATCTGTCTCTACCAAAATCTTATCCAAAGGCAACTCTTTGGCCGCTTCCTGAATATCTGTCGCCTTCTTGAAAGTCACCACCCCAGAAAAGGAAATAGCCATACCAAGCTCCACGAACTTCTCCGCCCAATCCAAAGAACCAGAGAAGGAATGCATGATACCGCCACAGGGACCGACTCCTTCACTTTTGATAATTTCATAGGTATCTTCGAGCGCATCACGGGTGTGAACTACAAAAGGTAAGTCCAGTTCCTTAGATAGCTGAATCTGACGACGGAAAACTTGCTCCTGCACTTCTTTAGGGGCTGTCATCCAGTGATAGTCCAAACCAATCTCACCCAAGGCAACAACTTTGGGATGTTTTAGTTTCTCCAACAGGTAATTCTCAACATCCTCTGTATAGGTCCCTGCCTCTGTTGGATGCCATCCAATTGTCGCATAGAGTTGGTCATACTTGTCCACCAATTCTAAAGCACGCTCAATCGTCGGCTTGTCAAAACCAACAATATTCATCCGAGTCACACCCATTTCAGCTGCTAAGGCAAGCTCTTCTTCTTCACGTCCAAAAAATTCCTCTATATTTAAATGTGTATGAGTATCAAAAATCATTTATATTTCCTCGTTTTTTCTACCTTCTATTATACCAAAAAAACTAGTCTCATCCTTATAGGAAAAAATATTTTGAAATCATTCATTTTTTCTTGACGACTTTTTTTCATAGCAGTATAATAACTCTTGTTGAAATTTTCAGAAAAGGAAAGAAAATGTTTACAAAACTAAAATATACCTTTATTGGTCGTCCCCTTAAGTCCTTAACTGAAGGCGAGGGAGGACTACTTGGAAAAACGCAGGCACTCGCAATGCTATCTAGTGATGCCCTATCTTCTATCGCTTATGGACCCGAGCAGGTCGTCCTCGTCTTGGCCAGCCTTTCTCCGCTTGCTATTTGGTGGAGTCTCCCTATTGGCATTTTTGTCCTCTTACTATTAGCTAGCCTGACCATTTCTTATAGACAAATCATCCATGCCTACCCTCAAGGTGGAGGTGCCTATATGGTTACTCGAGAAAACCTCTCCCCTGAGTTAGGTTTGATTGCTGGGGGAAGTCTGCTTGTTGACTATATGCTAACAGTAGCCGTATCAGTGGCAGCAGGCGCTGACGCTATCACTGCTGCACTTCCTGCCCTCCATCCTTACAACCTCCACATCTCCATTTTTCTAGTATGTTTGCTCATGCTTTTAAATCTACGAGGACTAAAGGAATCTGCAAGTTCTCTGATGATCCCTGTCTATCTCTTTATCTTTAGTACGGTCTTCCTCTTATTGTTTGGTATCTTCCAACTATTGACAGGTTCTCTCAGCTATCATGCAACTTCTGCAATTGGTCAAACTGTCCCAAGTCTCTCAATCGTCCTAATTTTAAGGGCCTTCACAAGCGGTTCGGCTTCACTAACTGGAGTTGAAGCTATCTCAAATGCTGTTCCATTTTTCAAGACCCCAAAAGAAAAGAATGCGGCTCAAACATTGACCATCATGTCTCTGATTCTTGGATTTCTATTTGCAGGAATTACCTTCCTAAACTACTGGATGGGGATTACACCTCAACACGGAGAAACAATCCTTTCACAAATGGCTAAAGGAATTTTAGGGGATTCTGCTCTCGGTCAGATTGTTTATTATCTCTTCCAATTCTCAACTGCCCTAATCCTAGCCGTTGCTGCAAATACTGGTTTTTCTGCCTTTCCGATGTTGGCTTACAATATGGCTAAGAACAAGTACATGCCCCATCTCTTTATGGAAAAGGGAGACCGCCTGGGTTACTCAAACGGTATTTTAACCTTAGCTTTTGGTGCTATAATCCTTCTGCTTATTTTCAACGGAAATACAGAACGCTTGATTCCTCTTTATACTATCGGAGTTTTCGTCCCCTTTGCACTTTCTCAAACAGGGATGATTCGCCACTGGAAAAAAGAAAAAGGCTCTCATTTCTTAAAATCTGCCTTTGCTAACATCCTCGGCGCTATCATTTGTTACGCTATCGTCCTTATTCTACTTCTCTTTAGACTTGGAGATATCTGGCCATTCTTCCCAATTATCCTAGTCTTAACCTTCCTCTTTTTGTCCATCCACAGTCATTACCAAAAGGTGGCCAAACAACTTCGACTTTATGAAGGAATTCAAAAGAAAACCTACGATGGCAATGTCGTCCTTGTCTTAGTGGGAAATGTGACTCGAGTCAGCGTCGGAGCGATTAATTACGCTCAAAGCATAGGAGATGAGGTTTTGGCTATGCATATTTCCACCAAGGAAACGGAGGAAAAAGACCAAGAAATCCTTCAAGAATTCGCTGACTACTTCCCAAATATCACTCTAAAAAACATTAATACTAGCTATCGAGATATCATCACTCCTACAGTTCGATATGTCCGAAAAATCTCTCAAGAAGCCAAGAAAAAGAACTACACGGTTACAGTTCTAGTACCCCAATTTATCCCTAACAAACCTTGGCAAAATATCCTACACAATCAAATGAGCCTCAAATTAAAATATGCTCTCAGATGGCACGAAGATGTCGTCGTGGCTAGCTACTCTTATCATTTGAAAGAATAAAGAAAAGCTCAAAATCAGAAATTCGCCTTCTGCTTTTGAGCTTTTTCTATTAATCAGCTTTCCAATACATCTCCTACGGTTTTCACATTACATCAATTGCCATAGAAGTTTCTCTCTTTTAGATAAACAGAAAAGCCAGTAGACTCGAGTTCCTACTGACTTCTTTGTTGAATTCGTTTGGATTATGCAGCCAAAACTTTGCGTCCTTTACGACGACGAGCTGCCAATACGCGACGACCGTTTTTAGTTGACATACGGTTACGGAATCCGTGTTTGCGCGCACGACGAAGTTTACTTGG
>CAJPKC010000057.1 GCA_905370255.1 Streptococcus oralis
GAAAAAACTCTCTGGAAAAACCTGAGAGTGTGAGAGGCATCTCCATGTGAGAAACTGGTTCACACAATTTCTCAAGGTCCGCTCCTGCGTTATGACCTCCTTTGCGCAATTGTAGCTTTCGCTACATATCGACTCATCGCAGACTTTATTTTACTATAGAGCCAATACTTTGTCAAGAAAAAAAACAGCTCCCCAGATAGGAACTGCTGAATTGATGCTAATTGCCGGGATCGAACCGGCGACCTCATCCTTACCATGGATGCGCTCTGCCTACTGAGCTAAATCAGCTTACTTTGAAAGTATACTATAGATTTAAGCTTTTGTCAATATGCTAATTAGTATGGTAATTCATTGGAAAAGCCCAAGTAATAAACTTGGGCTTGTGAAAATATGCCTATTGTAATTTCTCTCTCTTTTTATCTGGGTTCCAAACAAAACTTGCAACAAAGGTAAAGAGGATTGTCAGAATTCCGATTATAATTGCTAGAATCAAGGCGGGGATACGGATGAGCCACCACAGTGGATTTGGTTTTTTATTGTTGTGCCACTGTTTTGTTTCCTCATCCAGGCGTTGAAATTCAGATTGGATGCGGTCTGCAACCATCTCAATTCCCTCATCATTCATCTTTTTAATATCTGAGATATCAATCGGATTTCCGAAGTTCATATCAATACGTTCACGGCTGACAAGCCCTTTTAGAGTCATAGGACCAGTATAGGTAACAGGCATGATACGAACCTTAGCCATCTTTGCGATGAGGGCTACACCACCCTTAACATCATTGGAATGACGACTACCACTAGGAAACATAATCAGTGAGCGATTGCTCTTTTTAAGAACATTAATTGGATATTTGATAGCAGAAGAACCTGGGTTATCACGGTCGATAGGGAAAGCACCACACATGCGAATCCACCAACCAAAGATGCGATTTGAAAAGAGTTCTTTTTTTGCCATAAAGACAAATTGCTTTGGTTTTGTTGCAAAAGCCATATAGACTGGATCCCACCAGGTACGGTGTGGCGCAACAAGGATATAGTTTTCATCTAAACTTGGAATTTTTTCAGTATTGTGAAAGTGGGCATTTCCATTGATCGACCATAAAATCAACATAACTAGCCCACGTAGATAAGTATAAAACATGGTGTCTCCTTCAGTTTTCTTTCTTTTATTATACCCTATCATAGTAGGACAGGCAAATGTTTTTTGTAAAGTCTGAAAAGCTCTTTATTTGAAATTAGAATTATTGAAAAAAAAATGATATGATAGAATTTATGGATAAAAATAAAATTATGGGCTTAAGCCAATCAGAAGTTAAAGATCGTCAGAAACAGGGACAGGTCAATGATTTCAAAGCTTCAGCTAGTACCAGTACCTGGCAGATTATAAAGCGAAATGTCTTTACTTTATTCAATGCTTTAAACTTTGCCATTGCCTTAGCGCTCGCTTTTGTTCAAGCCTGGAGCAACCTAGTTTTCTTTGCGGTTATCTGTTTTAATGCTTTTTCAGGGATTGTAACCGAGCTACGTGCCAAACATATGGTTGATAAACTCAATCTCTTGAATAAAGAAAAGATTACGACTATTCGTGATGGACAAGAGATCGCTTTGGACCCTGAAGAGCTTGTTTTGGATGACGTGATTCGCTTGTCAGCAGGAGATCAGATTCCAAGTGATGCGATTGTATTAGAAGGTTTTGCAGAAGTCAATGAAGCCATGTTAACGGGTGAGAGCGACTTGGTGCAAAAAGAAGTAGAAGACTTAATGTTGTCGGGTAGCTTTCTTGCAAGTGGCTCTGTCTTTGCTCAGGTACATCATGTTGGGGCGGATAACTATGCTGCTAAACTCATGCTTGAAGCTAAGACAGTGAAGCCAATTAACTCTCGTATCATGAAATCGCTAGACCAGTTAGCCGGCTTTACTGGGAAAATTATCATTCCTTTTGGTATTGCTCTCTTGCTTGAAGCCTTGGTCTTAAAAGGTCTGCCACTCAAGTCTTCTGTAGTCAATTCATCTACAGCTCTTTTGGGGATGTTGCCTAAGGGAATCGCTCTTTTGACCATCACTTCTCTATTAACTGCTGTTATCAAGCTTGGGTTGAAAAAGGTTTTGGTGCAGGAGATGTATTCTGTTGAGACCTTGGCGCGTGTGGATATGCTCTGCTTGGATAAGACAGGGACAATCACCCAAGGGAAGATGCAGGTTGAGACGGTCCTTCCTCTGACCCAGGATTATGACAAGAATGCTATTGCCAAAATACTAACCAGCTATATGGCACACAGTGAGGATAAAAATCCAACTGCCCAAGCTATTCGAAAGCGTTTTGTGGGAGAGGTAGCTTATCCGATGATTTCTAGCCTTCCATTTTCAAGTGATCGAAAATGGGGAGCAATGGAGTTGGAAGGTCTAGGAACTGTTTTCCTAGGTGCACCGGAGATGTTGTTGGATGCTGAAATTCCTGAGGCTAGAGAAGCCCTTGAACGAGGATCTCGTGTCTTGGTATTAGCGCTCAGTCAAGAAAAAGTTGACCATCACAAGCCACAAAAACCATCGGATATTCAGGCTTTGGCTTTGCTTGAGATTCTAGATCCAATCCGAGAAGGTGCTGCTGAGACGCTAGACTATCTTCGTTCTCAGGAAGTGGGGCTGAAAATTATCTCTGGTGATAATCCAGTCACTGTTTCAAGTATTGCTCAAAAAGCAGGTTTTGCAGACTATCAGAGCTATGTAGATTGTTCGAAAATTAATGATGAAGAATTGATAGCCATGGCTGAAGAAACAGCCATTTTCGGACGTGTTTCACCTCATCAAAAGAAACTAATCATCCAAACTCTGAAAAAAGCAGGACATACTACAGCAATGACAGGGGATGGTGTCAATGATATCCTAGCTCTCCGTGAGGCAGACTGTTCCATTGTTATGGCTGAAGGAGACCCAGCAACTCGTCAGATTGCAAATCTGGTCCTCTTGAATTCAGATTTCAATGATGTTCCTGAGATTCTCTTCGAAGGTCGTCGTGTGGTCAACAATATTGCCCACATTGCTCCGATTTTCTTGATTAAGACCATCTATTCCTTCTTGCTAGCAGTTATCTGTATTGCCAGTGCATTGTTGGGACGTACTGAATGGATTTTGATTTTCCCATTCATTCCGATTCAGATAACTATGATTGACCAGTTTGTGGAAGGATTCCCACCGTTTGTATTAACTTTTGAACGAAATATCAAACCTGTGGAACAAAACTTCCTCAGAAAATCCATGCTTCGAGCTTTACCAAGTGCCTTGATGGTAGTCTTTAGTGTTCTCTTTGTTAAAATTTTTGGAACCAGTCAAGGCTGGACCGACATTGAAATTTCGACACTTTTGTATTATCTATTGGCATCGATTGGTTTCATGTCTGTAGTTAGAGCTTGCTTGCCATTTAGTCTGTGGCGAGTTCTCTTGATTATTTGGTCAGTTGGTGGCTTCCTTGGAACAGCTCTATTCCCAAGAATACAAAAATTGCTTGAAATTTCAACACTTACAGGTCAAACACTACCTGTCTATGGCATTATGATGCTCGTCTTTATTGTGATTTTCATCCTGACAAGTCGTTATCAAGTTAAAAGATAAAGAAAGACTGCAATCCATGATTGCGGTCTTTTTTAGGTGCAGGATTGCCAGATAAAATATGGTATAATAAAGGGAAATAGAGTTTTTGAAAGTGAGAGAAGATGATTTCAAAGAGATTAGAAACGGTAGCTTCTTTTGTTCCGCAAGGAGCCGTTTTACTTGATGTTGGGAGCGACCATGCTTATTTACCGATTGAATTAGTTGAAAAGGGTCATATCGAACGTGCTATTGCAGGAGAAGTTGTAGAAGGTCCCTATCAATCTGCAGTTACAAATGTTGAAAGTCATGCTTTGACTGAGAAAATTCAGGTTCGTTTAGCCAATGGTTTAGCAGCTTTCGAAGAAAGTGACCAGATCTCTGTTATCACTATTGCAGGAATGGGTGGTCGTTTGATTGCTACGATATTAGAAGAGGGTTTGGACAAACTAGCCAATGTTGAGCGATTGATTCTTCAACCCAATAATCGTGAAGACGAGTTGCGTAGTTGGTTACAAGAGCATGGTTTTCAAATCATAGCAGAAAGTATCCTAGAAGAAGCTGGAAAATTCTATGAGATTCTAGTAGTGGAAGCTGGAGAAATGAAATTGTCAGCAAGTGACACCCGTTTTGGTCCTTTTCTATCTAAAGAACGTAGCCCCGTATTTGTCCAAAAGTGGCAAAAAGAAGCAAGTAAGCTCGAATTTGCCCTTAGTCAAATCCCAGAAAAAAATCATGAAGAACGTCAAGTTTTAGTAGATAAAATTCAAGCCATCAAGGAGGTGCTCCATGAAAGCAAGTGAAGTGATTAAGCGTTATGAAGCCTATTGCCCACAAGAATTTTCTATGGAAGGCGATAGTCGTGGTTTGCAGATTGGTATCTTAGACAAGGACATCCAAAAAGTCATGGTTGCCCTTGATATACGTGAAGATACAGTGGCAGAAGCTATTGAAAAGGGTGTAGATTTGATTATCGTTAAGCACGCGCCTATCTTTCGTCCAATCAAGGACTTGGTAGCTAGTCGTCCTCAAAATCAGATTTATATCAATCTTATCAAGCATGATATTGCCGTCTACGTCAGCCATACTAATATAGATATTGTTGAAAATGGTCTTAATGATTGGTTCTGCCAACTATTGGGTATTGAGGATACAACTTATCTGCAGGAAACAGGTCCTGAACGTGGGATTGGCCGTATTGGAACTATTAGACCTCAAACATTTAAGGAATTTGCTGACCATGTTAAGGAAGTCTTTGGTCTAGATAGTCTCCGTATGGTGTTTTATCATGAGAGTGATTTGCAAAAAACAATCTCAAGAGTTGCTATCTGTGGTGGAAGTGGTCAATCATTCTATCCTGATGCTTTAGCAAAAGGAGCAGATGTCTACATCACTGGAGATATCTATTACCACACAGCTCAGGATATGTTGTCAGATGGCTTGTTGGCTCTGGATCCAGGCCACTATATCGAAGTGCTTTTTATCGAAAAAATTGCAGAGCTCTTGAACGAATGGAAGAAAGAGAATGCTTGGTCTCTCGAAGTTATCACAAGTCAAGCTTCTACCAATCCATTCCATCATATCTAGTTAGAAGGTAAAGACAATGAAAAAAGTTGCCATTGTAGGAGCAGGAATTGTAGGGGCAACGGCCGCCTACTACCTCTCTAAAGAAGCAGATATCGAAGTAACTGTCTTTGATCATGGATACGGCCAAGCGACCAAGGCAGCTGCAGGAATCATCAGTCCTTGGTTCTCTAAACGACGTAATAAAGCTTGGTACAAGATGGCTCGCCTAGGAGCAGACTTTTATGTAGATTTATTAGCTGATTTAGAAAAAACTGGTCAAAAGGTTGATTTCTACCAGCGCTCAGGAGTCTTCCTTCTCAAAAAAGATGATTCCAAGCTCGAGGAACTCTATGATTTAGCCTTGCAACGTAGAGATGAATCTCCCTTAATTGGCGAATTAGCCATTTTGGACCAAGCGACTGCTAGTAACTTATTTCCCGGTCTAGAGGGATTTGAACGTTTACTCTATGCTTCTGGTGGAGCTCGAGTAGATGGGCAACTCCTAGTGACTCGCTTACTGGGAGCCAGTCAAGTGAAGGTCATAAATAAAGAGGTCAGTCTAACCCCTCTATCATCGGGCTATCAGATAGACAATCAAATGTTTGACCAAGTCATCTTATCCACAGGAGCTTGGCTTGGCCACATCTTAGAGCCCTTAGGATATGAGGTAGACGTTCGTCCTCAAAAGGGGCAACTCCGAGATTACCAAGTGCCACAAGACATGGGAGCTTACCCTGTAGTTATGCCGGAAGGTGAGTGGGATTTGATACCATTTCCCGGTGGTAAGTTATCTCTAGGAGCTACCCATGAAAATGATATGGGATTTGACCTAGCCGTTGATGAGAATTTGCTACAACAAATGGCTGAAGCAGCAAGTTCGTTTTATCCTAGCTTAAAAGATGCAATGATAAGTGGTGAACGTGTGGGGATTCGTGCTTATACGAGTGATTTTTCGCCGTTTTTCGGACAAGTGCCCAACTTGTCAGGAGTATTTGTTGCGAGTGGATTAGGATCGTCAGGATTGACAACTGGACCCATTATAGGCTATCACCTAGCCCAAATGCTTCAAGGGGAAAGTGGAGTCTTGGATCCAGCGGATTATCCGACTGAAAGATATATTAAAGAGAAATAATCGTAAACTTTTTACCTGATTTTTACGATAGGATTAGGATAGCAAATGACTTTCCCTATCAAAAATGGTAAAATGAAAAAAATAATTCAAGAATAGAGGAAAAATGATGCAAGAAAAGATTTTGGTAACAGGTGGAGCAGGTTTTATCGGAACTCACACTGTCATTGAACTGGTCCAAGCTGGACATCAAGTTGTCGTGGTGGATAACTTGGTCAACAGTAGCCGTAAAAGTTTAGAAGTAGTGGAAAGAATCACAGGAGTAGAAATTCCTTTCTACGAAGCTGATATCCGCGATACAGATACACTTCGTGACATTTTCAAACATGAAGAACCTACAGGAGTCATCCATTTTGCAGGTTTGAAGGCAGTTGGTGAGTCAACTCGTATCCCACTTGCCTACTATGATAACAATATTGCCGGTACAGTTAGCCTTTTGAAGGCAATGGAAGAAAACAACTGTAAGAACATTATCTTCAGTTCTTCAGCAACAGTTTATGGAGATCCACATACTGTTCCAATCCTAGAAGATTTCCCACTTTCAGCTACCAACCCTTATGGCCGTACCAAGCTTATGCTGGAAGAAATCTTGACAGATATCCATAAAGCAGATTCAGAGTGGAACGTTGTCTTACTTCGTTACTTCAACCCAATTGGGGCGCATGAGAGTGGTGACCTAGGAGAAAATCCAAACGGTATTCCAAACAACCTTTTGCCATATGTAACACAAGTCGCAGTTGGTAAGTTAGAACAAGTTCAAGTCTTCGGAGATGACTACGATACTGAAGATGGAACAGGTGTTCGTGACTATATCCACGTCGTTGACCTAGCAAAAGGACACGTTGCAGCCCTTAAGAAGCTTCAAAAAGATTCAGGCCTAAACGTTTATAACCTTGGTACTGGAAAAGGCTACTCAGTTCTTGAAATTATCCAAAATATGGAAAAAGCTGTTGGACGCCCAATTCCATACCGTATCGTTGAACGTCGCCCAGGTGATATCGCAGCTTGCTACTCAGACCCAGCAAAAGCTAAGGAAGAACTAGGTTGGGAAGCTG
>CAJPKC010000058.1 GCA_905370255.1 Streptococcus oralis
CCAGTATCAAGTAAACGATTTGTAGGATGATGCTTACGAACTTCTTCATCGAGCAAGAAGGCTTGGTCATGTGTAAACTTGCCATCTTGAATCAAGTTACGCGCTTGGATAAAAAGTTTTGCGATTTCTACAAAGTTTTGGCCAGGTGTATAAAGACCTTCAAGCTTCCAATGAGTGAAACCATGTTCTACCAATTCTGTCAACTTGGTCATCAAATCTAGGTCATTGTTAGCAAAGATATGAGTTCCATGATTGTCTTCAAAAATAGAGTAATGACTCTCTGGATCACTAGGCTCGGCCAAGAACAAATCACGTTGACGAGATTTTTCATCATCAATCTGTGTGAAATTATAGTAGTTTTGCAAGAGTGGACGCTTCGAATGGTGGATAACACTAGCACCGTATACCAAGACCTCAGCAGGAATTTCTAAAATTTCAGGCATTTTGAAAAGTTCTGCAGATGGGATTTCACGCGCCAAAACAGCTTCTGATGCTCCTGCTTTTTGTCCCCAGAAGTTAATCTGACGACTGCTTGTTACCATGGTTGATGCGTCATAGATGGTTTTAAAAGAATAGCCATCACGGTTGACCACATAAAATACCCCTGCATCTCCAACAGTAATATAGTCCGTCTTGATTTCCTCTAGAAAGTCCAAGAATGGCTTGATACGGTCCATCATGTCTTGGTGCATAAGAGCATTGACCGCAACGATTAATTCCTTACCTGCATCATGAACGATTTTTGCGATTTCACGCAATTCTTCATGACTAAAGGTAGTTGGCAAACGAAGACCAAAATCTTTCTCACCGACATAAATGCGGTCGACACCAGCTTCAAGTAGCTGTTTTACTTGTTCAATACTTTCAGCAGTTGCTGTAATGATAATCTTTTCCATAGAGAAAATTATACCACATTTCCAAAAAATCAGCTATATAGAAAAGTGGGTCTTGTTAGTCCAAATTTTAAAAAAAGTTAACCGTATCAATAACAGTTCACTTTTTCGTTTTATGCTTGTGTCTTTTCGACAAGCCGTCCGTCATTCATAACATAAATACGGTCAACCTTATCTAGCAAGCGAGTATCATGCGTAATCATGACAACTCCCCTGCCTTGCTCATGGGCAATTGAAGCCAGCATATCCGTCACTTGATAAGCACGTTGTGTATCCAAGCTAGCTGTCGGCTCATCTGCAAGCACGATACTAGGATTATTATAAAGGGCTCTAGCAATTGCAGCTCGTTGGCGTTCTCCACCAGAGAGAGCTTTGGGATAGTGATTTTGAACCTTTTCCAAGTCCAACAAACTGAACAACTCTTGTCGGTTACTTTTTATAGATTTCTTTTTATCCAAACGGTCAATTAAATCTAATTGCTCCTTAACCGTTAAAAAGGGAATCAGATTTGAAGCCTGGAGGATAAAACCAAATTCTCTGAAGCGCAAATCCGTTTTTTCTTTTTCAGATAAATGCCCAGTCTCTTTTCCCTTTACTAGAATCTTTCCACTTGAAGCTTCCTGAAGTTGTCCTAGAGTCGTTAAAAAGGTTGTTTTACCTGATCCAGAAGGCCCCACAATCGCTACAAACTCCCCAGCGTTTAGCTGAAAATTGGTCTCATGGAGAGCTGAGACTTTCATATTGCCTTCGCCATAAGTTTTTGTCACTTGAATCATCTCAATTAATGTCGTCATATCATTCTCCTTATCATTCTGCAATCGCTGTAATTGGATCCACTTTAAGTAGACGCGGAAGCGAAATGACGCCACCTAGTAGTGCCATCAAGCAAATGACCAGGCTTAACACAAAGTATGCCAACCAACTAGGGTAGAAAAAGAAGGTTGCAGGTAAGACTAAAATGACAGCCCAAATGGCTAATAAAGCCAAACCAATACCCAAACCAGATAAGAGAAAGATTTGACAGAAAAGGGACCATACGATGGATTTTATCTGAATTCCTTGTGCTCGCATAATGCCATAGAGGCCTAATTTTTGAATGGTAATGATGTAGATAAAAATTCCTACAATCAGACCTGTAATGACAATCATAGCTAGAATCATTCCTGAGAATACATTGACCTGAGGGGTATAGCCAGGAATTTTCGAAATCATTTTTTGAATAGAAATCTGCTTCAAACCATCGCCAGTCACTTCTACATCATTTTGCAATACCAATGCAGAGATCGAACGATTGCCTTTTGTTGTTCCTTGTAAATCCCAATACGTTGTTAAACTTGTAAAGACAACAGGTTCCGTGAAAAATTTATTTTCTCTGGTCAAACCTACAATCTTAAAACTTGTCTCACTTCCGTTGAGTTGAATAGCGTCCCCGAGTTTGATGCCGTAATTTTCAAAAGACTGATCCACTACCACTTCTTGGTCATTTTCTGGGTAACGCCCTTCAATCAAGCTTGGCGAGATAAAACTGTCCCACTCTTGACCAAAAATAGAGACATTCATCTTGTCATTACTATTAACAAGGTTTGTCACCGCAAACATGTAGCTTAGGGGAACAGCATCCTTAGACACTTTATCTTTGTAGTCTTTTTCTGGTATAAAGGATGCAGTCAAATTATCATTTGCATAATCGGATAGCACAACTCCTGTTGCTTGCCAATTATCAATAGCAGCCCTGTTATTTCGAACAAGCCCGAGAGCCAAACTGGTCATAAAAAAGACCATAAAAGCAATGAGAAAAATGGTAGTTAGAATTAAACTGTAACGCAGTTTATTCTGTAAAATTTCTTTGATAGCAAGATACATGCCAATCTCCTTTAAGTATTCTGTTGTCGAGGGAACAAATCTCCTCTTTACCATAGCACTAAAGATAGAAAACTATCTCGTCATGAACAACTAGAATCAATTTAAAAGAATCCTGTCCTTACTTCAAAATTGAATTTATTTGCATCTGTGTATGATTTTTATTCGTTTTAATCATCAAATTTCCACTCATTGGAATAAGAGAAAAATAATAAAGTTTAAACGGTTCACCCATCCTATCATTTTCCCTAAGGCATGTCAAGAAAACCGACTTTGTCCTTGAAAACAGATTTTATGCAATTTGTAACCATTCTGTAATAATTCTCTCTTTAAAAAGTGATAAAATAGTAATGTATTGTTAAGGAGAGAAATATGCCCGCTAGAAAATTACACCCGTATGAGTTAGAACAAGAAAGTATAAAAACTGCTCAGTTTCAAGATTATGTTCCAGAAAATGCTTCTGTCGCTAGTGTAAAGGAAGTCCTATTTTTTGTTAACATTGCTTGCTTCTGTGTCTTTTTAGCTATCTTTAGTTTTATGTTCTTATCGCTTAAATTGAACACTGTTTTATCATTTGCTTTGGCTATCGGCCTCAGTCTTGTAGCTTTACAATTTCAGCGCACTTTTATCAAGAAAAAATTCAAATAAAAACCTTCGATGAATCGAAGGTTTTTTTATTTATTCTTTCGTTTAGATGGTGTTGAGATCGCTATCTTGACTTCAAAAATTGTTCCGTTAGGTTTGTTATCTTTTACACTGATGCTTCCTTTAAGGGCATCTACGATTTGCTTAGCCAAAGACAAGCCTAAACCGAAACCACCCTTTTGACGTGTCCGAGCTTTATCAACGCGATAAAATCGATCAAAGATTTTCTTTTTATCGGCTGCAGAAATACCAATTCCATTATCTGCTACCTTTAGATAGAGACTGCGTTCTGTCGTTGAAATCTCAAAATAAATATCTCCTTCTTCTTCTGTATACTTGACAGCATTGTCAAACAGAATGGTCATCAATTGCTTGAGGAGGAGTTTATCTGTGATAATGGTGCGATGAACACGATTTTGGAAACGAAAAACACGATTATTCTCGGACGCAATCATCTCATAGTTAGTAAAGGTTGTATTAAAGAAGTCTGGCTCTACCTCTCCAAACTCAGGCTTGATTCCATCATCTCTACGTGCCAGATTGAGAAGGTTAGTCGTTAGAAACTTCATATTTCGAACTTCTTCCAAACTAGAAGCGATGCTCTCACTTGACTCCATAATAGTCGCCTCTGGTTTTCTAAAAAGAGTTTCCAGACGGTTCTGAAGAACTGCCAACGGAGTCCGTAATTCATGACTGGCATTTTCCACAAAGCTTTTCTGCTTTTGCATACTTTCAAGTAAGGGTTTAACACTGACACGTGCAAGATAGAGACTGGCTAAGATAGATAGAATCCAAAAACTTGCCATCACCACCACGATTAACTGCTCGTGGTTTTGACTAATTTGCTCTAGTTGGCTTGTGTTAATCAGGATAGCAGCATACTTAATATTAGTCGAAACAGAATCAATATTCATTTCCGTTAAGACCACCCGATAAATCTCATCCTGACCGTAGCTATTCACAACATGAAGTTGTCGGATATGGTTTAAATCCTTTTTATTGAACGTTATTCTGTCTAATCCTAAAAAGCGATTACCAGTCACTAATTGATTCAAATTTGAATCTAGCAAAATCACTTCAGTATTGGAACTCACATTTGGTTTTTTATCAGATGCTGAAGCGACACTGCCACTACCTAAATCCTTAACGTCTTCAGTTGCACGATTGACCGCCAATTGAATGATGTCCTGAGGATTGTTGCTGAGAGATAGGAGTTTCTCATCCACTGATGTGTAGAGACTGGAGTGCATAACCTGCAAGATAATCAAGGTCATGGCAGAGAAAATTAGGGTGAAAACACCAAAATTACGGATAAAGTAGCTAAAATCTTCTGCGTACCAATTCTTTTTTAATTTCTTAAACATGTTTTAAAATATACCCAACACTACGCAAAGTTTGGAGATTTTCAGCAAAGGCTGAACCTTTCAATTTCTTACGAACTTTTGATACATAAACTTCTACAACGGAAATGGTTGTGTCACTGTCAAATCCCCATAAACGGTCAAAGATTTGGGTTTTTGGTAAGATGACATTTTGGTTTTGGAGGAAATAGACCAAGAGTTCAAATTCTTTACCAAGCAGCTCAACAGAGGCATCTTGAACCTTAACTTCATTAGTAGATAGATTGACTGTCAAATCACCGTACGTTAAGGTATTTTCGTTAAATTTCCCTGAGCGTTTGAGAAGGGCCTGAATACGCATCTTGAGTTCTTCTAGATAAAATGGTTTGGTTAGATAATCATCTGCTCCCAGCTCAAAGCCATGTCCTTTGTCATCAAGACTTTCCTTGGCTGTCATGATGAGAACAGGAGTCGAAACACCTTTTTCACGTAGTTCTTTTAAGACTTGGAAACCATTTTTTTCTGGTAACATCAAGTCCAATAGAATCAAGTCATAGACGCCACTTTCAGCCTCGTAGAGACCTTCTTCGCCATCAAATACCTGCATAACATCTGCAAAATCATCCAAAAAATCAAAGACTGAATTTGACAGGCCTAGGTCATCTTCCACTAATAGAATTTTAATCATCAAAAATTCCTCCTTATTATATCCATTATAGCAAAAATATCTTAAAAAAAACTCAACTTTCCTTGTTTTTCTAAGAGAAAGTTGAGTTTTTATATACTATTTAGTCAAGAAGTTTTTAAGCCTTGCCATATTGTGCAACAACTGCTTCAACTGCTGCTTTTTCACGTTTAATCAATTCAACGCGCGCTGCGATATCCTTGATACCCATGCTGATATTACGGCTAAGGGCAAGATCAGAAAGTTGTGGTTCAAAGAAGGCCTTATACTCTGCCAAACGTTGTTCGGTTTTAAAGATGTGTGATGGGAAGATGACAAAGCTATCAAAGCTCATATCTCCACCAAGGGCTGCCTTGATCCAATCCCAGTTTTCACGAGCCCAAACCCAAACAGTTTCTTGGGTAGCTTGGTGTCCAAGGAATTGGAGGTACCATGCTGAAAGGTCTTGTGGTTTCACGACAAATTTGTCCTTCCAAGTTGCAAGAAGAGTTTGGATGTTTTCTGGATCTGTACTGTATCCAAGCGCAGCTGCTAATTGACGTTTGAAGACTGCATCTGTTGCATGAGTGTATAGGTCTAGGTAAGTTGCAACCAAGTCCTTAGTCTCATTGTGTTTAATCTCATTGATGAGGACTTGAGCACGAATGGCTGCTGGAAGTCCTGCAAGATTTTCTTTATGGGCTGCAAAGATTTGACTTGCTACCTGACTAGCTTCTTCATCATTTGAACGAATCATCATAGAAATGGTTAATTGACGAACCAACTCATCTTCATCAGATTCACCCTCTTTTGCTTCAAAACCAAGTCGTTCATAGTTGTGACGAGCCAATTTAGCAATGAGGTTATTAAAGTCTTTCTCAACTTCTGTTCCTTCATCAATAAAGCGCTCAAGGGCACTAATAACTTGAGAAACTGCAGCAACAACCAGGTAAGACTCTTCCTTGGCAAGTTTATCAAGTACTGGCAACAAGTCTGCATATGATACATGTCCTGCTTCAGCAAGCAAACGACGTTCTTGGACGATTTGAAGCTTACTTGTGTTATCAAGTTCAACTAATTCTGAAAGGATAGCATCCAGTAATTCACCTTGATAGTCAGTAATGTAGTGGGCAGTATTTTCAGTGTTGAGACGAAGAGCTGTTTTGTTTTCAGCAAGAAGAGCTGCATAACCTGGAATTTCGATGCTTTCAGTTTCGAGTGTATCCGGCAAACCTTTCCAGTTACTGTTAAGGGGTACTACCCAAAGACGGTTCTTGTCTTCGTGCTCACCGATGAAGAATTGTTTTTGTGAAATCTTCAAAACATCATTTTCAACTGTAGCAGTCAAAACTGGATAACCAGGTTGCTCCAACCAAGAATCCATAAAGGCTGCTACATCACGGCCTGATGCTTGACCAAGGGCATTCCAAAGGTCACGACCAATAGTGTTTCCGTATTGGTGTTTTTCAAAGTAAGCATGCAAACCTTTAGCAAAATCAGCATCTCCTAGCCAACGACGAAGCATGTGCATGAGACGGCTTCCTTTAGCATAAACGATTGCAGAGTCAAAGAGTGTATTGATTTCATCAGGGTGTTTGACTTCGACGTGAACAGACTGAACACCATCAGTTGCATCACGTTTCAAAGCAGATGGAACGCCACTTGTTTGGAAATCTTCAAAGATATT
>CAJPKC010000059.1 GCA_905370255.1 Streptococcus oralis
TGTATCTTTACAGGTGTCAAAGATGGCGTTGAAAAGACAATCTACATCTACAATGTTTGCGACCATCAGGAATGCTACGCAGAAGTTGGTTCACAAGCCATTTCTTATACAACGGGTGTTCCAGCCATGATTGGGACAAAATTAGTGATGGATGGCACTTGGAAACAACCAGGAGTGTATAATCTTGAAGAGTTGGATCCAGATCCATTCATGGAAGCTTTAAATAAATACGGTTTGCCATGGGTTGTGGTTGAAAATCCACAAATGGTGGACTAATGAAGTTAGAACAAGTACCAACGCCAGCTTATGTCATAGATTTAGCAAAACTAGAAGAAAATTGTAGCATTCTGCAAGAGGTTCAGGAAAAGGCAGGTTGTAAGGTTTTGCTAGCTCAAAAGGCTTATTCTCTCTATAAAACCTATCCTTTAATTAGCCAGTATCTATCAGGTACGACAGCTAGTGGACTCTATGAAGCGAAGTTAGCTAGAGAAGAGTTTCCGGGGGAAGTCCATGTTTTTGCGCCTGCTTTCAAGGAATCAGATATGGAAGAGCTACTGCAAATATCTGATCATATTGATTTTAACTCAGAGAGACAACTTCGAAAGTATGGTCAACGTTGTCGTGAGGCTGGTATCAGTGTGGGTCTTCGCATCAATCCTCAATGTTCAACGCAGGGTGACCACGCGCTTTATGATCCTTGTGCTCCTGGCTCTCGTTTTGGAGTGACTTCAGACAAGATACCAAGTGATTTATTGGAGTTGGTTGACGGACTTCATTTTCATACCCTCTGTGAGCAAGGGGCAGATGATTTACAAACGACTTTGAAAGCAGTAGAAGACCAGTTTGGTGTCTATTTGCACCAAGTTAAATGGCTCAATATGGGTGGTGGTCATCATATTACGAGAGATGACTATGATGTGGACTTACTGATTTCTGAGATTAAACGCATTCGAGAAACTTATAACGTAGACGTCTACATTGAACCTGGAGAAGCTATTGCCCTTAATGCTGGCTATCTAGCGACAGAAGTCTTAGATATTGTTGAAAACGGGATTGAGACCTTGGTGCTAGACGCCTCGGCAAGCTGCCATATGCCAGATGTTCTTGAGATGCCTTATCGTCCCCCATTGAGAGATGGATTTGAAGCGCAAGAAAAACCTTATACTTATAGACTCTCTTCAAATACTTGCCTGACAGGTGATATCATTGGGGATTACAGCTTTGAAAAACCGATTGAAATCGGCGATCGCCTCTATTTTGAAGACATGGCAATTTACTCCTTTGTCAAAAATAATACCTTTAACGGCATTGGGCTTCCAAGTTTGTATCTCATGGATAAAGAGGGTGAATGTAGTTTGATTAAAGCATTTGGCTACCAAGACTTTAAGGAGAGATTATCATGATGGACAGCCCAAAGAAATTAGGTTATCGTATGCCTGCAGAGTATGAACCCCATCATGGGACTCTCATGATATGGCCTACTCGACCAGGTTCTTGGCCATTTGAAGGCAAGGCTGCTAAAGCAGCTTTCAGCAAGATTATCAAAACGATTGCTCAGGGGGAAACAGTCTACCTTTTGGTTGAGGAGGACTATCTATCTGAAGCCCAATCCTATCTTGGAGACAAGGTCGTCTATCTAGATATCCCAACAAATGATGCCTGGGCTCGTGATACAGGTCCGACCATTCTCCTTAATGATAAAAGGGAAAAATTAGCGGTAGATTGGTCTTTCAATGCTTGGGGAGGTTCTGTGGATGGACTCTATCAAGACTATGAAGCAGATGACCAAGTAGCCAGTCGTTTTGCAGAAGTCTTAGATATACCTGTTTATGATGCCAAACCATTTGTACTGGAAGGTGGAGCTATACACAGTGACGGTCAAGGAACCATTCTTGTCACAGAAAGCTGTTTGCTCAGTCCGGGTCGTAATCCTCACCTGACTAAAGAGGAGATTGAAAAGACCTTACTAGAGAGCCTTGGCGCTGAAAAAGTTATCTGGTTGCCTTACGGTATTTATCAAGACGAAACCAATGAACACGTCGACAATGTAGCAGCCTTTGTTGGCCCAGCAGAGATTGTCTTAGCTTGGACGGACGACCAAGACGATCCCCAGTATGCCATGTCTGCGGCCGATTTAGCTCTTTTAGAGACGGAAACAGATGCAAAGGGGCGTTCCTTTACCATTCATAAACTTCCGATTCCAGCTATCCATCAAGTAGTGACGGAAGAAGATTTGCCGGGCTATACTTATGAAGAAGGCGAAGAGGAACGCTATGCTGGTGAGCGTTTAGCAGCATCCTATGTGAACTTCTATATTGCCAATAAATCTGTCTTGGTGCCACAATTTCAGGATGAAAACGACCAAGTGGCCTTGGATATCCTGAGTAAGTGTTTCCCAGACCGTGAAGTCGTAGGAATCCCTGCAAGAGATATTCTTTTAGGTGGTGGAAATATCCACTGTATTACCCAACAAATTCCAGAATAGGAGAAAAAGATGAGAAATGTAACGGTTGCAGCTATTCAGATGCAATGCGCTAAGGATGTGGAAACGAATATCCAAACAGCTGAACGTTTAGTCCGTCAAGCTGCTGAGCAAGGTGCGCAAATTATTCTCTTGCCTGAGTTGTTTGAACGTCCCTATTTCTGTCAGGAACGTCAGTATGACTACTACCAGTATGCCCAGTCGGTATCAGAAAATACGGCTATTCAGCATTTTAAAGTGATTGCCAAGGAACTAAAGGTCGTTTTACCAATCAGTTTCTATGAAAAAGATGGTAATGTCTTGTACAATTCTATTGCTGTCATTGATGCAGATGGAGAAGTACTGGGCGTTTATCGTAAAACTCATATACCAGATGACCATTATTATCAGGAGAAATTCTTCTTTACTCCTGGAAACACAGGCTTCAAGGTCTGGGACACTCGCTATGCCAAGATTGGAATTGGTATCTGTTGGGACCAATGGTTTCCTGAAACAGCCCGTTGCCTTGCTTTAAATGGCGCAGAATTGCTCTTTTATCCAACAGCTATTGGTTCGGAGCCGATTTTGGATACAGATAGTTGTGGTCATTGGCAACGTACCATGCAAGGACACGCAGCAGCAAATATTGTACCAGTTATTGCAGCCAATCGTTATGGTTTAGAAGAAGTCACTCCTTGTGAGGAAAATGGGGGGCAAAGTTCTAGTCTTAATTTCTACGGTTCATCCTTTATGACCGATGAAACAGGAGCTATTTTAAGTCAAGCAGAACGACAAGGCGAAGCTATCTTGTTAATAACTTATGACCTTGACAAGGGAGCAAATGAACGCCTAAACTGGGGCTTGTTTAGAGATAGAAGACCAGATATGTATAAAGATATTGTGAGATGATCGTTTGTATTTTTCGTTTAGATAATTATCGTTCTAGAATAGATAGGAGTTCTTTTAATGAATCAAGCTTGGGAATTATTATTTGAGGGAAAAATTAATGAAGCTAAGCAATTAGTTCAAGCAGAGTTTTGCCTAGCAACTTGTAAAGATTACAGTCTTTTAAACTTGATGGGCTATATCTATTTGTACGAAAAAAAGTATGAACACTGTTTAGAGGTTTACCAACGTTATCTCCACTTGGCTATTACAGAAAAGGATCGTGAAAATGAACACATCGCGTATCATCAATTGGCCATGGTCTATCGTGAAATGAATGATTTTCAGATAGCTCTTAGCTATATCGAAAAAGAGCGAGAAGTTATTGAACAAGATTTTTCAGGGGATTCTCTCAAAAATTCTGTTAATGACTATGAGCAAGGTTATTTACGATTAAGGTTAGGTCAACTAGTTGAAGCGGAGTTTTATATGCAGCAGTCGCTAGACTCAGCCTTAAAGACAGATGATCTTATCGCTCAGGCCTGCGCTTATAGAGGATTGGGAGAGATTTATTCTATAGAAAAACCTGAAAAATCGCAAGAGAATTTTTTGCAAGCTATCGAACTTTTTGAAAAAGCTGGCAATCAGATCGGAGCACAAGAAGTTAAAAGCTTATTAAACAAGAAAAAGTAGCCCATTCAGGCTACTTTTTTAAAATTCTTTATAAACATAAGTATTTTCGGGGTTGTCTACTTTTATGAAGGACTGGACTTCAAGGGTTGGGAGGACTTGGTTGAGTTCTTTGTGATAGTGATTGCTAATCTTACCTTTGACTCTGACCCAAGTGTTATTTTCGTACTGATTGGTGTTTCCTATAGTCAAAAGTCCAAAGACTCCTGAATCAGCGATACAGTGCATAATACCAAAGCGAAAAACAAATTGACTATTGGTATGATTTGGATCGTTGTAGACAAAGCCAATAAACTCGATTTCCTTGCCTTCAAATTCGTTTGGATAATCATAGATAGCTTCCATAACCTCCAGGTAATTTTCATCATTGATAACTATACTAGATTGAGCTAAGTATTTATCAGCACTCTTCCGAATAATATTTTCATGAGCTGTTTGTGAATAAAAGCGACTGGTATCCGGCTTAAGATACTGACTGCTCGTTCCTTCACTTGCTTGGATTGCCTTGTCAGTTCCTTCCGACAAAGGGAAATAATATCCTTTTGCCGATACTGTTTGTGAATCCAGAGTAACTGTTGGAAAAGTGAATCCAACTAACAAAGGCAAACTTAAGAGGACAAAACTAGCAAGTTTGGCTGAAAAACTCTGTAAGTGACTATGTTCTTTCGAACGTTTGAAACAAATATAGGCTTGAACGATGGCTAGTATCAAAGATAAAACCATGGTGATATAAGCCAGATAAGAGTAGTGGAGATTTAGATATTGATTGAGCTTACCTGATAGATGTAGATAAAGTGTTAAGAAAAAATAACTCATCAAAATAAGAAATCGTATCATAGCATCACCCCGACTAGATAAGCATAAATAAGTACAACGAGAGTTACAATAGTCATAAACTGCCAAATAAAGCGAGTTTTGAGATAATTTTTCATCATGAGTAAGTTCTTAACATCAAGTATAGGACCTATAACCAGAAAGGCAAGAACTGGAGCAAAGCCAAAACTGGAGAGAAGCGAAGAGCCGATAAAAGCATCCGCCTCACTACAGAGTGATAGTAGGAAGGATAAGAGCATCAATAGAACAATAGCAAGCAGTGGGGAAGAGCTGATAGATGTCAAGATTCGAGTTGGTACATAGACTTGAACTAGACTTGCAAAAAGACAGCCAAAGACCAAGTAACGCCCCATATCAAAGAATTCATCAATAGCTTGGATAAAGACCTGAAGGATTTTTTGACTTTTAGTCAAATGAGAGAAATTATGCTCATGGCAAGCCAATCTATTTTCTTTTTGGATAGGTCCCTCCCAGAAAAATCCAAGAAAGATACCCAATATAGTAGCAACAAGAATCGAACCCAAAGCTCGTAGTAAGACCATTTTAAATGAATTACCAAAAGCTGAATAAGTCGCAAATAGAACGATAGGATTGATGATAGGAGCCGTTACTAGAAAGGGAACAGCTGTATAGCTTGGAACCTTCTTCTCCAAGAAACGACTGATGATAGGGACAATCCCACACTCACAAGAAGGAAAGAGAAATCCTATAAAGGTACCAAAAAAGATTCTCCCCAAACGATTTTTAGGGAGAAATGTATAAACCTTCTCAGGGGTGACGTAGACTTCGATAGCACCAGAGATAATGCTCCCCATTAAGACAAAGGGTAAAGCTTCTATGATAATTGAAAGAAAAATGGCACCAGCTTGTAGCACACTAGAAGGTAAACTTTGAAAGAGTGTCATCTATTTTTTCTTTACTGCCTTATCTTTCTTTTCTTTGTCATCTGGAAATGTTACTTGCTTTAAATCAGGTAGTTTAGCGAATTCTTCGAACATCTTATCTAAGTCATCAGTTTTTGTAAATTTAACAGCCATAAGGCATACCTCGATTCTTTTAGTTATCACTATTATACTATTATTTCTAAGAAATAGTTGGATTTTAAAATAAACATGGCTTTTATCTTTATAAAGTTGAAATAAAGCAACAAATTAATGAAAACAAGCTTTCTTCCTTATGGTATAATAGTTTCATGGATAAAAAATATGAAAAAATTTCCCAAGATTTGGGTGTAACTTTAAAGCAGATTGATACTGTCTTGTCTTTGACAGCAGAAGGAGCAACTATCCCCTTTATCGCCCGTTATCGGAAAGATATGACCGGAAGTCTAGATGAAGTAGCCATTAAGGCTATTATCGACCTCGATAAGAGTTTAACTGCTCTAAATGATCGTAAGGAAGCGGTCTTAGCAAAAATCAAAGAGCAAGGTAAGCTAACAAAGGAATTGGAAGAAGCTATTTTAGCAGCTGAAAAACTCGCAGATGTAGAAGAACTCTATCTTCCCTATAAGGAGAAACGTCGGACCAAGGCAACGATTGCGCGTGAGGCTGGACTTTTTCCACTTGCTCGTTTAATTTTACAAAATGTTTCTAACCTAGAAAAAGAAGCAGAAGCATTTGTCTGTGAAGGTTTCGAAACTCCTCAAGAAGCTTTGGCTGGGGCTGTAGACATCTTGGTTGAAGCACTATCCGAGGATGTTCATTTGCGTTCAATGACATATCAAGAGGTACATAGACGCTCTAAGATTACTTCTCAAGTCAAAGATGAGAGTCTTGATGAAAAACAAGTCTTTCAGATTTATTACGATTTCTCAGAAACAGTTGCAAACATGCAAGGTTACCGTACGCTTGCCCTTAATCGTGGTGAGAAGCTAGGCATTTTGAAAATTGGCTTTGAGCATGCGACTGATCGTATTCTATCTTTCTTTAGTGTTCGTTTTAAAGTTAAGAATGCTTATATTGACGAAGTTATTCAGCAATCTGTTAAGAAAAAAGTCTTACCAGCTATCGAGCGCCGAATCCGTACAGAATTAACAGAAAAGGCAGAAGAAGGAGCTATCCAACTCTTCTCAGAAAACCTTCGAAATCTTCTCCTTGTTGCACCTCTTAAAGGGCGAGTGGTCATTGGATTTGACCCTGCCTTTCGTACAGG
>CAJPKC010000060.1 GCA_905370255.1 Streptococcus oralis
CTGCTGCTTCAACTCCATTCACGCCTCCAGTGTATTCTGGAATTTCGTGAACTGCTGCTTCAACTCCATTCACGCCTCCAGTGTATTCTGGAATTTCGTGAACTGCTGCTTCAACTCCATTCACGCCTCCAGTGTATTCTGGAATTTCGTGAACTGCTGCTTCAACTCCATTCACGCCGCCTGTGAACTCAGGAACTTCATGTATAGCTGGTTCTTCTCCATTCACACCACCTGTGAACTCTGGAACTTCGTGAACTGCTGGTTCTGTCTTAGCACTTTCAGCATCCGATTTAGTCAATTGAATGCGGTATCCCTTAACATGTTTACCACTTTCTGATACAAGATGAATCAAGACTGGAAGTTTATCATCACCACTATCAACAATAGTTGCTGCTACGTTTTCACCAGCTTTTACTGTTACTTGAGGACGATTTCCACTGTAGGTTACTTGGTAATCCACACGATCTTCAGAGAAGTCAGCAATCTCTTTACCATCCACAAGAAGTTTTGCAGCTGTACTGTCCTTAGGTTCTTCACTTGGAGCGATGAAGGCCATTTCTGTAATAGCTACACCCTTGGTATCTGCTTTTCTTTCCATGCGCCATCTCATCGCCTTAGCTTTGACTGGAGCAAAGGTTACATGGATATCAGTACCTGCTTGAATCTCTTGATCCGCACGGTATTCAACTTTCTCCCAGTTAGAAGGAGTGTTGAATGGATGTTCTGGATCGTATGGTTGGTAGTTAGAGTAATATTCTGGTGAATCAAATTCTGGTCCCACATAGCGCTCTAAGACTAGTTTAGAAGGTGCATCTGTTCCACCGTCTGAGAAGAATCGAATGCTTCCTTCAGCGACTGTTCGTTCAACAATCTTGCCAGCTTCTCTAAAGATAACCCCTACTGAAACTTCTGGATTTTCAGATGGAGTTGGAGACCAGTTAGTCCAACGACGGGTTTCATCATCTGAACCATCGTTAACATAATCTACACGGTCATGAGAATTTGGATCAATATCATTGGTTGCAGAAGCAAATGAACGGTTGCTATCGTCATCGAAGTCTGGGTTGTCTGATAGGTTTTCACCGAGTTTATCAGTCACACGTACTGCTACTTCAGCAGTTAAATCAGTACCTAAAACGCGACCACGAACTGTAAATTCACCTGCATTCGCTAGATTTTCAGCTGGAACTTCATCCCATTCAACTGCCAAGTCTTTGACTTCATAGCCATCTTTACCTGTGAAGTAAACAGGAACTTTGGCTGGTAATTCTAAGGCTTGTCCTTTAGCAACCAAGCGTGATGATTTCACAGCAACAACAGGTTTACTTGCTAGCAAGTCTTTATCATTTGTAAAGTGGAGACGGTATTCACCTAGAATATCTCCGTTTTCAGCCTTAACGACAACACGAACTGGATCCCCTTCACGCACGCTTGGAATCACTGTAGCAATACCATTATCTGATACACTTGCTGTTACAGTTGGTGCTTGGTCTTCTTTAGCTTCTAGATAATAGTCAGTCAAGCCAGGGTTAAAGTTTGGCAAATCTTTTCCATCTACTTGGATTTGAGCTTGAGCTTTCTTAGCTGCAGCTACTTGTTTAGAGAAGATTTGAATTTCTGTAATAGAAGTACCCCATTTACCATCTGGTCTAACCATACGGATACGAACCGCATAGGTATTGACTTTATCAAAGCTAAAGTGAGTCATTTCTCCAGCTCTCACTTGATCTGGAGCTTTAAGATTTGTCACTTGTTTCCAGTTATTGTCATCGTTAAAGACGTGGTCTTCACTAGCTACAAAGCTTGGGTTCTTAGGAACTGTTGGAACATCTTTTCCTACATAGTATTCGATGACATAAGATTTAGGTGCACCAACACCGTGGTCTTCGTGGAAGGCAACATTGAGGTTGTCAACCGAACGTTTAGATAGGATACCCGAATCACCAAAGAGGATTCCCACTGATGCTTCACTTGTACGGTTCCAGTTTGTCCAACGGTTAGCTGGTTGGTTGTTGTATGAGATTAGTTTATCATTAACATTTGCTACCGAGTCACTTGGATTTGAGTCTGATGCAAAGGCAAGTGTCAACTCTGAACCTGTCCACTGATCAGAAATGTTAGCACCAGTTTCTGTCTGAGCAGACACACGAACATGAAGTTTCGTTGGTAACTGAGTCCCTTCGACATGCCCTGTAACGGTAAAGCTACCTTCAGTTGCATATTGGCTTGGGTCAATAGCATCCCAAGTCACTTTAGCTGAAGATACTTGGCCGTTTGAGTGGTAAGTACGAACACTTTCTGGTAATTGAGGAGCTTCTGAAACTGGAGTTGTTGTAGTCACTTCTTCGACTGCAATGATACCTTCTACAGAAACTTTAGCATGAGCTTCGTTTTCAATTCCTTCTACTTTACCAAGAACATCAAAGCTATGGTATTTAGCAAGGTCTTCCTTAGCAACTGCTTGCCAAGTCACCTTGTGAACCTTCGGAAATCCTTTGTCATACTCTACAGTTACAGTAGCAGGTAGACTTGGTTCTTGGTTCAAACCTGTCACGACACTAACTGGACGGATGGCTTGGACAACTTTGCTTTCAGTATTTGCTTGAATGTTCAAGTCAATCTGACCTTCTGCTCCTTCAAATTGAGCTTTCAAAGTTACTTGACCAGGTTTATGCAATTCAAGCATACCTTTACGAACAGCCACGTCTCCTTCACCTGATGTTGAGAAGGTTACCTTGTCAGCTTTTAATACGGCCTGAGTTCCATCTTGATAATGAGCCAAGACTTTGATACCAACTGTTTGGTCTTCTTTCAGTGCGTCTGCATTTTCAACTTCTAGACTTAAACGTTCAATCTGAGGAGCTTCTTGTAAGAATTGGATAGCATAAGTCTGAAGTGCTCCACCATCATTTGGTTGAACATAAATACTAGCACGCATACCATTTGCTTCGTTAGCTTGAATAACAGTAACTTGCGCATTTTCAGCTAAAGCTTTAACTTCAGGCAAAGTAGCTCCATAAGCAAGTTTATGGTATAGAACCGGTTGGTCAGTTGAGAGCCCTTCTACAGGCTGGTCTGCAACAGTTACAGTCGGTACTACTGGTGAAGCCGCTTGACCTTCAGCGACTACGAATGTAGCAGCGATTTCATCATCACCTGAAATTCCTTTAGCTTGGATACGAGAGCCTGGGATAGTTAATTTAGCTTGATCTTCAGCTGCAACTTCCCACCTATCAACGTCATAGCTTCCTAGAGTACCATCTGACAATACATAGGTAACAGATGGATCAACCGTACTTAGATCTGTAGTTGGTGCAATTCTCTTAACTACAGGCAATTCTGCTTCGAGTGCCAAGACTTCAACACGCGCTTCTACATCACGACCATCTGCCACACCTTTAACAGTGAAAATACCAGGTTCATTTACATCAACTGCTGACCATTCTACTGGAAGTTTTGCACGGCTGCCATCACTGTAGATAAATCCTACTTTTGAAGGCATTTTCGCTGCTTGACCGATTACTGTACGTACTTTAGGCACCTCTGTACCTAAAACAGTTTTTTCCTCTTGGTCTTTCTTACCTGTGAAGATAGTTGTTTGACCAGATTTCAAGAAATCAGAGTGAGCAGTCAAGGTGAATTTACCTGCTTGCTCAGTTGATTTGACAATCACAACACCCTTACCATTAAAGGCTTTGCGAATCCATGAACCATCTGCTTGTTCTTTGTAACGTTCACGGCTGGCTTGTTCCCCGTTATCCACACCGACAATCTGACCTTGTCCATGCAACTGGAAGCGAACAAGATTATTGGCTGTAGGAACTACGTTACCTTTACTGTCAACAATTTCGTAATAGATATAAGTGAGGTCTTTTCCGTCAGCTGCGATAGCATTTTCTTCTTTGACCAAACGAACTCCTGCAGGTTCTCCAGCAGTCACAATCTTATCACGAGCAATAATATTACCAGCTTCGTCACGAGCTACTGCTTCTAAAGTACCTGCTTCAAAAGCAACCTTCCATTCAAGGTAAAGTTCATTCGGTTTAGCACCCTCTTGGTAAGTACGGCCATCACTTGTTTGTTTTTTAGTAAATGTCTTCTTGCCTAGAGTATTACCATTCAAGAATAGTTCTACACTTGCCGCATTAGAATAGGCACGGACTGGAATATTACCATCTGCATCCGCTACATTCTCTTTTAGGGTAGGATTTTCCCAGTTCCAGTGAGGAAGCAAGTGAACCATTGGTTTCTTCTCAGCAGAAACCCATTGGCTTTGGTACAAGTAGTAGTCATTCTTTGGAATTCCAGCTGTATCTACGATACCAAAGTAAGAACTCTTAACTGGAGTTTGGTTTTGGTTGTGCCATGGAGTAGGCTCACCGATATAGTCGGTACCTGTCCAGATGAACTGACCTGCGTAACCTGCATTGTCACGGTCAAAAGTCCAAGATGCTGTTGCTGTTTTACCCCAACCAACACGGTCATTACCGTAGTCTGATTGCTCATAATGACGGTAAGCCTGATTGCTGTGGACCAATTCACGTTCTGGACGGAAATAACTTCCACGTGTACGAGTAGCTGAGGAAGTTTCAGAACCGTAAATCAACCAATTTGGATGTTTCGCACGAAGTTTCTTGTAGTTGTCTTCTGAATAGTTAAATCCAACCGCGTCAAGTTCATTGGCAATCTTTTCATGGTCACCACTACCATCACCAAAGCGGAACTTATCTGCTCCCATAGTGACATAGCGTGTCTTATCAACAGCCTTAATAACTTGAACCAAGCGTTTAACAGTTGCTAGAGAACGAGGTTTCCCGTCTGCTTCACCGATTTCATTACCGATAGACCACATGACGATAGCAGGGTTGTTCTTTCCTCGTTCAACCATGGTACGAAGGTCAAAATCAGACCATTTTTCACCTTTCTTAGCGTCTGGGTGAGTAGCATCTTTGTCAAAGAAGCGACCGTAGTCATACTGTTTCTTACCACCATACCAAGTATCGAAAGCTTCTTCTTGGACCAACAAACCAAGCTCAGCAGCGATTTGTAAAGTTTGCTCACTAGCTGGGTTGTGAGTTGTACGGATAGAGTTTACTCCCATATCCTTCATTTGTTTCAGACGACGGTATTCTGCCTTATAGTTTTCTTCAGCTCCAAGAGCTCCATGGTCATGGTGAAGAGAAACCCCATGGAATTTAATGCGTTCACCATTCAAAGAGAAGCCTTCATTTGGTGTCCAGTTATAGTAACGGTAACCAAACAAGTCCTTCTTAGCATCGACCAATTGACCATCACGATAGACACGTGTCACCAATTCGTAAAGGGCAGGCTTGTCGCTATGAACTGTCCAAAGTTTTGGTTTATCAACTTGTAAAATAGCATTCAAGCTAGCTGATTGATGAGCTTTCAATACTTGACTAGCTGTACGAACTAGGTCCGTTACAGCTTGACCATTACGTTCGATAATTTGGTATTCAGCAAGAATTTCATGATCTTTATCATCAGTATTGACGATCTTACTTGTTACATGAGTATCTACCTTACCATTTTGTTGTTTTTCAAGGTCTGGAGTTAAGATAGTTGTTCCATTTTTCTCAGTATGGACCTTATCTGTGACTTGAAGGGTAACATCGCGGTAAATACCACTTCCTGAGTACCAACGGCTACTTGGTTGTTTGTTGATGGCATGCACTGCTACGACATTCTCGCGACCGTCTTTATGGAGATAGTCAGTGATGTCATATGAGAATTGGTTGTAACCATTTGGATAGTGACCAACTAGCTGTCCATTTACATAAACCTGAGAATCCATGTAAACCCCATCAAATGTGATACGAACATTCTTATTGAGGTCTTCTTCATCGAGTTTAAAGGTCTTACGATACCAAGCATCACCACCATTGAGTTGCCCACCTTCGTTTTGGGCAGGTGAGTCATGGTCAAAGTCATTGTAGATACTCCAGTCATGAGGAAGGTCTAATTTCTTCCAACTAGAAACATCGGCATCTGGCTTGACCGCATCTTTAGCATTGGCATTGAGCTTGAAATGCCAGTTTTGGTTGAATTCTACTTTTCTATCCTCAATCAACTGTTTTACCTCATCATTAGTTGCAGGTTTGAGCTCTGGTTTTTCTGTTTGAGCAGATTGATCCTGAGTCACAGCTGGAGCTTGCTTTTCTACATCAGAGGTTTCTTTTTTCTCAGGAGTAGTCTCAGTAGTTGGGGCTTCCACTTTTTTCTCTACTTCATGATTAGTTTCTACTGCTTCACTGTTAACAGTTTCTGTTGTTACAGGTTGTTCAGAAACCTTTGAATCTACAGCTTCCTCTTTAGGAGTTTCTTTCTCCACTTTTTCTGTAGCAACAGCGACTGGTGTCTCATCAGCAGATACAGAATTTACACCTGCTAGATTTGCTCCAAATAAAACAGAGCAAGTCCCGATAAGCACTGAGCATGTTCCTACCGTAAATTTACGGATGCTATAGATACTTTTGCGATTCCAATAATCTTTTCCCATAGGGTTCTCCTTGTTAAGTAACCGCTTCCATTTTTGTTGAAAGCGCTATACTTATTTTGTAATTATTACTTCTATTTTATAAAATAATATAGGAAACTTCAATACTATGACTGTAAAAATCATACTTTTGATTCTTTTTTCTATAATTTGTAGAAAACTTTAAAAATCTGAATGTACATTTAGTGAATGGTTTTACTAAAAAAGGCGGTGGGACAGAAATCGATAGACAAAGTCTCGATTTCGTAGTCCCAGCCCCGCGAGGATGATTAGGAGCTTTTTGGAGTCTAATACTCAATGAAAATCAAAGAGCAAACTAGGAAGCTAGCCGAAGGCTGTACTTGAGTACGGTAAGGCGACGCTGACGTGGTTTGAATTTGATTTTCGAAGAGTATAA
>CAJPKC010000061.1 GCA_905370255.1 Streptococcus oralis
TAGATTGCCCTGATATCTCATTATTGGGCTCATTATCACTTTTATCGCTTTTACGGTGCCCCTGCCTTATTATATCGAGGTGCCGGGAACTTCTGAAGATATTCGAAAGGTTTTACAAGTTAATAACCAACCTGACCAAGAGGAAGGTTCCTACCAATTTGTGACGGTTGGAGTTAAGCACGCTAGACTGGTTGACTTAGTCTATGCTTGGCTAACACCTTTTACGGACATACATAGTGCCAAAGAGATGACGGGTGGTTCGTCAGATGCAGAATTTATGAGAGTCAACCAGTTTTATATGGAAACTTCGCAAAACATGGCCAAATATCAAGGTTTGAAGACGGCTGGTAAGGAAATAGAGCTCAAATATCTGGGTGTCTATGTTTTGACTGTAACAGATAACTCGACTTTCAAGGGAGTTCTTAATATTGCTGACACCGTGACAGCTGTGAATGATAAGACTTTTGAGAGTTCCAAGGAGATGGTTGACTACGTTAATTCTCAAACTCTAGGTGATCAGGTGAAGGTTACTTATGAGGAGGATGGAAAAGTCAAAACTGCTGAAGGAAAGATCATTACTCTGGAAAATGGGAAGAATGGTATCGGAATCGGTTTGATTGACCGCACAGAAGTATCTAGTGATGTACCAATCAAGTTTTCAACTGCTGGCATTGGTGGTCCTAGTGCTGGGATGATGTTTAGTCTATCCATCTACACGCAAATTGCAGATCCTACTCTTCGAAATGGACGGATTATTGCCGGTACAGGAAGTATCGATAGAGATGGCAACGTAGGTGACATTGGCGGAATTGATAAAAAAGTTGTTGCTGCAGCTAAAAAGGGAGCTACTGTATTCTTTGCTCCAAACAATCCAGTAACTGAGGAAGCTAAAAAGGCAAATCCAAATGCCAAGAGTAACTATGACACAGCTCTAGAAGCAGCTCAAATGATTAAAACAGACATGAAAATCGTTCCAGTCAAAACGCTTCAAGATGCGATTGACTATTTAAAAAACAATCCCTAAACAGTAGGCGAATCCCTAAACTAGCGTAGAAAAAAAGAAGATGGTATAATAGGCAGATGATTCAATTGTTTTTTACCCTTAGTAGTCATATGTTTTTTGTCTACCTAGTTTTTCAACTTTTGAAAGATTTAGTCAAATGGGATCAAATTTTGAAGGTGACCAAGGACAATGCGAGGAAGGTACGACTTTTGGTAGTATTGTGTAGTATCGGTTTAGGATATCTCATCAGTTCTTTTTTCCTAAATCTCTACCAATTATGGCAAGAAGCTGTACGGACATTATTCTAAACTCGAAAGTAAAGGAAAATATTTATGGAAAAAATTGTAGTTCGAGGTGGCGATAATCGCCTTGTCGGAAGTGTTACAATTGAGGGCGCGAAAAATGCAGTTTTGCCACTACTTGCGGCGACAATTTTAGCAAGCGAAGGAAAAACAGTTTTAAAAAATGTTCCTATCCTATCGGATGTCTTTACCATGAACCAAGTAGTTCGTGGATTAAATGCGAAAGTTAATTTTGATCAAGATGCACACATTGTTGAAGTGGATGCGACAGATGATATCACAGAAGAAGCTCCCTATAAGTATGTCAGCAAGATGCGTGCTTCTATTGTAGTCTTGGGTCCAATCCTGGCTAGGGTTGGTCACGCTAAAGTTTCGATGCCAGGTGGTTGTACGATCGGTAGTCGTCCGATTGACCTTCACCTTAAAGGTTTGGAAGCAATGGGGGCTAAGATCACCCAAACAGCTGGCTATATCGAAGCTAAGGCAGAACGCTTGCATGGAGCCCATATCTATATGGACTTTCCTAGTGTTGGGGCAACCCAAAACTTGATGATGGCTGCAACGCTAGCTGATGGCGTAACTGTTATCGAAAATGCTGCGCGTGAACCTGAAATTGTAGACTTGGCTGTCCTCTTGAATAAAATGGGAGCTAAAGTCAAAGGTGCGGGAACAGAGAGCATTACCATCACTGGTGTTGAAAACTTGCATGGTGCAACCCATAACGTTGTTCAAGACCGCATCGAAGCAGGGACATTCATGGTTGCTGCTGCAATGACAGGTGGAGATGTCCTGATTCAAGATGCTATCTGGGAACACAACCGTCCTTTGTTGGCGAAATTACAGGAAATGGGTGTTGAAGTCATCGACGAAGATGAAGGTATCCGCATCCGTTCTCAACGAGACAAACTAAAAGCAGTTCATGTCAAGACCTTACCACATCCAGGGTTTCCTACGGACATGCAGGCGCAGTTTACTGCTCTTATGACGGTTGCTCAAGGAGAATCAACTATGGTTGAGACAGTCTTTGAGAATCGTTTCCAACATCTAGAGGAAATGCGTCGCATGGGCTTGCATTCTGAGATTATCCGTGACACTGCTCGTATCGTTGGCGGGCAACCTCTCCAAGGGGCAGAAGTCCTGTCTACAGACCTTCGTGCCAGTGCAGCCTTGATCCTGACAGGTTTAATAGCTGAAGGTGAGACTGTTGTTGGAAAACTTGTCCATTTGGATAGAGGTTATTATCGTTTTCATGAAAAATTAGCTCAGTTAGGGGCTAATATTGAACGGGTAAGTGTGGAAGCTGATGAAGATGAATAAAGAAGTATCTTATGTGCTACGTCGATTTCTATTGGTCATTATTGTTTTGCTTCTAGGGATTTTGGCGCTTGGAATTGGCTTGATGATTGGCTATGGTATCGTAGGAAAAGGTCAAGATCCGTGGGCAATTTTGACACCCGATAAATGGCATGAACTGATTGCAAAATTTACAGGGAAATAGGCTGGGGAACCGGCCTTTTTCTAAGGATAAAAAATAAGGAGGAAACATGAATAAAAAAACCAGACAGGCCCTCATAGGTCTCCTGATTTTTCTACTTTTGTCGGCAGGAAGTTACTACATAAGAGAAATGCAGGCTTCCAATAATACACCACAAACACAAGTGACACAAAAATCCCAGTCATCCGACACTCCTAGTCAAGAATTGGCAGAGAGTGTACTGACTGACTCGGTCAAAAAGCAAATCAAGGGCACAATTGAGTGGAATGGAGCAGGAGCTTTTGTAGTTAATGGAAACAAAACCAATCTAGATGCTAAGGTATCAAGTAAACCTTATGCTGATAATAAAACTAAAACTGTAGGAGGAGAGACAGTTCCTACAGTAGCCAATGCTCTCATGTCAAAAGCAACTCGACAGTATAAGGATCGCGAAGAGACGGGTAATGGTTCGACCTCTTGGACTCCAGCAGGCTGGCATCAGGTCAAGAACCTAAAAGGAAGTTATAATCACGCTGTAGATAGAGGACATTTATTAGGCTATGCCTTGATTGGTGGTTTAGATGGTTTTGATGCATCTACTAGCAATCCCAAAAATATCGCTGTACAAACAGCCTGGGCCAACCAAGCACGCGCAGAAGATTCGACTGGACAAAACTACTATGAAAGTTTAGTTCGAAAGGCTTTGGATCAAAATAAGCGCGTGCGTTACCGTGTCACATTGCTCTACGCTACAGAAGAAGATTTGGTTCCTTCTGCATCTCAGATTGAAGCCAAATCATCTGATGGTGAATTGGAGTTTAACGTCGTAGTTCCTAACGTTCAAAAGGGAATTCAGTTAGATTACCGAACAGGAAAAGTAACTGTTACAAAGAACTAATAGATAGTCGGTCCCTTATTGTTTCGGTAGGGGATTTACTATAGAAATCACAATTTAATGTGTAGAAGTTGAAAAATATGGTATAATAGTCACAATTATACTTTTTAGGAGAAGGAAAATGGAAGACCCGAGCAGTCAGGATTTGTTACTGCAATTTGTATTATTAGTTGTTTTGACCTTTTTAAATGCTTTTTTCTCTGCGACAGAGATGGCTATGGTTTCTCTTAGTCGCTCACGTGTTGAACAAAAGGCTGAAGAGGGGGATAAACGCTATATCCGTTTGCTAAAGGTACTTGAAAATCCAAATCACTTTTTATCAACCATTCAAGTTGGTATTACTTTAATTACAATCTTGTCAGGGGCTAAACTAGCAGACTCTCTAGGACAATTGATAGCCTCATGGATGGGAAATAGCGAAACTGCGCACGCAATCGCAAGCTTCCTGTCACTTGCTTTCTTGACCTATATCTCTATCGTTTTTGGTGAGCTCTATCCCAAACGGATTGCGCTAAATCTTAAGGATGCCTTGGCTATCCGAACAGTGCCATTTATTATCGCTCTCGGTAAGATTGTGAGTCCATTTGTTTGGATGTTATCAGCATCAACTAATCTCTTGAGTCGTTTAACGCCAATGACATTTGACGATGCAGATGAAAAAATGACTCGTGATGAGATTGAGTATATGCTTACCAATAGTGAAGAAACCTTGGATGCAGATGAAATCGAAATGTTGCAAGGAATTTTCTCACTAGATGAGCTCATGGCGCGTGAAGTCATGGTTCCTAGAACTGACGCTTTCATGGTAGATATTCAAGATGACACTCAGACGATTATCGAAAGCATCTTAAAACAAAGCTTTTCTCGCATTCCTGTCTATGATGATGACAAGGACAACGTGATTGGTTTGATCCATACAAAGAGTCTGCTAAAAGCAGGATTTACCGATGGTTTTGACAATATCGTATTGAGAAAGATATTACAGGAACCTCTCTTTGTACCTGAAACTATTTTTGTGGATGATCTGTTAAAAGAATTGAGAAATTCACAAAGACAGATGGCTATTCTTCTTGATGAATACGGAGGAATGGCTGGTTTGGTAACACTTGAGGATCTCCTTGAAGAGATTGTTGGTGAGATTGATGATGAAACTGACCGTGCTGAAGTATATGTTCATACTATCGGCGAGGACACTCATATTGTCCAAGGGACAATGAATTTGAACGATTTCAATGATTATTTTGATGTCGAGCTTGAAAGTGACAATGTAGATACCATTGCTGGTTATTATTTGACAGGTGTGGGAACTATTCCAACATCAGAAAAACTCAGTTATGAGTTAGATAGTGGCAACAAGCATATCACCTTGACAAATGACAAGGTAAAAAATGGTCGTGTCACCAAGCTTAAGGTTCAAATCCAAGAACTTGAATCAGAAGAAGAAACTGAATAAAACAAAAGCTTTATCAGAGAAAACTGATAAAGCTTTTTAAGTGTAAAAAAGAAAAGACTCCGTTAGGAGTCTTCGTTTATATAGAGGCGGTAGACGGATTTGAACCGACGATCAAGCTTTTGCAGAGCCGTGCCTTACCACTTGGCTATACCGCCTTAACTTTTATTATTATACCTTGAAAATTGTTTCTCGTCAATAGTTTTCTTTTCTGAAAACATAAGATTCAAATGTTTAAAAAAACATGCGACAAAATATTCTGAAAATTCGTTTACTTTTTAAAAAAACTGTGGTATAATCTTCAATATCCACAATTTAAAACGAGGAGTTTATAAATATGAAAAAAAATCGGATTTTTGCGGTAGCAGGGGTTGCCCTACTTGCTACAGGTGTTCTTGCAGCTTGTGGTTCTTCAAAATCTTCTAATGCTGAAGCGCCAAAAGCTTATGGTTATGTATACACTGCTGATCCAGAAACATTGGACTATCTAGTCTCTGGTAAACAAAGTACAAAAGTTGCCACTTCAAACGGTATCGATGGACTCTTTACGAATGATAAGTATGGTAACCTTACTCCTGCAGTCGCTGAAGACTGGTCAGTATCTCAAGATGGTTTGACATACACTTATAAAATTCGTAAAGGTGTAAAATGGTTCACATCTGATGGTGAAGAATATGCAGAAGTAACTGCAAATGACTTTGTTACAGGTTTGAAACACGCAGCCGACAATAAATCAGCCGCCCTTTACCTAGTACAAAATTCTGTTAAAGGATTGGCTGACTACTTGTCAGGAAACAACACAGACTTCTCTGCAGTAGGTGTTAAAGCAGTTGATGATTACACTCTTCAATATACATTGAACCAACCAGAACCATACTGGAACTCTAAACTGTCTTACGGAATTTTTTGGCCTTTGAACGCAGAGTTTGAAAAATCAAAAGGAAAAGATTTTGGTAAGGCGACAGATCCAACATCATTGCTTTACAATGGTCCTTTCTTGCTTAAAGGATTGACAGCGAAGTCTTCTATCGAGTTTGCGAAGAATGAACAGTATTGGGATAAAGACAATGTTCACATCGATACTGTAACGCTTGCTTATTATGATGGTTCGGACCAAGAATCAATCGAGCGTAACTTTACAAGTGGTGCATACAGCTATGCCCGTCTCTTCCCAACTAGCTCAAACTATTCTAAGGTAGCAGAAACATATAAAGATAATATCTACTATAACCCACAAGGTTCTGGTGTTGCTGGTTTGGGTGTCAATATTGACCGCCAAAGCTATAAGTATACTTCAAAAACAACTGACGAAGAAAAAACTTCTACTAAGAAAGCCCTTCTTAACAAAGATTTCCGTCAAGCTTTGAACTTTGCATTTGATCGCACTTCATATTCAGCTCAGATTAATGGTAAAGATGGAGCAGCACTTGCCGTTCGTAACCTTTTTGTAAAACCAGACTTCGTTTCTGCAGGTGAAAAAACATTTGGTGACTTGGTCACTGAGAAAGTTGTTTCTTATGGTGATGAGTGGAAAGATGTAAACTTTGCAGATGGTCAAGATGGTCTTTATAATGCTGATAAAGCAAAAGCAGAATTAGCTAAAGCTAAGAAGACTTTGGAAGCAGATGGCGTGAAATTCCCAATTCACTTGGATATTCCAGTTGACCAAACTGCTAAGAACTACATTGCACGTAT
>CAJPKC010000062.1 GCA_905370255.1 Streptococcus oralis
AGAGGTTATGGTGAAATGACGGACGATGGGGAACCCTATCATTATATGCCAATAGTGAAATATCTCGCATTTTATTATATTGAGAAGCATAGAGTGTATGTTGCCCGTGTACTCAGTGAAAAACAGGATTGGGTGAATATTTTTTTATAAGTAGATTGAGGAACCCCCATGTTAAAATCGAATAAGCTGATTATTTTTTTTAATTTCCCTACCTTTTCTGATGGTCTTTGTTTTCTATTCTCTTAGTGAGCATCCTGGATACAGTGATGATGGGAATTTCGTCAGAAATCATGAGGCTGCTATTAAGAGTGAGATCATCGTACACTTAGCCAAGGAAAATCTGGGTATAGAATCTATCACCTTATTGCCAAATACTGCTAGAGGAGAGTATGATAATGGTGGTGATGTAAGTGGACATTATCATATCTATTTTACAGCCTACATCAATCATAATCGCGAGCGAACGATAAACGTAGAACTATTCTTCCCAGATGCCAGTATTCCACCTTTCACCTTTTTTACTCCCAACCCTTATAAAGACAAGGGCAAAAAGATGTCCAGGGGAATATTGAAGTATCGGAAGAAACCTCTAGATAGTAGATAAAAGAAATCACAACGATAGCTACAGAAGTCTATCGTTTTTTTCATTATCAAAAAACTTGTATTTTATCATTTAAAATGATAAAATACGTAAAAAATGATAAAAAGGAAAAACAATGAATGTTCAAAAGATAATTTCTATTTTTCAATCGTTTTATATTAATGTAAGTGTTGAAAAAATAGCTTTAACTTTACCAATTAGTTTTGAAAAAAGATTTCAATATGTCCAAATGAAGTTTCATAAGGAGTCATTTTTATTGATTAAAGAAAAGAGAAGAGGAAGTTTAGACTCATTTGTCACTCAAGCTCGTATTATGGGTGAAAAAGCTAGCATGGACGTTATTTTGGTATTTTCAAAGCTATCTGACATTGAAAAAAAACAACTCCTTCAAGCTAGAGTTCCTTTTGTAGATTTCAAGGGAAATCTCTTTTTTCCTCCATTGGGATTAGTATTGAATGCTAATGATGATGTTGCAACATCTAAAGAATTAACACCTAGCGAACAATTAACTTGGATTGCCTTTTTATTGACAAAAGGTCAAAAAGTAGTAGATGTTGATATGCTTTCACAGGTAACTGGACTTCCAAACTCAACGATTTATAGATGTTTGAGGACTTTTAAAGCTTTAGATTGGTTAAATAAGCCAAAAAAACTTTACACCTATACTGCATCAAAGAAAGAATTATTCTTAAAATCAGAGTCCTATTTATTTAATCCCATCAAAAAACGGCTCTTGTTGCCCAATGTAGATCTAGAGAATATAAAATCTGCTTCTAGTCTTCTATACGGTGGTACGTATGCTTTATCCTATTTGACTTTTTTAGCTGAATCGGATGAAAATAGTAGCTATGTCATATCACATAGACAATTCAATAAATTATCCTTGCCATTATCTCAGCATGTTTTAGAAGGCAAGGTATTAGAGATATGGCGATATAGTCCTTTTGTATCTGGATTTTGGAACGATTTTAAAGAAAATCAAGATAGACAGTTTGTAGATCCTATTTCTCTTTATTTGACCTTAAAAGATGATGATGATCCACGTGTGGAGGAAGAGATTGAAGTACTAAAAAATAATATATTACAGTATCTAGGAGAAGATGATGCCAGCTAATACGAAAGCTATTTTTCAAGAAATGTTTGCGAATTTTCAAGACTATTATGTTTTGATTGGAGGGACTGCAACCTCTATTGTATTGGACTCGCAAGGGTTTAAAAGTCGGACAACAAAAGATTATGATATGGTCATCATAGATGAATTAAAAAATAAGGAATTTTATGATACCTTGAATCACTTTTTAGAATTGGGAGAATATCAAGGAAGTCAGAAGGATGAAAAAGCGCAATTATTTCGATTTACAACAAATAAACCTGAGTTTCCTTCTATGATTGAACTATTTAGTATTTTACCAGAATACCCATTAAAGAAGGAGGGGAGAGAAACACCCTTACATTTTGATGAAGATGCTAGTTTGTCGGCCTTATTATTGGATAAGGATTATTATAATATATTGGTGCATGAAAAAGAATCCATTCAGGGATACTCGGTGTTGAGTAATCGTGGTTTAATTATTTTCAAGGCTAAAGCTTGGTTGGATATGAGAGAACGCTCCGCCACTGGTACTCAAGGTTTAAGTAAAGCCATTAAAAAACATCTGAACGACATTACTCGATTAACAGCTCTATTAGTAGGGAGTGAAAAGCTATCAAATATAACCTCTAGTGACACGGTAAAAGCAGATATGCACCGTTTTGTGATAGAACTTGAGTCTGTGATATCAACTATTCCTCAAAATGATGATATTTTGTTGAATCAAAATGAAGTTTTTGAAATTTTGAAAGATTTTCTAGATAGTTAAAATAATTGTAGAAACAATAGTAAAGAGATACAACAAGTATACAAGTTAGCAAGTAAATTTATTAAGTGACAATTAGAATTCATAGAAGGTAACGATGAACAAGATTACTTGTATTTGTTTAGGTGTTAAAGATATGGAAAGGTCAATCAAGTTTTATAGAGATGGCTTAGGATATAAGACTGATTGCAGAGAAAATAATCCGCTGGTATGTTTTTTTTGATACCCTGGGAACAAAGTTTGAACGATTTCCTTTGGAACAATTAGCAAAAGATATTGATGAAAATAATCCACCAAAAGGGAATGGATTTTCAGGAATTACATTAGCCTACAATGTTGAACATAAAGAAGATGTAGAGACTGTAATTGCATTAGTAAGAAAAGCAGGTGGAAAAATTGTAAAAGAGCCACAGGAAGTTTTTTGGGGTGGATATCACGCATATTTTTCGGATTTAGATGGATACTATTGGGAAGTTTCATGGGGACCGAATTTTCAATTTGATGAAAATGGATTGCTGAAATTTTGAGGATAAATAGGGAAAGAGTATGCCATAAAGTAAGGAATATTTGATTTTGAAGGAGGTAATCATGGTGAATGAATTTAATGAATTTGTTCGTGAGATTTTTTCCGCAGCAGGTGATATTGTCATAAGATCCATGATGGGCGGATACCTTATATATTTTAACGGTAAGCTGATAGGTGACATTTGCGATAATGAACTATTTTTAAAGAGAACGCCGACATCGGACAAACTTCTTGCAGACTCAGAATTGCGTTATCCGTATGAGGGTTCAAAGACATTGATGTATGCATTCGACAGATTTGAGGATATGGATTTGATTACTGAACTACTGAAAGGTATGTATGCGGAACTGCCAGAAAAGAAACCCAAGAAAGCTAAATGAGACAAACAAGCTTCAGTTTGTTGAATTTAGCAAGGTATAAATTTCTATGAAATGAAACCTACAAAACTTGTACGGATATTGTAGGGTAAGAAAAGAAATCTTCCTCTATACTAAAATAAACTGAAGGAAAGGGGGAATCGAAATGAATATTATCAAGTCGTTTAACGATACGATTGATTATCTTGAAACAGTTCTTGATGATGAAATTGATGAAAAGAAAGTAACTCAGTTATCCGGATATTCGTATTCAATGTTCAGTCGCTTGTTTTCTATTCTGACTGAAACAACGCTTTCAGAATATTTAAGAAGCAGAAGATTGACGGAAGCAGCCGTTATATTAAGAAATACGGATGAAAAAATTATTGACGTTGCTTTCAAATTTGGATATGAGTCATCAGATTCATTTGGAACAGCTTTTAAAAATTTTCATGGATTTACTCCTTCTGAGGTAAGAAATGGAAAACCATTCAAATTAGTATCACGAGTGCAGTTAGCACTAAGTGTAAGAGGAGGAAGAAGCATGAACATTACAATTCAAAAGAAACAAGCATTTACAGTTGCAGGGGTAAATGAACAAAGCATCAATTCATCATTATGTCCGAGTGTATGGAATAAGCTATATAAAAAATATAGCCACGGTGAACTTGCAAGTTTGGGAAGCGATCAAAGTATGGGCGTTTGTCATGATGTGGAAAATTCAAGCACAATAAATTATATGGCTGGTTATATCGTTAATGATGTAGATAAAGCCACAAGTATGGGCTTAGATGTTTTGGAAGTGGAAGAAGCAGAGTATGCAGTTGTAGAATTAGTAGGAAGTGTTCCGGAGTGCATTCATAACGGGTGGAAATATGCAATGGAAGTATTCTTCCCTGAGCATGGCTATATTCATTCAGAAAAACCTGACTTTGAATATTACTATGAAGGTGATATGCACAGCAAAGACTACAAAATGGAACTTTGGATTCCGATAACTAAAGCTTAAAAAACAGCTTGTCGAGCTGGAAAATTCCAGTTTGCCGAGGTAATACCTTTTAACGATAACCTCAAGCTATCGTTAAATAGTTTAGTGGATATGTTTCCGCATACAACTCAACTACTTGATATACTTGGTGTTCACTCGTTCCATGTTGAGGCGGTATCACTACTTGTAAGAGCTGAGGCATCAGCAAAGTAGAAGCAGATGTTCGGCCCATGGGATAGGACTCGTAGAATGAGGAGGGAAACCGACGAAATGATACGGTAAGTCCGAACCGCCGAGTGCATGCCTCTGCTCTTCCGATTTGAGACAGTGAAAAGTAGAAGGGGATGGTATTGGTATCAATCAATGAGTAACAAAGTAACAGCATGATTCGAAACATTTGCTTGTAATTTGCGGAGGAACATCAATATGGATGGAATAACAAAAGATTCTATAAAAACGGCTAAACTAATGAAACAATTATGGCCCCAATTGACCGATAAAGAAGCTATTGATGAAGTAAAAAGATATACGAATGGCAAAAATACTGCAATCTTTACTGAAGTTGAAGGTGACACAATTGTAGGTCTAGCACTATGTTCACTCAGATTTGATTATGTTGAAGGTTGTAAATATAGTCCTGTTGGATTCTTAGAAGGGATTATTGTCGACGAGGAATATCGTTTAAAGGATATTGCTAAAAATCTCTGTACAAAATGTGAGGAATGGGCGAAAAATAAAGGATGTAAGGAATTTGCAAGTGACTGTACTTTAACGAATACGGATTCTATAAGATTTCATCTCAATATTGGATTTCAGGAGGCAAATAGAATTATTCATTTTAAGAAGAAATTATAATTTCAGAACGTGGTCAAAATTTATGTATCTTTAGGAAGTGTGAAAGAATGGACGGACTACGAATTACTTTTCATTAGTTAAGAATATAGTAATGTTGTAAAGTTAATCGAGGAGTTATTGATGGATTTTAGTAGTAAGATAGCCATAAATAAAGGCTGGTCAGATGATAAAAAATATTGTGTGACAGATCAAAATCAGCAAAAATATTTCTTGCGTGTTTCTGATAAGGAGAAGTTAGATTCTAAAAAATTTGAATTTGATATGATGGAGAAAGTAGCTTCTCTTGGAGTTCCGATGTGTAAACCGGTTAGCATAGAACTCTGCGATGACGAAGTACATTCTTTACATGAATGGATAGATGGGAAAGATGCTCGAGAAACCATTTTAACTGTTTCAAAAGAACAACAATACATTTACGGAGTAGAAGCAGGAAGAATCCTTCGAAAAATTCATTCACTACCAGTTACAGAAGTTCGTGAAGATTGGGAGGTCTTTTATAATCGAAAAATTGATGATAAAATCTCCAAATACAAAGAATGTCCCGTTCAATATGAAAATGGTCAGATCTTTATTGATTTTTTAAATGCAAATCGAGAATTGTTAAAAGATAGACCTCAGGTTTTCCAACATGGAGATTATCACATCGGGAATTTCATGATTGGTGAAGATCGTAAAATTTATGTCATTGACTTTGATCGATTTGACCTTGGAGATCCTTGGGAGGAATTCAATCGTATTGTATGGTCTGCTCAAGTCTCTCCCTCTTTTGCGTCTGGTATGATAGATGGATATTTTGATCATAAGGTTCCGGATTTATTTTGGAAGCTTCTCGCTATCTATATTCTAAATAACTTAGTTGGATCACTTTCCTGGGCTGTACCTTACGGACCTGAAGAAATATCAGTAATGCAAAATCAAGCTAAGGAAATTTTAGAATGGTATGATGATATGAAGCAAATCATTCCTAGTTGGTATTTGATTGAGAAAAAGGCTTAATAATAAAAGAGTTTAAATATCAATTTGAAAAAATGTCAAGATTATTTGCTCAAATTCAAACACATCTAACTATTTTTAATACAAATGATTTTTATCACTACAGGTTGGAGTGGTACAGTAAGGAGTTTAAATATGAAATTCCATGAATTTGGTGATAAGAATTTGCCTCCTATCTTACTGATACATGGCGGTGGCAGTTCTTGGTGGAATTATCTTCGTCAAGCACGGATTTTGTCAGAAGACTACCGTGTTATTCTACCCACTTTGAATGGCCATGGTGAAGAGTATCAACTCGATTATGTTTCTACGGAAGATTCTGCTTTGGAGATCCTAAACTATATCAAAGCAAACTATGGTGGAAAGTTGTTTGCGATCGGTGGCGTTTCACTTGGTGGTCAAATTGCTATGGAACTTTTGTCCTTAGACAGCGAGATAGCTGAGAAGGCCATCATAGATGGAAGCCTCTGTATTCCTCAACCAAGGTTAGCTAAAATCAGCATCTTTCTAGTATCACTATTTGGTAAACTGATGTTCAGTAAATTTTCTTGCAAACTTCAATTAAGCATGATGAACAAACTCTATCCTAAAC
>CAJPKC010000063.1 GCA_905370255.1 Streptococcus oralis
ATATATGGCTCATCGAAAGATGAGCCTTTCTCTATTTTCAGAATAGTTTTCAGGTTTTTTCTTGAAACTTTATTTCAAAGTGCTATAATATTATTTATGAAAAAAACATCAGTAAATTTATTAGAAGGTCCGATTTTACCGGCGATGATTGCTTTTGCGATACCGATTATGATAGCAAATATTTTTCAGCAACTCTATAATACGGTTGATATTATGATTGTTGGTAGATTCCTTGGAGAAGAATCCCTTGCTGCTGTTGGAGCTACTGCTGCGATATTTGAGCTTGTTGTTGGTTTTGCCTTAGGTATAGGAAATGGAATGGGTATAGTTATTGCCCGTTATTATGGTGCAGGAAACTATGAAAAGTTAAAGAGTGCTGTGGCTGCTACATTTGTTATAGGTGGAGTTTTGAGCATTATAATTGCCGTACTAGGTAATTTTACTTTATATCCCTTGCTGGAATTGCTTGGAACGCCTAGTAATATTATTGCTCAGTCTTATGAGTATATTTATCTTATAGTAGTATTTGTAGGTGTTACTCTTGCGTATAATTTATGTGCGGGATTACTTCGAGCAGTAGGAGATAGTAAGGCTGCATTATATTTTTTAATTTTTGCAGCAATTATTAACACTGTATTAGATATATATTTCATTGCATATTTACATATGGGTGTGCGCTCGGCTGGGGTAGCAACTATTATTTCACAAGGGGTGTCTGCAGTATTATGTTTTATTTATATTCGTAAAAAAACTCCGTTTTTAATTCCGTCTAAAAAACATTTTAAATGGAATAAAAAACTTTATGCTGATTTATTGGGGCAAGGTATTTCTATGGGACTTATGTTTTCAGTTGTTTCTATAGGAACAGTGATTTTACAAACATCGATTAATGCCTTAGGTTCAACGATTATCAGTGCTCAGACAAGTGCTAGAAGAATAATGATACTTGCACTTCTTCCAATAATAGCTATGAACGCAACTGTAACAACCTTCACATCGCAGAATTTTGGTGCAAGACAATATAGACGTATTGTTGAAGGGCTTCGACAAGCGATGACTATTGCGATTACTTGGTCAATTTTTATTAGTATTGTATTATTTTTTGCTAGTCCATATCTAAATGAACTTGTCACAGGAAGCAATGATAAAGAATTAATTTATCAAGCTTCATTGTATTTAAAAATAAGTTCTGTATTTTATCCTGCATTAAGTATACTAGTAATACTAAGAAATGCTTTGCAAGGTTTAGGTCAAAAGATGATGCCACTTCTTTCTAGTATTATAGAAATGCTTGGAAAAATATTCTTTGTAATATTTATAATACCAAGTACAGGCTATTTAGGTGTAATACTCGTAGAACCTATTTTATGGTGTATAATGGCTGTTCAGCTATATTATGCATTTAGAAAAGAACCAGTTATTCGTTCGTTGAAGAAACAGAGTGAGTAGAAAGTTGGGAAGGCACTCCCAATCAACAAAATTAAGAAGTAATTCTAAAATCAAGATTTTAGGGTTGCTTCTTTTTTTACTTCATGATTAGAAAAATATATTATCTTAGAAGTGAAAAAGATATACTCAAATTAGTGCAGACAATTATTGCAAGCACTAAGGATGAAGGGGAAAAAGCAGGTGAGGATTTTTGGGTCAAAGCCGAAAAACTCTACTATACAGCTCTTATTGGATATATCTTCTATGAAGCTCCAAGAGAAGAAAAGAACTTTGCGACACTACTGGATATGATAGATGCTTCAGAAGTCAGGGAAGATGATGAAACATATATGAATCCCATTGATAGACTGTTTGAAGCTTTGGAAAAGAAAGAGCCTACACATTTTGCAGTTAAGCAATATAAAAAGTACAAACTTGCTGCTGGAGTTATAGAATTAAGAAGAACACTTCATTACTATTTGAGTGAAAGATGTTTTGTTTAATTCTTTTTTTATTGTTTGAAAGGAGTGATTTATGATAAAAGGCTTGGAAAAACTAAATGACAGACAAAAAGAAATCCTATTCAAAACTAATGAACTCCATAAAAATGCAGTCGATAATGATTACAAAGATGGAATCAGCATTGTAGAGGTATGGTTGGAAAAAGGAGTTGTTTGTGCAAGGCTGAAAAATGGAGAATGGTATCACTATACCTATTCCTATACTTGGTATTAAGAATCCCGGCGAAAGCAGGGTATCGTGAGAAACTATGAGAAAATAACCGCCTTGTATGAAAGGTTAAGCCGAGATGATGAACTGCAAGGCGAGGGCAATTCGATTGTCAATCAGAAGAAAACCTTGGAAGAATACGCAAAGAAGAATCATTTGGAGAACATTATTCATTTTACCGATGACGGAATCAGCGGAACACAGTTTGATCGTCCGGGATTTATGGCAATGATGAACGGAGTCAATCAAGGAAATATTGGTTGTATCATTGTAAAAGATATAAGCAGACTTGGCAGAGATTATCTCAAAGTCGATCAATATATGGAGATACTAAGACAAAAGGGCGTAAGACTAATCGCCATCAATGACAATGTAGATAGTTTCTACAGAGAAGATGATTTTACTCCTTTTAGAAATATCATGAATGAATGGTATGCAAGAGATACATCAAGAAAAATCCAATCGACTTTTAGGTCAAAAGGCGAAAGTGGGAAACATACTGCAAGAACACCGCCTTATGGATATATCAAAGATGAAAAAGACAAAGATAAGTGGATTGTAGATGAAAAAGCAGCGGAGATAGTAAGGAGAATATTCAATCTGACCATGCAAGGCAATGGTCCGTATCGAATAGCAAAGATATTGGAGAGTGAAAAAGTAGATATACCCGCCTATCATCAACAGAAATTAGGATATGGGCTATATCAAAGCAAAAACTTTGAACCTCCCTATCGTTGGTGCAGCTCAACCATAGCAAGCATTTTAAAGAAACAAGAATACTTGGGGTATACAGTCAATTTCAAGACAAGAAAGCATTTCAAGGACAAGAAAAGTAAATATGTATCGGAAGATAACTGGCTTATTTTTGAAAACACGCATGAACCAATCATAGACCAAGAAACCTTTGACAATGTGCAAAGGATAAGAGGAAATGTAAAAAGGTATCCTGACGGTTGGGGAGAATATCACCCACTCACAGGACTAATGTATTGTGCAGATTGTGGGAGCAAGATGTATGTTCATAGAACAAGTAACTATAAGAATATTCCATATTACACTTGCAGTGCCTATACCAAAACCCCTTGCGACACACTTTGCCCCTCAGCACACAGAATAAAAGCAGAAGCGGTCTTAAACCTTATTAGGGAAACACTAAAAGATATTAAAAAATACCTTGATGAAGATAATGAAGACTTTATCCGTTCCATTCAAAATGAAATGAAAGAAAAGGAAAAAATAGAGATAGAAAAGAAAAAGATAAGATTAACGGAAAGCCAAAACAGACTTCAGGAACTTGAACGACTGATGTGCAGAATTTACGAAGATATGATCCTGAATAAAATACCGAATAATCGCTATGGAATCCTTAATAATCAATATGAAACGGAGCAGGTAGCTTTAAGTAAAGAAATTAAGGATTTGGAGCATCAGGTATCAAGATATGAAAAAGAAACAGTCAGAGCAAAAGATAGAAATTTACTTTAATTTCATAGGTAATTATGAACTGCCACAGGCGGAGTTAAGCGAAGAGGAAAAACAAAAACTTGAGGAAGAAGAAAGAAAAATCGAAGAAAGAAAAGACAAGCTACACCAAAATTACCTGAAACGAAAAGCAAGCGGAAAACAGAAAGAGTATGAGGATAAATATAAGGCAAGAAGAGAGTAGAAGAAACGGGAGAAAATAAAGGTTTTGAAAAGAGTTGGGATACCTTTAAGTGAGTATAAAGAGTTAAATACAAAAGAAGCCCTCAATTAGGCTTCTTTATGTATTTAATCAGAAAGATTATTTTTCGCATATTTTTTTATGTCTTTGGGATAAAATCCCTTATATTTTTTGAAGCATGTACTAAATTTACTGTGAGAGGAATATCCTACAGCCTCTGCTATATCCTGAATTTTAAGGGTAGAGTTCAGTAGGAGTAATTCCGCCATATTCATTCGCCGTCTTTGAGTATATTCTGTAATTGTACATTGATATTTTTGCTTAAATAATTTTTTTAGTTTTGTGCCGCTCATAGTGGATATTTTTTCCAAAGTATCTTGTGGGATAGATGTTGCATAATGATCGTCTATATAATTGGCGACATTTTTCAAAGCCTCATCATCGGCAATAGATAGTGGATTGCTGTACTTATTTAAAAAAGAGTCTATTGTAATACTTAACCATTCCTTTGCCTTTGACTCAAAAAAGATTTCAGCAGCAGGAGATGCCATCTTGCAATTAAGGATATCTTTTGCGATTCTTTCCAAAGGCTTGTTTATTATAATGCTGGTATTAAAAAATAAATCTTCATAGTTACAGACTTTATTCTTATAAGAGGACAGGCATTGCTCTATCATGGACTGATTGAAATTTATACCGATTCCTAAATAAGGAGAGTTTTTGTGAAGTATAAACCTATAGTCTTTAGAATTTTTTGTATTTATAGTAAAAAGTGAATTTGAAGAAAGATTTTGATAAGGATTAAAACATTCACCGTTTGCTGTAACTAAATAAGATGAATAAAGGGAATAGAAATTATTCAAACCAGAAAAACTTGTATGGATAATTTCTTTTTTTATGAAAACATCATAAATATCAATAGTGAAATTATCGCCCTCGTAAAACCAATATATGCCTTCTGCATTATCCGTGCTAAAACGGAATTCATGTCCTACAGTGGAGTATTTTGTATTATCGATAGATTCATCTGTAGAAAAAAAGTTTTTAACAAAGTTATAAAAATCACTCATATTATACCTCCGTGCTTTATATTTTATCCCGAATAGACATTATCCCGAATAGACTTAGTTAGCTATATCTAATTGATTGAAATCCTCATTTATTATATAATAAATAATAGATAAAAACAAGAAAAACTATGCGTATTGCAAAAGAGTTTGAAAACAAGCCTCTAAAATCAGTCTAAAAAGGCTATTTATAGGGTTTGCTAATTTTTAAAAAAAGGAGGAGTTGTTCAGTGAAGGATAAGAAGAAATCAATACTGAAAAGACTAATGGCTTACGGTGGTAAAAAAAGTTTTTTACTCTATATTGCTATGGTTATGTCTGCTGTATCAGGTGTCATGGTTTTGATGCCTATGGTATATATTCATAGAATTGTAAATAACTTAATTTTAAATGGGATGGTGAATTTTGATTATGTAAAGGAAAATTCAATTTCTGCAGCAGTCTTTGCCGTTCTGGGGCTTTTTATATACCTAATAGGTTTAATTTTATCCCATATTTTTGCATTTGAAGTGGAAGATAACATTATTAAGACTTCCGTAACAAAACTAATAAACAAACCGCTTGGGTATTTCGATGACAAAGAAAGCGGAAGGATAAGAAATGTAATTGTGTCCGGAGCGTCTGAAACCCATTCTTTTATAGCGCATCAACTTCCTGATATGGCGATGACCATTATATCGCCAATCGTCCTGCTTGTATTTTTCTTCGTGTTTAACTGGAAGTTAGGACTTGCCAGTATGATACCGATGATTATCGGTATGACATTGATGTCATCTATGATGACATCCGAAACAAAAAAAATGAAGGATGAGTATTATGCAGGACTTTCCAATTTATCTTCTCAGACAGTGGAATATGTTCGAGGAATTCCTGTTGTTAAAACATTTGCACAAAGTGTTGAGAGCTTTGATAAGTTATATTCGTTAATCATAAAAACAAAAGACAATGTACTTAAGCTTACTATGAGTTATACGAATAAAATGTCGTGGTTTGAAACCGTTTCTACATCGACGGCATTTTTCTTGGTACCTGTGGCATTACTCTTAATAAAATTTAATGGAAACTTATCTAATGTAGTTGCAGATTCTGTTATTTACTTCCTAATAGGACCGGCATTTGCTACTTTTATTATGAGAACAGCGACGATTACGCAATACAGTTATTTTGCGGAACTTGCTTTAGATAAAATTGAAAATATACTTGAGTTTGATGATTTTGTTTATGGAAATAAAACAAGTTCTGATGTTGGGATAGAGTTTAAAAATGTAAGCTTTTCTTATGAAGATGAAAATGTATTAGACGATATTTCATTTAAGGTGAATAAAGGAGAACGAGTTGCTTTAGTCGGATCATCAGGCAGTGGTAAAACTACTATAGCAAGGCTTGCTGCACGATTTTACGATATTAAAACAGGTGAAATTTATATTGGAGGAATTAATATAAAAGATTTTGAAAAAGAGGCTTTAATGAGAAAAATTGCTTTTGTTTTTCAAAACTCTAAACTATTTAAAATGAGTTTAAGAGATAATCTTTTAATCGGAAATCCTGATGCAACTAATGAAGAAATTGACAATGCCTTAATCAATTCAGGGTCTAAAGATATTATTAAAAATTTAGATAAAGGACTTGATACTGTTTACGGAACTAAAGGCACATATTTTTCAGGAGGAGAGGCTCAAAGGATTTCTATAGCGAGAGCTTTTTTGAAAGATGCAGATATTATCATTTTAGATGAAGCTACAGCCTTTGCAGATCCTGAAAATGAACATTTGATTCAAGAGTCTTTTAAGAAGCTATCAAAAAGCAAGACAACATTGATGATTGCTCATAGATTATCTACAGTAGTAG
>CAJPKC010000064.1 GCA_905370255.1 Streptococcus oralis
TCTTAATGCTACTTGGAAGTGCATTAAACATTTGATAGACATGGAGTGGTTTCACATTCCAATCTTGTGAACCGTGTGTAAAAACTACCTCGGCTTTGACCTTGTGGGCATTGAGCAGATAGTTGCGTTCATGCCAGAATTGATTGTAATCACCAGTTTTGCGGTCTAGATTTTTCTTAAGTTCTTCTATGGAAGCTTTATGAGCATCGTTCCCACGAATATAGTCGCCAGCCAAGAGATTACGTGAGTAGGTCAGTTCATCGAGTGAGTCCAGGTCCTCACCTGGATAACCTCCAGGACTTGTGACAAGTCCATTCTCACGATAGTAGTTGTACCAAGAAGAAATTCCTGCTTCAGCAATAAGGACTTCTAAACCATCAACTGCAGTAGTCGCAAGACCGTTGGACATTGTACCGAGGTATGATAGACCTGTAGTAGCAACTTTACCATTTGACCAATCAGCGTTTACTTGGCGCTCACGACTATGGTCAGTAAAAGCACGACAGCGCCCATTGAGCCAATCAATGACATTTTTATAGGCTTCGATTTGTCGGTAATCACCATTAGGCATGATTCCCTGAGAATCCTTGGTGCCAAGTCCTGATACATAAATATTAGCAAATCCTCTAGGAAGGAAGTAGTCATTTAGAGTGTAACTGCTATTGATATGAGTAAGTTTTTCTTCCGCTTCAGTGACAAGTTGAGCTTGGCCGACAGGATCAACCAAATCCAATGTAGGCTCCTCCAAGCTAATCTTGTGAGGTTCTTTAACTGTTAATTCCTTCTCCATTTTGTAGAGGGCCTTATCACTTGCCTTGTCATTAGTTCCTTGATGATAAGGACTAGCTGTCATGACTGCAGGGATTCTTCCTGAGAAAGCTGGACGGATAATATTAACCTTTACTAGGTCAGGTAAGCCATCCTTATCTGAATCAATACGGCTTTCTACATAAACAACCTCACGAATGACATTGGCAGTTGAGAAAGTTGCCAAACTTTTACCATTGAAGTAATGATAGTCATTGTCCTCAGGAATAAAACCATCACTAACTAGCTGATCAATCAAGATATTTCCCTTTTTAGTGCGCGTATTAAGAAGTTGGTAGAGGTTGTCAATCAGATCTCTGTATACAATTGGGAATGCCGTTTCTTTGTGAAAAACAAGACCATCTTCAAAGTCTAGTAAGTAACTGAATCCAAGTAACTGGAATGCTACAGTATAGAAAATTTCTGGTGTCAATTCACGGTCTGAATTGAAGAAAGTAAGTAAATCAGTTTCTTTATCAACTGCTAAAGCGGAAAGTGGATAGTCGGTATTTTTGTAATTGAAGAAACAAGTTCTAACAAAGGCTTCAAACTGTTCTTTATGTGAAGCTGAAAGATCAAGCTTGAATCCAAGCTCAGATAATTCTTGTAAAGCTTGTTGGTTTGTAACGGGATAATAACTAAATTGATTAAAACGCATGGATATCTCCTTTAAAGATTCATTTAAGAGTCATTATATCAAAAAATCATAGAAAATAACAGAAAGAGTAGAGATATGACTTATAGTCAGCTATGATAAGAGAGCTGATACCAAAACAAGGACAATTTTCATTTTTTGAGTATCCTATAAGGATATGCTATACTAGAAATATGTTAGATTTGGAGAAATATGGCGTGTCCATGTGGGAAGAGGAGAGGATTCTCTCTTTTCGTAAAAAGTTATTAGCTTGGTATGATGAAAATAAGCGGGACCTACCTTGGAGAAGGACTAAAAATCCTTATCATATCTGGGTGTCTGAAATCATGTTGCAGCAAACCAGAGTTGATACAGTTATTCCTTATTATGAACGGTTTCTAGAATGGTTTCCGACTGTAGAGAGTTTAGCAAATGCACCTGAAGAACGTTTATTAAAAGCTTGGGAAGGTCTTGGTTATTATTCTCGTGTTCGCAATATGCAAACTGCAGCCCAGCAGATTATGAATGAGTTTAATGGGGAATTTCCTTCAACTAACGAAGGTATTTCAAGCTTGAAGGGGATAGGGCCCTATACAGCTGGGGCTATTGCAAGTATTGCCTTTAACCTACCACAACCAGCAGTTGATGGGAATGTCATGCGTGTTTTGGCTCGTCTATTTGAAGTCAATTATGATATTGGAAATCCAAGCAATCGCAAGATATTTCAAGCTATGATGGAAATCTTGATTGACCCAAATCGTCCAGGGGATTTCAATCAGGCTTTGATGGATTTGGGTTCAGATATTGAGGCACCCGTTAACCCGAGGCCAGAAGATAGTCCAGTTAAAGATTTTAGTGCTGCCTATCAAAATGGAACAATGGATCGCTATCCTATTAAAGCACCAAAGAAAAAGCCAGTTCCCATCTATCTTAATGCTTTAGTTGTTCAAAATGGTAAAGGACAGTTTTTACTAGAAAAGAATGAAAGTGAAAAGTTACTTGCTGGATTTTGGCATTTTCCCTTGATTGAGGTAGATGAATTTTCAAAAGATGAAGAACTAAATCTCTTTAATCAGGTTGCTGAACCATCCATGCAACTTGGTCCATCACCTCAAGAAAGTTTTGAGCAGGATTATGATTTAGAAGTTGAGTGGCAGGATAGTCATTTCGAAGAAGTCAAACATATCTTTAGCCATCGAAAGTGGCATGTACGAATCTTATCCGGGCAAGTAGTTGATAGCAAAGAATATTGTGATAAAGAGGTAGTTTGGTTAACTCCTGAAGAGTTTGACCTCTATCCACTAGCAAAACCTCAACAAAAGATTTGGCAAGAGTATTCAAAAAGATGCTGACACACCAGTCTTTCGTGTCTTCTTTGCATTTTTTTGGTATAATTGATATAAGGAAAAAGGTGACTATATGAAAAAAATATTGATTGTAGATGATGAAAAACCAATCTCAGATATTATTAAGTTTAATATGACCAAGGAAGGCTATGAAGTTATTACAGCCTTTAATGGACGTGAAGCGATTGAACTGTTTGAAGCTGAAAAACCTGATATTATTATTTTGGACTTGATGCTTCCAGAAATTGATGGTCTTGAAGTGGCTAAAACAATTCGCAAGACAAGCAGTGTTCCGATTATCATGCTTTCAGCAAAAGACAGTGAGTTTGATAAGGTTATTGGTCTTGAACTTGGCGCGGATGATTATGTGACCAAGCCATTTTCAAACCGTGAGCTACAAGCGCGTGTTAAGGCACTTCTTCGTCGTACGGAGTTAGTAGCAGTGGATAACCAAGAGGAAGATACTAAATTGCAAAATCTTCAAATTGGGGATTTAGAGATTCTTCCAGATGCTTATGTAGCCAAAAAATATGGAGAAGAATTGGACTTAACTCATAGAGAGTTTGAGTTGTTGCATCACTTAGCTTCGCATCTAGGTCAAGTTATTACTCGTGAACATCTCCTTGAGACTGTTTGGGGTTATGATTATTTTGGTGATGTTCGTACTGTCGATGTCACTATTAGACGTCTACGTGAGAAGATTGAAGACACACCAAGTAGACCTGAATATATCTTAACTCGTCGTGGTGTGGGTTATTATATGAGAAATAATGATTGATATAATTAAACAAACAATTTTAACCAGAGATTTCGTCTTTGTACTCATATTACTTGGTTTTATCATGCTTGTTAGCTTTCTCTTGCTTGAAGGCCGTAGAGATAATATTCGACTCAAACAGTTAAATCAAAAGATTAAAGATTTAATTGCTGGTGATTATTCTCAAGTACTGGATATGCAGGGGAATAGTGAAATCACTAATATCACGAATAACTTAAATGATTTGTCAGAAGTTATTCGTCTGACGCAGGAAAACTTAGAGCAGGAAAGCAAAAGGTTGCATAGTATCCTATCATACATGACTGATGGGGTTCTTGCAACCAATCGTCGTGGTCAAATCACTATGATTAATGATATGGCTAAAAGGCAACTTGGGGTTGAAAGTGATGACGCGCTCAATCAGAACATTTTAGAGCTGCTCAAGATTGAAGATGAGTACGAGCTTAGAGACTTAATTACGCAAAGTCCTGAAATGATGATTTATTCCCAAAATGTAAATGGGGAGTATATTAGTTTGCGTGTGCGTTTTGCCTTGATTCGTAGAGAATCCGGCTTTATCTCTGGTTTGGTAGCAGTTCTACATGATACGACTGAACAAGAGAAGGAAGAACGCGAGAGAAGGCTTTTCGTTTCCAACGTTAGTCATGAATTGCGAACTCCATTGACCAGTGTAAAATCTTACCTAGAGGCCTTGGATGAGGGTGCATTATATGAACCTGTTGCTCCTGATTTTATCAAAGTATCTTTAGATGAGACCAACCGTATGATGCGAATGGTGACGGACCTCTTGCATCTTTCGCGTATTGATAATGCAACTAGCCATTTAGATGTTGAATTGATTAACTTTACAGCTTTCATTACGTTTATCCTAAACCGTTTCGATAAGATACGAGCCCAGGATCAAGAAAAGAAATACGAGTTGGTTCGTGATTATCCCATTACATCGGTCTGGATTGAAATTGATACAGACAAGATGACTCAGGTAATCGATAATATTCTTAACAATGCCATCAAGTATTCGCCTGATGGTGGGAAAATTACGGTTAGCATGAAAACCACTGATGACCAGATGATTTTATCTATTTCGGACCAAGGACTTGGGATTCCTAAAGAAGATTTACCGAAGATTTTTGACCGTTTCTACAGGGTTGATAAGGCTAGAAGTCGTGCCCAAGGTGGGACTGGTTTAGGTCTTGCGATAGCAAAAGAAATCATCAAGCAACACAATGGATTTATCTGGGCCAAGAGTGAATACGGCAAGGGTTCAACCTTTACCATTGTTCTTCCTTATGATAATGATGCTGTAAAAGAAGAAGTATGGGAGGATGAAGTAGAAGACTAGAATGAGTGAAACAGGCTTTAAATATAGTATTTTAGCATCGGGTTCTAGTGGGAATTCCTTCTATCTAGAAACCCCTAAGAAAAAGATTTTAGTAGACGCAGGATTATCTGGCAAAAAAATCACAAGCTTATTGGGGGAGATTAACCGGAAGCCAGAAGATTTGGATGCTATTTTGATTACGCATGAGCATGCTGACCATATACATGGTGTTGGAGTTTTAGCTCGTAAGTATGGCATGGATCTTTACGCCAATGAAAAGACCTGGCAAGCTATGGAAAATAGTAAGTATCTAGGTAAAGTTGACTCTTCACAAAAGCATATCTTTGAAATGGGGAAAACCAAAACATTTGGAGATATCGACATTGAGAGTTTTGGAGTTAGCCATGATGCAGTTGCTCCCCAATTCTACCGTTTTATGAAGGATGACAAGAGCTTTGTTATGCTGACGGATACAGGTTATGTTAGTGACCGTATGGCTGGCATTGTCGAGAATGCAGATGGTTACTTGATTGAGTCTAATCATGATGTGGAAATCCTGAGAGCTGGATCTTATGCTTGGCGACTCAAACAACGCATCCTGTCTGACCTTGGTCACCTCTCAAATGAAGATGGAGCAGATGCTATGATTCGCACACTAGGTAATCGTACCAAGAAGATTTACCTAGGACATCTATCTAAAGAGAATAATATCAAGGAGCTAGCCCACATGACCATGGTCAATCAGCTAGCTCAAGCAGATCTAGGAGTAGGAGTGGATTTTCAAGTTTACGATACATCTCCAGACACTGCAACACCACTAACAGACATATAAAAAAAGAAGGCAGACGCCTTCTTTTTTATATATTTTTACAATCCAGCGAATTCTTTGATTTCTTGAGCTGACATTGAAGAGTCGCAACGAACCTTAATCTCTCCATTTTCAACATGAACAAAACCTGGTACAGTTGGGATTTCGTAACGTGAGCGGAAGTCTTGCAATGCATCTAGTTGACTTGGCTCTTCGCTGTTAATGAAGTAGATATGTGCTTTTGTTTCAGCCACAACACCAGCCAATGTGCCAGCAAATTTACGGCAGTAAGGGCAAGTTTTGCGGCCGATAAAGAATGTAGCAGTTTCTTTTTTATCAAGAGCTTCTTGCGCACGCGCAACAGTTGTAACTTCAAGATCTTTAATGTTTTCTAAAAATTGTTCCATGAGTTTTCCTCGCTTTCTTTTAAATCTAGTATGCCATAAAGTCTTTAAAAATGCTTAGATTTGATACGAAAAAAAGATGAGATTGGTTGATCTCATCTTTTAATTGTTTATTTTACAAAGGCATTGATTTCAGCTTCGATATTAGCAATCTTAGCTTGTGAATCTTCGTTGCTTTCTCCAACAACGGCAATGTAGAACTTGATTTTTGGTTCAGTACCGGAAGGACGAACTGCAATCCATGAACCATCAGCAAGTGTGTATTTCAAGACATCACTTGGAGGAGTCGTCAAGGCTGTTACAGTACCATCAGCGGCAGTGGATGTTTGTGCTTTGAAGTCTTCTACGACTGTGATTTCTGTTGCGTTCCATTCTTTTGGACCATTTTCACGGAATTTCGCCATAATTGCTTTGATTTGCTCAGCTCCATCAACACCTGAAAGGGTAACAGAAATAGTCTTTTCAGCATAGTAGCCGTATTCTTTGTAGATTTCTTCGATACCGTCTGCAAGAGTCAAACCACGTGAACGGTAGTAGGCAGCAAGTTCAGCAACGACAAGAACAGCTTGGATAGCATCTTTATCACGTACGAATGGTTTAATCAAGTAACCGA
>CAJPKC010000065.1 GCA_905370255.1 Streptococcus oralis
GTCTTATCCAAGGTCAACCAGTAGAGGCACAAAAGATTCGTGTAACCATTACTGGTGCACAAGCGACTCCTATTTTGACAAACTTCTCTGTTTATAAGACACCAAGCAGTATCGAGAAGACAGATGGTTACCCTCTAGGACTAGATTACCATTCAAATACAACAGCTGATAAAGAAAATACAACTTGGTATGACGAATCTGAAGGTATCCGCGGAACATCTATGTGGACTAACCAAAAAGATGCTAGCGTCACCTACCGTTTCACCGGAACAAAAGCATATGTAGTGTCTACAGTTGATCCAAACCACGGTGAAATGTCCGTTTACGTGGATGGTCAAAAGGTTGCAGACGTGCAAACCAATAATGCAGCTCGTAAACGTAGCCAGATGGTTTATGAAACAGATGACTTGGCTCCAGGTGAACATACCATCAAACTTGTTAACAAGACTGGTAAACCTATTGCGACTGAAGGTATCTACACTCTTAACAATGCCGGCAAAGGTATGTTTGAGATGAAAGAAACAACTTATGAAGTTCAAAAAGGTCAACCGGTTACTGTAACCATTAAGCGTGTTGGTGGTAGCAAAGGAACAGCAACAGTCCATGTTGTAACAGAACCAGGAACAGGGGTTCATGGTAAAGTGTACAAGGACACAACAGCTGACTTGACTTTCCAAGATGGTGAAACTGAGAAAACAATCACGATTCCAACGATTGACTTTACAGAGCAAGCTGATTCAATCTTTGACTTCAAAGTGAAAATGACTAGCGTTTCTGATAATGCCCTCCTTGGTTTTGCTTCAGAAGCTACGATTCAAGTGATGAAGGCAGAACTACTCCAAAAAGACCAGACAAGCTATGACGATCAAGCAACTCAGCTTGACTATAGCCCAGGTTGGCACCATGAAACCAATTCATCAGGTAAATACCAAAACACTGAGTCTTGGGCATCATTCGGTCGATTGAATGACGAGCAAAAGAAAAATGCTAGTGTAACAGCCTACTTCTACGGAACAGGTCTTGAAATCAAAGGTTTTGTTGATCCTGGACATGGTATCTACAAGGTTACTCTAGATGGTAAAGAACTTGAGTATCAAGATGGCTTAGGGAATGCGTCTGAATACAATGGTAAGAAATACTTCAGTGGTACAGCTGCTACACGTCAAGGTGGTCAGACTCTTGTTCGTTTGACTGGACTCGAAGAAGGTTGGCATGCTGTAACCTTGCAATTGGATCCAAAACGTAATGATACTACGAGAAATATTGGTATCCAAGTTGACCAGTTCATCACTCATGGTGAAGATAGTGCTCTTTATACCAAAGCAGAGTTAATCCAAGCCATGAAGAGCTGGAAGGATGAGTTGGTTAAGTTTGACCAGACAAGCTTGAAGAATACTCCAGAGGCACGTCAAGCCTTTAAGTCAAACTTGGACAAATTATCTGAGCAACTTTCAGCAAGTGATGCCGATGCACAAGAAGTTCTGAAAACAGCAACAGCTTTGCAAACGATCCTTGATAAGGAGGGAAATTACGGTGCAGATGATACGCCAACACCAGATCAGCCAGAAGAACCAAACTATGACAAGGCTATGGCAAGTCTGACCGAAGCGATTGAAAGAAAAACAGCTGAACTCGGTGATGACAAGGAAGCTAAGAAGAAGCTAGTTGCATTAACAGAGCAAGCCTTGACAGCCATCCAAGAAGCTAAGACTCAGGATGCAGTAGATAAGGCCTTGCAAGCAGCTTTGGCATCTATCAATGAGCTTCAAGCAACTCCAAAAGAGGAGCCAGCTCCAGAAAAACCAACACAACCAGAAGAGCCAGCAAAACCAGAAGAACCAACACAGCCAGAGGTACCAAGCAAACCAGAAGAGCCTAAGCTTGACTACGATAAAGCTATGGCAAGCTTGTCCGAAGCCATTAAAAGTAAAACAGCTGAGTTGGGTGATGACAAGGAAGCTAAGAAGAAACTAGTTGAACTAGCAGAACAAGCCTTAGCTGCTATTGAAGAAGCCAAAACTCAGGATGCAGTAGATAAGGCCTTGCAAGACGCTTTGACATCTATCAACAATCTTCAGGCGACACCAAAAGAGGAACCAGCTCCAGAAGAGCCTGCGAGACCAGAAGAGCCAAGCAAGCCAGAAGAACCTGCAAGACCAGAGGAGCCAAGCAAGCCAGAAGAACCTGCAAGACCAGAAGAGCCAAGCAAACCAGAAGATCCTGCGAGACCAGAAGAGCCAAGCAAACCAGAAGAACCAAGTAAGCCAGAAGAGGAAGTGAAACATTCAAATCTTCCAACTGAAGGTGTTAAAGAATTGAGTGTAACTCAACCAAGCCTTGAAGTAACGACAGAGCCGATTGCCTTCAACACTATTCGTCGTGAAAATTCTCTTCTACCTAAAGGTAAGGAACAAGTCGTTTCTGAAGGAAAAGACGGACAAGTAACGACCTATGTAGAAGTTGACGGCAGCGATCGTAAAGTTGTTAAGGTTGAACGTGAGGAAGCTCAAGACCGCATCGTTGAAGTTGGTACTCAAGAAGGAACTGCTATGCCGACAGAAGGCGTTATGAATTTGGACTTTAATCTACCAAATCTAAAAGTAGAGAAAGAACCAATCGCCTTCAAGACTGTTCGCCGTGAGAATACTGATTTAGCTAAAGGTAAGGAACAAGTTGTTTCTGAAGGAAAAGACGGACAAGTAACGACTTATGTAGAAGTCGATGGTGACAACCGTAAGGTTGTTAAGGTTGAACGTGAGGAAGCCCAAAATCGCATCGTCGAAGTTGGAACTAAGGAAGAAAGTCCATCAACTGATAGCACATTGAAGGTCTTGAAAGATTCATCAACAAACTTGAAACTGATTGCTCGAGAAGGGGACCTCAATGGTGGTTCTGTTCTAGAGGTCGATAAGGTTGCTAACCAGGTCTTGGAAGGTCGCCGTTTCGATGCTTATCAAATTCAATTGAAGAATGAGAAAGGAGAACTTGTTCAATTGAAAGGTGCAGCCCTTGTTCAAGTTGCTGTGGCGTCTGATGTAGCCAATGTCTATGCTATGAATGCAAATCAAGAATTGCAGGAAGTGAAGTTTGAACAGAAGGGTTCAGCACTTGAATTTGTAGCTCCACACCTAGGTGTCTATGCGGTAGTCTACAAGGATGCAGCTCAACCAAGTGCACCAGCAAATGTAGAAACTCCTGCTCCACAACCTATGGGAGAAGATAAGCCATTAGCAGAGGCTAAGGGCACTGTAGCAGATTCTACAAGCAAACAGTTACCAGCAACAGGAGAAGAAGTAAGTTCAACTTTCTTGCCTGCCCTCACTCTTGTTTTAGGAATGTTGCTATTCTTCTTCAAAAAAGATATGAAGGACTAGAATAGAGAACGTCAAAGGAAGTATCTTGAACCACTAAAAAAGGAGTCCCATTGTGGGCTCCTTTTTGTGGGGAAAAATATTTTAAACAGAAAACCCTGAATGGTTTCCAATTTCAGGGCTTTCTATTTCTTGTGTTTCTGCGATAACCATTTAATCGATTATTTTCCCAGTAGCTATTAAAGATTTTTTCTTTACTTTCGCGATCAATTTCTAGGAAATAAGCATAGAGTAGATCGATTAAGATCAACATAGGAAGTTGGGCAGAAATGCGTTGGATATAGGAAGCCTGACTCTGGCTTGCTACCAATACAGTTTCTGTGAAGTCCTGAGTTTCCTTGCTAGGCGTACTAGTAAAAAGAACAGTTCTAGCCCCCATGTCTTGGGCGTCTAGTAGACTGTCAATGATGGATGGAGTTGTTCCTGAAAGGGAGAAACCAAAGACCAAACATTTTTCATCAATGATACTAGTCGTCCAGGCAAAACCGTCTGGATCTGTTAAGGCTTCACAGACGACACCCAATCTCATAAAACGTAGCTTCATCTCACGTGCGACTAGACCAGAACTCCCAGTTCCGAAAAAATACACGCGTTCTGATTGCTCAATCATCTGAGCTACACGTTCCAATTGCTCATCGTCAATCAACCCTTGAGAAATTTCTCGCACATTTGCATAACTTCTGAGAACTCGTTGAGTCAAAGGATTCATATCCTGTTGAGGAGCAGAAAGAGTGTCTTTTTGTTGTTGGTATTTGAAGATGAACTCTCGATAGCCCTTAAAACCACATTTCTTGGCAAAACGAGTGAGCGCTGCCTGGGAAATATGAAGTTTTTGAGTAACTTGCTGAGAGGATAAGTCATCATTTATGGTATCTGCCTGCAGAAAATAGCGAGCAATTTCTTGCTCTAAATCGGTCATTTCTTCAAAGTGAAGCTCAATGATTGTAGAAATATCTTGCTTATTCATGGGACTCCTTTGATAGCTATTTGCCAGAATTTATTTGATAAATCTAACAAATAAAATAGCGCTCACCTCCATTATATCATAGAAAATAATTTTTGGACCAAAAAGGGAAAGTCTTTTCTTTTTCCATAATTTTCTACCTAATTATGGTACAATGAAGAGTGTGATTTTGATTAGAAATGAGATTGATGTGTATGAGAAAATTCAATAGCCACTCGATACCGATACGGCTTAATTTGTTATTTGCAATCGTCATTTTGCTTTTTTTAACAATTATTGGCCGTTTGCTTTATATGCAAGTTCTTCATAAGGATTTTTATGAAAATAAACTAGCTTCTGCTAGCCAAACTCGAGTAACCATGGGTTCCGCTCGCGGAGAGATCTATGATGCGACTGGTAAACCCTTAGTCCAAAACACCGTTAAACAAGTTGTTTCATTCACACGAAGTAACAAGATGACTGCGGCTGATTTGAAGGATATTTCTAAAAAATTGTTGACCTATGTCACAGTCACCTCTCCAGAGTTGACGGACCGTCAAATGGCTGATTACTACTTGGCTGATGCTGAAGTTTATAAGAAGACAGTTGAAGCTCTTCCAAAAGATAAACGATATGATTCAGATGGCAATCAACTTTCCGAATCTGAACTCTATAACAACGCTGCTGAGAGTATTACTTCCAGTCAATTAAACTACTCAGAGGATGAAAAGAAGGCAATCTATATCTTTAGTCAGCTCAATGCAGTAGAAAATTTTGCGACAGGAAATATTCAAACCGATCCTTTGAGCGATACACAGGTAGCTGTGATTGCTTCTGCATCTAAGGAATTGCCAGGTATTTCCATCTCTACTTCATGGGACCGAAAAGTCTTAGAAACTTCTCTTTCATCTATTGTCGGAACTGTTTCTAGTGAAAAATCAGGTCTTCCAGCAGAAGAAGTAGACGCTTATTTGAAAAAAGGTTATTCGCTCAATGATCGCGTCGGGACTTCCTATCTTGAAAAACAATACGAAGAAGTCTTGCAAGGGAAACGGACCGTCAAGGAAATCCATTTGGACAAGCATGGAGACATGGAGAGCGTAGAGAATATAGAAGAAGGTAGCAAGGGAAAAAACATCAAATTAACCATTGATTTGGCCTTCCAAGATAGCGTAGACAGCCTCTTGAAGAGTTATTTTAATTCTGAACTTGCAAATGGTGGTGCTAAATACTCAGAAGGTGTTTATGCAGTAGCCCTTAATCCTAAGACAGGTGCTGTATTGGCAATGTCAGGAATTAAACACAATCTAGAAACAGGAGACTTGACACCAGACTCACTAGGAACAGTGACCAATGTTTTTGTACCAGGGTCTGTCGTTAAGGCGGCAACCATCAGTTCTGGTTGGGAAAATGGGGTCTTGTCAGGTAACCAAACCTTGACAGACCAACCAATCGTCTTCCAAGGTTCTGCCCCTATCAATTCCTGGTATACCCCTTATTACGGTTCCTTTCCGGTTACAGCCGTTGAGGCTCTAGAATATTCATCTAATACCTACATGGTTCAAACTGCGCTAGGAATGATGGGTCAGACCTATCAACCAAATATGACAGTCAAAACCAACCAACTTGAGTCTGCCATGGGAAAACTACGCGCGACTTTTAGTGAGTATGGTTTGGGTGCTTCTACAGGTATTGACTTGCCCGAGGAATCAACAGGATTTATCCCTAAAGAATTTGATTTAGCTAATTATCTGTACAATGCATTTGGTCAGTTTGATAACTATACACCGATGCAGTTGGCTCAATATGTGGCGACCATTGCTAATAATGGGGTTCGCTTGGCCCCACGGATTGTTGAAGGAATTTATGACAATAATGAGCAAGGTGGTCTGGGAGAACTCATTAAGCAAACTGACAGCACAGAAATGAATAAAATTAATATTTCTGAGTCTGACATGTCTATCTTGCAACAAGGCTTTTACCAAGTATCGCACGGGACAAGTGCTCTTACGACAGGTCGTGCCTTTTCAAATGGGGCAGCAGTCTCTATCAGTGGGAAAACCGGTACAGCCGAAAGTTACGTCAATGGCGGACAAAAAGCCAACAATACCAACGCTGTTGCCTATGCGCCAACCGATAATCCGCAGATTGCGGTTGCGGTAGTATTCCCGCATAACACCAACCTAACTAATGGTGTCGGACCTTCGATTGCTCGCGACATTATCAATCTATACAACCAACACCATCCAATGAACTAGAAAGGAAGCCATGCTTTACCCAACACCTATAGCCAAGCTGATTGATAGTTATTCTAAAC
>CAJPKC010000066.1 GCA_905370255.1 Streptococcus oralis
ACCTATACCATTGTTCGAGAATATGAAGGTCGTCTACCCTTGTATCACTTGGATGTTTATCGTATTGAAGGGGACGCAGATTCTATCGACTTGGATGAATTTCTTTATGGATCAGGTGTGACTGTTATTGAGTGGGGTCATCTATTAGGAGAAGCTCTTCCGGCAGACTATCTGGAATTAGAAATTCTCAAAGATGGTGACGGACGCGAAGTTGTCTTTCATGCCCGTGGCCAACGAGCAACAGAGCTCTTGCAGAGGTTGACGGATGGAGTATGATCTTTTAGTCCGTGAAGCAGAAGTCCAAGATGCTTCGGTTCTTATTGCACTTTTGGATCAGATTGGTCAAGAATCTAGCTTTACCAGTCTGGATGAAAACGGAATTGCAATGACTGCATCAGAAATGCAGCATTTTATTGACAAGCAGGCCCAATCGGACAATCAAATTACTTTACTAGCATTTTTAAATGATGAGCTAGCAGGGGTCATCAATATAACGGCGGATCAACGCCCGAGAGTTCGACACATTGGCGATGTTTTCTTGGGCATCAAGAAAGCCTATTGGGGCAATGGTCTCGGTAGTATCCTGATGGAGGAAGCTATTGAATGGGCCCAGTCGAGTGGAAGTATTCGACGCTTACAACTGACAGTTCAAAAACGAAATCTGGCAGCTGTTCATCTATATAAAAAGCTGGGCTTCATCATTGAAGGCCAGCAGGAACGCGGCGCTTGTATAGAAGGAGGAGAGTTTCTTGATGTTTACCTGATGGGTCGACTGATAGACGAATAAATACATGGCAAAAAAAATAATCGGAATGTTTTTAGGCTTTGTCCTTGTGACAGTGCTTGGTGTGGGAGCTTATGCCTATACGATCTACCAACAGAGTACACAGACTTTGGCCAAAACCTATAAAAAAATCGGAGAAGAAACCAAGGTCATTGAAGCGACCGAACCTCTGACGATTTTGCTTATGGGAGTGGATACGGGGAATGTTGAGCGTACAGCCCCATGGGAAGGTAATAGTGATTCAATGATCTTGGTAACAGTGAATCCTAAAACCAAGAAAGTTGTTATGATGAGTTTGGAACGTGATATTCTGACACAAATCCAACAACCAGATGGTAGTGTTAGAGAAGCTAAACTCAACGCTGCCTATGCTGATGGTGGGGCAGAGCTTGCCATTTCGACCATTCAAAAAATGATGAATATCCATATCGACCGCTATGTGATGGTCAATATGCACGGTCTTCAAAGAATGGTTGATGCTGTCGGAGGTATCACAGTAAACAACACTCTAGGTTTCCCAATCTCTATCCAAGACCAGGAACCATTTAACACGATTTCTATCGGTGTTGGGGAACAAACCCTAAATGGTGACGAGGCGCTAGTATATTCACGCATGCGCTATCAGGATCCAGAGGGAGACTACGGTCGTCAGAAACGTCAGCGCGAAGTCATCCAAAAGATTGTTGAAAAAATTCTTAGTTTGAATAGTGTCAGCCACTATCAAGAAATTTTGAAGGCTCTTAGCGATAACATGCAGACAAATATCGAGATTACGACAACAACGATTCCTCAGTTGATGGGCTACCAAGATTCCTTTAAGAATATTGAGTCTCAGCAATTGCGTGGAGAGGATGCAATGATTGATGGGACATCTTACCAAATCGTGACATCTGAGCATATGTTAGAAATGCAAAATCTCTTACGTCGTTCATTGGGCAAACCAGAAGTTACCGAATTGGAGACAAATGTAGTCTTGTATGAAAATATTTATGGTCATTTGCCACAAACGGCTGGTTCCGTTGTAAATCAAGAGCAACAAATACAACCAGAACAATAAGAAATGAATACTAAAATCGTAGGAATTTTCCTGCGATTTTTTCAAAGAAATCCGAATAGATAGGTAGGAGGAAAAAATGAAAGCGGAAATCATAGCTGTTGGAACAGAGATTCTAACAGGTCAAATTGTCAATACCAATGCTCAGTTTTTATCTGAAAAGTTGGCTGAAATCGGTGTTGATGTCTACTTCCAAACGGCTGTAGGTGATAATGAGGCTCGTCTCTTATCCTTGTTGGAGATTGCTAAGAATCGTAGCAATATGGTTATCCTAACAGGAGGATTGGGACCGACAGAGGATGATTTGACCAAACAAACCTTGGCCCATTTTCTAGGGCGTGATTTAACTTTTGATGCTCAAGCGCAGGCTAAACTAGATGACTTTTTTGCTCATCGACCGGACTATGCCCGAACTCCAAATAATGAACGCCAAGCTCAAATCGTTGAGGGTTCAATCCCGCTACCTAATGAAACAGGACTAGCAGTCGGAGGCATGATTGAGGTGGCTGGCGTGACCTATGTCGTCCTACCAGGTCCGCCAAGTGAACTGAAACCCATGGTTTTAAATGAACTGTTGCCAAGATTGACAACTGGAGCTAAGTTGTACTCACGTGTGCTACGTTTCTTTGGCATTGGCGAGAGCCAGCTAGTAACGATTCTGTCGGATTTGATTGAAGAGCAGACAGATCCAACCTTGGCCCCTTATGCAAAAACGGGAGAAGTGACTCTGCGTTTGTCTACCAAGGCTACTAGTCAAGAAGAAGCAAGAAAATCTTTGGATTGTCTTGAGGTTCAAATTCTTGCCCGCCAGACTTTTGAAGGTGTTGCTTTAAAGGATATCTGCTATGGTTATGGTGAGGAAGCGAGTCTAGCTAGTGTAGTTGTTGAGGAGTTGAAAAAGCAGCATAAAACCATAACGGCTGCGGAAAGTTTGACAGCAGGGCTTTTTCAAGCAACTTTGGCAGACTTTTCGGGAGTGTCAGCTATCTTTAAAGGTGGTTTTGTCACTTATAGTCTGGAAGAAAAGGCTAAGATGTTAGATATTCCACAAGTAGAGTTGGAAAAACATGGAGTTGTTTCAGCCTTTACGGCGGAAAAAATGGCAGATCAGGCACGGCTTAAAACTCAATCAGACTTTGGAGTTAGCTTGACAGGAGTGGCTGGTCCGGATAGTTTAGAAGGCCATCCAGCAGGTACAGTTTTTATCGGTTTGTCTCAAGCATCAGGCACAGAAGTTGTTCAGGTCAATATAGCTGGAAGAAGTCGAGCAGATGTTCGTAAAATTGCAGTCATGCATGCTTTTAACTTAGTTCGCAAAGCTTTATTAAGTGACTGACTTTTGATATAATAGAAGAAGGTTCTTAGAATCATTAAAATATAGGAGAACAAAATGGCGAAAAAACCAACAAAAAAATTAGATGAAATTGGGAAAAAATTTGGAGCTGATCGTGAAAAAGCTTTGAATGATGCGCTTAAATTGATTGAAAAAGACTTCGGCAAGGGTTCAATCATGCGCTTGGGTGAACGCGCGGAGCAAAAAGTACAAGTGATGAGTTCAGGTTCATTGGCTCTTGATATTGCCCTTGGTTCAGGTGGTTATCCAAAGGGACGTATCATTGAAATCTATGGACCAGAATCATCAGGTAAGACAACAGTAGCCCTTCACGCTGTAGCGCAAGCACAAAAAGAAGGTGGAATTGCAGCCTTTATCGATGCGGAACACGCTCTTGACCCAGCCTATGCAGCAGCTCTTGGGGTTAACATTGACGAATTGCTCTTGTCACAACCAGACTCAGGAGAGCAAGGTCTTGAGATTGCAGGGAAATTGATTGACTCAGGTGCGGTTGACCTTGTGGTTATTGACTCAGTCGCAGCTCTTGTACCTCGTGCGGAAATCGATGGAGATATCGGAGATAGCCACGTTGGTCTTCAAGCTCGTATGATGAGCCAAGCTATGCGTAAACTCGGTGCTTCTATCAACAAGACAAAGACAATTGCTATCTTCATCAACCAGTTGCGTGAAAAAGTAGGGGTTATGTTTGGAAATCCAGAAACAACTCCTGGTGGACGCGCCCTTAAATTCTATGCTTCAGTCCGTTTGGATGTGCGTGGAAGTACACAAATCAAGGGAACTGGTGATCAAAAAGATACGAATGTTGGTAAAGAAACTAAGATTAAAGTTGTGAAAAACAAGGTGGCTCCACCGTTCAAAGAAGCCCTTGTTGAAATCATGTATGGTGAAGGGATTTCTAGAACTGGTGAACTCTTGAAGATTGCTAGTGATTTGGATATCATCCAAAAAGCAGGTGCTTGGTACTCATACAAGGGTGAAAAAATCGGACAAGGTTCTGAGAATGCTAAGAAATACTTGGCAGACCATCCAGAAATCTTTGATGAAATTGACCACCAAGTTCGTGTTCAATATGGTTTAATTGAAGAGGAAGAAGGTTCTAAAGCAAGTGTAGCAGCTGATGCAGATTCTAACCAAGAAGTAACACTTGATTTGGGCGACGCTCTTGAAATCGAAATTGAAGAATAAAAAGAAAAGTAGCAGTAAAACTGCTACTTTTTGTTTCATGATGACTAGTGGTCACTAAAGCGTCGGTATTCGATACGAAAGTCGAAGTAGTTCTCTTCTTGCAATTTTTGAAAGATGTTCCGATAGGCCTCTTCATCAAAGTGGTCGCCACGATAGAGAATTTCGAAACTCATTCCCTCGTATTCCAAGAAGGCGTTGGCAGTTTTAAAGCCATTTTGTAAGTAAAAGTCCATGCGGGATTTTCTTTGTTCGAGATTGTCACAGTCTTCGTCTAATCGCTCCACTTCAAGAATCATGGTACGCTGGTAAAAATCAATGAGTTTTTCAATGATTTCTCTCCCGTATCCATGGCTACGGAGATGGGGCATGATAGCAAAGAAGCTAATGTAGAAAGCTTTTTGATTAGAAATGGCAAAAGCAAAGCCGACAAATTCTTCTTCGTTATAAAAAGCGAAAAAGTGGGCGTCATCTCTATCCTGGTAACTTAAAAATTCTTCCAAGGAGACGCGTTCTTCTTCAGGGAAGGCTTCCTTGTTTAATTGTTCAACTTTTTCAAGGTCTGGGAATACATCTGTAATTAACTGGCTGGTTAAGGTCATACCTACCCTCCTTTTCTGTCACGATTATACCAGATTGTTTGTATATAGGCAACGCTTTCTTAATGAAGCTCCCTTGTTCCTCTACTAGAAAGCTGATATAATACCCTTATGAATAAAAAATCAACGGTGGACTTGATTCATGGTCCTATCCTTCCTTCACTGATTAGTTTTGCTTTACCAATTTTACTATCCAATATCTTTCAGCAACTATACAATACAGCTGATATTTTGATTGTGGGGCGTTTTTTGGGACAAAATTCCTTGGCGGCAGTCGGAGCTACGACAGCCATTTTTGATTTAATTATCGGTTTTGCCCTCGGAGTTGGAAATGGGATGGGAGTTGTTATCGCTCGTCTTTACGGTGCTCGTAATTTCGCTAAGATTAAGGAAGCTGTCGCGGCGACTTGGATTTTGGGTGCCATCCTGAGTGGTCTTGTCATGCTGATGGGATTCTTTGGTCTTTATCCACTTTTGCAGTACCTAGAAACACCTGCAGAAATTCTCCCCCAATCTTATGAATATATTTCTATGATTGTTAGCTGTGTGGGAGTTAGCTTTGCTTACAATCTCTTTGCAGGATTGCTGCGCTCAATAGGTGATAGCCTTGCGGCGCTTGCTTTTCTTATCTTTTCAGCCATTATAAATGTCATTCTGGATTTGTATTTTATTACACAATTGCAGTTGGGGGTTCAGTCTGCAGGTCTCGCAACCATCATCTCGCAAGGTTTGTCCGCTATTCTCTGCTATTTCTATATTCGAAAGAGTGTTCCGGAGCTTCTTCCAGGTCTCAAACATTTCAAATGGAATAAGGATCTCTATGTTGACCTTTTGGAGCAAGGGTTAGCTATGGGCTTGATGGGGTCAATCGTCTCTATCGGAAGTGTCATCTTGCAATCCTCTGTTAATGGCTTTGGAGCAGTTATTATCAGTGCTCAAACGGCAGCACGTAGAATCATGGCCTTTGCCCTATTGCCAATGACGGCAATTTCGGCTTCTATGACGACTTTTATCTCTCAAAACTTTGGTGCAAAACGTCCAGATCGTATCGTCCAAGGTCTTCGTTTAGGGAGCTATTTGAGTATGGCTTGGGCAACCTTTGCTTGTGTGTTCCTATTTTTTGCAAGTCCTAGCCTAGTTTCTTTCTTAGCGAGTTCAACAGATGGTTACTTGATTGAAAATGGGACCTTGTACCTACGTATTAGTTCTGTTTTCTATCCGTTTTTGAGTCTTTTATTGATTTATAGAAATAGTTTGCAGGGACTCGGTCAAAAACTCTTACCCCTCATATCTAGTTTTATCGAGTTTATCGGGAAAATTGTTTTCGTCGCTTGGATTATTCCTTGGGCAGGTTATACAGGTGTGATTCTATGTGAACCGCTACTTTGGCTTGTTATGACTGTACAGCTTTATATCTCACTCTCTCAGCACCCTTGGATAAAAGAAGGCAAGAAAATCTTGGCTGTCGGCGGACAATCCTAGCTTCATTTATAAAAGAAAAATCCATTTCCTCTAGTGAAAATCGACTAGACTTGTGTTATAATAAGAAAGATTAAAATGTGAAAAAAGGAGATTCCTAATGGGACGTAAATGGGCCAATATCGTAGCCAAGAAAACGGCTAAAGATGGAGCTAACTCTAAAGTATATGCAAAATTT
>CAJPKC010000067.1 GCA_905370255.1 Streptococcus oralis
CTTCCACATGATGTTTTAGAAATTTTGGTTAATCGCGCTGAGATGATTGCCCATATGAATCCTAGCGGATTGGATGCCAAGACCTGTCTTAGTGACCAGCCTATTCGTTTTATCAAGAATGTTGGTTTTGAAGAACTAGCCATGGACTTGTCGGCTTATCTGGTCATTGCAGATACAGGAGTCTATGGACACACTCGTGAAGCTATTCAAGTTGTAGAGAGCAAGGGTAAGGAAGCTTTACCTTTCTTGTATGCACTTGGAGAGTTGACCCAGCAAGCAGAAGAAGCAATAAAGGCAAAAGATGCCGTGAAGCTGGGAGAGATTTTAATCAAAGCACATGGAAATCTAAAAGAAATAGGAGTTAGTAGCCTTGAGGCTGATGCCTTGGTTGAAACTGCTCTCGAACATGGGGCTTTAGGTGCTAAGATGAGTGGTGGTGGTTTAGGTGGCTGTATTATAGCCTTAGTAGCCGACTATCACCAAGCTCAAGATTTAGCTGAAAGATTAGAAGAGAAAGGAGCTGTTCAGACATGGATCGAAAGCCTGTAACAGTACGTTCCTATGCCAATATTGCTATTATTAAATATTGGGGAAAGAAAGCAGAAAAAGAGATGGTTCCTGCGACTAGCAGTATCTCTCTGACTTTAGAAAATATGTATACGGAGACGACACTTTCTCCTTTACCAGCAGATACAACCTCTGATGCCTTTTACATCAATGGTCAGTTGCAAAACGAAGCTGAGCATGCCAAGATGAGTAAAATCATTGACCGCTACCGTCCTGAAGGAGCAGGTTTTGTTCGTATCGATACCAAGAACAATATGCCAACAGCAGCAGGCCTTTCTTCAAGTTCCAGTGGCTTATCTGCCTTGGTAAAAGCCTGCAACGCCTATTTCCAACTTGGGCTGAATCGCAGAGAATTGGCCTTGGAAGCTAAGTTTGCATCGGGTTCTTCATCTCGTAGTTTTTATGGCCCCTTGGCAGCCTGGGACAAGGATAGTGGAGAAATCTATCCTGTCGAAACTGACTTGAAACTAGCTATGATTATGTTGGTCTTGGAAGACCAGAAAAAACCAATCTCTAGTCGGGATGGCATGAAACTCTGTGTGGAAACTTCAACGACTTTTGATGAGTGGATTCGTCAATCTGAACAAGATTACAAGGATATGTTAGTCTACCTCAAGGAAAATGACTTTAAGAAAGTTGGAGAATTAACAGAGAAGAACGCCTTGGCTATGCATGCTACAACAAAAACTGCAACTCCATCCTTCTCTTATCTGACAGATGCTAGTTATGAGGCTATGGATTTTGTTCGTCAGCTTAGAGAACAAGGAGAATCTTGCTACTTTACCATGGATGCGGGCCCTAATGTCAAGGTTCTTTGCTTGGAAGAGGACTTGGAACATTTATCAGAACTTTTAGGTCAACGCTATCGCTTAATCGTTTCAAAAACAAAGGATTTGAGCCAAGATGACGATTGTTAAAACTTGTGGGAAGCTCTATTGGGCTGGGGAGTATGCCATTTTAGAACCAGGACAGTTAGCGCTAATAAAGGCTATTCCCATCTATATGACGGCTGAGATTAAAGCGTCTAATAATTATCGACTCTACTCAGATATGTTTACTTATAGTGTAGATATGCGCCCAGATTCTTCTTATGCCTTGATTCAAGAAACAGTTGCCTTGGTGGAGGAATATCTGACTTCCCAAGGAGTTGACTTGCAACCTTTTTCCATAGACATTCGTGGGAAAATGGAGCGTGAGGGCAAGAAGTTTGGTCTGGGTTCTAGTGGTAGCGTCGTTGTATTGGTTATCAAGGCCATGCTTGCTTTCTATGAAAGAGCCGCTGAAAGAGAACTCTTGTTTAAACTGGCTAGTGCAGTTCTTCTCAAACGTGGAGATAATGGTTCCATGGGGGACATTGCCTGTATCGTTTCAGAAGACCTGGTCCTCTATCAGTCTTTTGACCGTGAGAAAGTGGCAGAATGGCTAGAAAAAGAAGACTTGCCAACTGTATTAGCACGTGATTGGGGCTTTTCTATTAGGAGTGTTGAACCGACCTTGAAATTTGATTTTCTGGTGGGTTGGACCAAGGAAGTAGCGGTGTCTAGTCACATGGTTAAGCAAATCAAGAAGAATATGAATGCTAGCTTTTTGCAGGCTTCAAAAGAAACAGTAACTAACTTGGTAAAGGCTTTGCATGAAGGCCAAGAAGAAAAGATAATGGAGCTACAAGAACAAGCCAGCCAACTTTTAGAAGGCTTGAGTTCAGATATTTACACACCTTCGCTCAGACAATTAAAAGATGCCAGCAGAAACTTAAAAGCTGTTGCTAAAAGTAGTGGTGCTGGTGGTGGAGACTGTGGGATTGCTCTCAGTTTTGACCAAGATTCGACCACATTACTGAAAAAACGCTGGGCTAATCTAGGGATTGAGCTCTTATATCAAGAAAGGATAGGACATGACGACGAATCGGAAGGATGAGCACATCCGCTATGCCCTTGAACAAAAAAGTTCTTATAATAGTTTTGATGAGGTGGAGTTAATCCACTCCTCACTACCCTTATATGACTTAGATGAGATTGATCTTTCGACAGAATTTGCAGGGCGAAAATGGGACTTTCCTTTTTATATTAACGCCATGACAGGTGGGAGTGATCGGGGCAGAGAAATCAATCAAAAATTGGCCCAGGTGGCAGAGGCCTGTGGAATTTTATTTGTGACGGGTTCTTACAGTGCGGCACTTAAGGATCCAGCGGATGACTCTTTCTCTGTCAAGTCAAATCATCCTGACCTCCTCTTTGGAACCAATATTGGCTTAGACAAGCCTGTTGAATTGGGGATACAAACGGTAAAAGAAATGAATCCCCTCCTCTTGCAAGTTCATGTTAATGTTATGCAGGAACTGCTCATGCCCGAAGGTGAGCGTCAATTTAGATTGTGGCAAAATAATCTGAAAGATTATGCTGAGCAAATCTCTGTTCCCCTTGTCTTAAAAGAAGTCGGCTTTGGCATGGATGTGAAGACCATTGCTAAGGCATATGAGATAGGCATACGTACGGTTGATTTGTCTGGTCGTGGGGGAACTAGCTTTGCCTATATCGAAAATCGTCGTAGCGGTCAACGGGACTACCTCAATGATTGGGGGCAATCGACCATGCAAGCCCTTCTAAATGCCCAAGACTGGAAAGACAAGATGGAGCTTTTGGTTAGCGGAGGGGTGCGCAATCCACTAGACATCATCAAATGCTTGGTCTTTGGAGCCAAGGCTGTTGGACTTTCACGCACCATGTTAGAGTTGGTTGAAAACTACCCAGTGGATGTCGTTGTTTCCATTGTTGAGAGTTGGAAGGAAGACCTACGCTTGATTATGTGTGCCCTTAATTGTGCAAAAATTGAGGATTTACAAGAGGTCGACTATCTCCTGTATGGAAAATTAAAAGAAGCAAAAGATCAACTATAAGGAGGTCGGGATTTTGGTCCCGGTCTTTTTATCATTCCTCAGACTGATGTGACATTTTGGTTTTGTGATACAATAAAATAGAGAGGACGGATACATGCGAAAATTTCAAATTTTTCTATTTATTGAAGCTTGTTTATTGACAGGAGCTCTGATTATGATGGTATCAGAGCATTTTTCCCGTTTTCTACTGATATTGCTCTTGTTTTTACTGCTGATTCGATACTATACTGGAAGACAGGGGAATAACTTCATTTTAGTGGCAGTGAGCATCCTATTTTTCTTTATCATCATGCTCAATCCCTTTGTCATTTTAGCCATCTTTGTTGCCTTGATATACAGCCTGTTCCTGCTTTACCCTATGATGAACCAGGAAAGAGAAGATACCAATCTGGTTTTTGAAGAAGTTGTGACGGTAAAGAGGGAGAAAAATCGCTGGTTTGGAAATCTCCACCATTTTTCAAGTTATCAGACTTGTCGTTTTGATGATATCAATCTCTTTCGCCTTATGGGGAAGGATACCATTCATCTAGAGCACGTGATTTTGAGCAATCATGATAATGTCATCATCTTGAGAAAACTGGTTGGTACGACTAGAATTATCGTACCAGTGGATGTTGAAGTCAGTCTATGCGTCAATTCTCTGTACGGAGATTTAACCTTTTTTGACCAGCCTAAACGTTCTTTACGTAATGAGCAATTTCATCAAGAAACCAGAGATTATCTCAAGAGTCCAAAGAGTGTTAAGATTCTTTTGACAACTATGGTTGGAGATGTTGAGGTGGTGAGAGGATGAAAAAGCAACCCTATATTTTAATTGGTCTCACCTCATTTCTCTTTGTTGCTTTTCTATTTCGAAGCATTTTTAAGGTCTTAGATTTGGAATGGACTTCTCTTTTCCAAGATTTTGAAAAGACAGAAAAAGTCCTATTTCTAGCTTTGATGTTTAGTCTTGCTCTAGCCTTTTTATTGGTCTTGTTTTGGACAATGGTTGATGAAATTTCAAGAAGAAGAATCCAAGCAAATCTTAAACGTCTGCTAACTGGTAAAGATATTAAAAGCCTTGGAGATGCTGATTTAGACGCAAGTTTTAGAAACTTGTCAGGCAAGCTTGGTTTATTGACAGAAGCCATTCAAAAAGCGGACAATCAAGCCTTAATCAAGGAAGAAGTGATTATTGAAAAGGAGCGCAAGCGAATCGCGCGTGACTTGCATGATACGGTTAGCCAAGAAATTTTTGCTGCCCATATGATTTTATCAGGACTCAGTCAACAAGCTTCCAGATTAGACAAAGAGAAGATGCAGACACAACTCCAGAGTGTAACAGCTATTTTGGAGACAGCCCAAAGAGATTTGCGTATTCTACTCTTGCATTTGCGTCCTATTGAACTGGAACAAAAGAGTTTGGTTGAGGGAATTCAGTTGCTTCTCAAAGAATTGGAAGAAAAAAGTGAACTCAAAGTCAGTTTTAAATATCAGGTAGACGAATTGCCTAAAAAGATTGAGGAGCATGTCTTTCGTATCGTGCAAGAATTGATTAGTAATACTCTCCGTCATGCTCAAGCTTCTTGTCTGGATGTTTATCTTTATCAGACGGAAACAGAATTACAGTTGAAAGTAGTGGACAATGGCAGAGGTTTCGAGCCGGCTGACGTAGATGATTTGAGCTATGGACTACGCAATATCAAAGAACGAGTGGAAGATATGGCTGGTACCGTACAACTATTAACAGCACCCAAGCAGGGTTTGGCAGTGGATATTCGGATCCCCTTGCTTGATTGACTAACAAAAGGAAATAAAATGAAACTATTATTAGTAGATGACCACCAAATGGTGCGTCTTGGTTTAAAAAGTTATTTTGAACTACAAGATGATGTAGAGGTTGTTGGAGAAGCAACTAATGGAGCCGAAGGGATTTCCATGGCCTTGGAGCTTCGTCCAGATGTGATTGTCATGGATATTGTCATGCCTGAAGTCAACGGGATTGATGCAACACTAGCTATTCTCAAAGAATGGCCAGAGGCTAAAATCTTGATCGTGACTTCTTACCTAGACAATGAAAAAATTATGCCGGTCTTGAATGCTGGAGCTAGGGGTTATATGCTCAAGACTTCGAGCGCAGATGAGTTGCTGCACGCTGTTCGTAAGGTAGCAGCCGGTGAGTTCGCTATTGAACAAGAGGTGAGCAAGAAGGTAGAATACAACCGTAATCATGTTGAACTACATGAAGATCTGACAGCTCGTGAACGAGATGTCCTTCAACTAATCGCTAAGGGCTATGAAAATCAGCGTATAGCTGATGAATTGTTTATCTCCCTCAAGACTGTTAAAACTCATGTTTCAAACATACTTGCTAAACTTCAGGTTAGTGACCGTACCCAGGTGGCTGTTTATGCCTTTCAGCACCACTTGGTAGGCCCTGACGAATTTTAGAGAAGTTTGAAAGCAACTTAAGCATGGAGGAAAAGCGCATCCATTACTTGAAAAAATTCGCTACTATATGGTATAATGGACTGTATTAAAAATTTTAAGGAGAAATGACAGAATGTCTGTATCATTTGAAAACAAAGAAACAAACCGTGGTGTCTTGACTTTCACTATCTCTCAAGACCAAATCAAACCAGAATTGGACCGTGTATTTAACTCAGTAAAGAAAACTCTTAACGTTCCAGGTTTCCGTAAAGGTCACCTTCCACGTCCTATCTTCGACCAAAAATTTGGTGAAGAAGCACTTTACCAAGATGCAATGAACGCTCTTTTGCCAGATGCTTATGAAGCAGCTGTTAAAGAAGCTGGTCTTGAAGTAGTTGCTCAACCAAAAATTGACGTAACTTCTATGGAAAAAGGTCAAGACTGGGTTATCACTGCAGAAGTTGTTACAAAACCTGAAGTTAAATTGGGTGAATACAAAAACCTTGAAGTATCAGTTGATGTAGATAAAGAAGTAACTGACGCTGATGTAGATGCACGTATCGAACGTGAACGCAACAACTTGGCAGAATTGGTTATCAAAGATGGTGCTGCTGAAGAAGGCGACACTGTTGTTATCGACTTCGTTGGCTCTATCGACGGTGTTGAAT
>CAJPKC010000068.1 GCA_905370255.1 Streptococcus oralis
ATATGATTACTGCTATAAATGTATGAGTACTTTGATATAATAAAGACAATAATAAACTAATAAAAATAGCTTTGAACTTATTATATTTTTTAAATCCTATTAAATAAGCAAAGATAATACAGGTAAATGAAATTTTTTCCATTCCTAATCCATGTAAAGAAGTTAAATAGAATAAAATTTCAACAATAGACTGTAATATAAATACCCAAGAAATAAACAGATATCTTTCTTTTTTTGTTGCCTTACAAATGAGTTCATAGCTATTTGTTAGAATAAGAATATGAAGAATAACTATGAGTATTTTCAATAAATCCATTATATCTCCCTATAATGTTTTCTCTTTTTTCTTATAAATGAACTTACAAATCTATTATACAAAATGTGATTTATATTATAAACAATCATTCTCAACTGTACATTTTTGTACCTGAACTGTCATTTTTTTACAAAAAACGCTGGGTTACCCCAGCGTTAAATCTAGTATATGATCCCAGCAGGATTCGAACCTGCGACCGTTCGCTTAGAAGGCGAATGCTCTATCCAGCTGAGCTATGAGACCTAACTAGTTTATCTTATCAAAATAATCGAGAATAGTCAATCCTATTTATGATAGGGAGAACCTTGTTGGATGGTAAAGGCTCGGTATATCTGTTCTACAAGAACTAGACGCATTAATTGATGTGGAAGAGTTAAACGGCCAAAACTTACTGATAGGTTAGCTCGTTTTTTCACTTCATTGGATAATCCTAAACTTCCACCGATAACAAAGGTTAAGGTTGAATAACCATTTATAGAAGCTTGTTCTAATTGGCTACTAAATTCTTCAGAAGATAATGTCTTCCCTTCAATAGCCAAAACAACAACAAATTCTCTATCCCCAATTTTGGAAAGAATTCGATTTCCTTCTAAATTCAAGATTTTTTCATTTTCTGAATCGCTGGCACGATCTGGTGTCTTTTCATCAGCTAATTCAATCATTTCTACAGCAGCAAATCGTGATATTCTTTTAGAATATTCTGCAATTCCATCTTTGAGATACTTTTCTTTTAGTTTTCCAACTGTTACAATTTTTATTTTCATGCTTCTATTTTATCATAATCGTGTTTTATTCACATCTTATTCACCAATGAAAAAGGTGAAAAAACACAATAAATTCACAAATTTTCAACAATTATCCACAGATTGTTGAAAACTTAAGTTTTTTAAGTTAGAATTAAGTTAATAATCTTATACTTTCACTAATTAATCAAATATGGAGGATTCTATGAAAAACTTAAACAAGTTTTCAAAAACAATTGGACAACTTTTACTAGTTATTCTTATTAGCTTTTTTAGTGGTCTATTAGGAAGTTTGGCTGTTCTTCAATTCAACCAAAAGCAAGGAAGTGGAGAACAAAATAGTGCAGCGGTCACTCAGACTGCTTCGAAAAATGAAAATTCTACCACACAGGCTGTAGATAAAGTTAAAGATGCTGTTGTATCTGTCATTACTTACTCATCAAACTCTCAAAATAGTTTACTCGGATCTGATGAAACTGATACAGATACCAATTCTGAACAAGTATACAGCGAAGGTTCTGGTGTCATTTATAAAAAGGAAGGGGATACTGCTTACCTTGTAACCAATACTCACGTTATTAATGGTGCTAAAAAAGTTGATATTCGTTTAGCAGATGGCACAAAAGTCCCTGGTGAAATTGTGGGTTCTGATACTTATTCAGATATTGCCGTTGTAAAAATTGCTGCAGATAAGGTCACTACAGTAGCTGAATTTGGTGATTCTAGTCAATTAACAGTTGGAGAAACAGCTATTGCAATCGGAAGTCCTCTAGGTTCTGAATATGCTAACACTGTGACTCAAGGGATTGTATCAAGTTTAAATAGAAATGTCTCTCTAAAATCTGAAGACGGACAAGCTATCTCAACCAATGCTATCCAAACAGATACAGCTATTAACCCTGGTAACTCAGGTGGTCCTTTGATTAATATCCAAGGCCAAGTTATCGGTATTACATCAAGTAAGATTGCCTCTAATGGTGGAACATCTGTCGAAGGTCTTGGTTTTGCAATTCCTGCAAACGACGTAATCAACATTATTAAACAATTAGAAAAAGATGGAAAAGTAACTCGACCTGCTCTTGGAATCCACATGGTTAACTTATCAAATCTTAATACAACTGATCTTCAAAAACTAAAACTTCCTGGAAATGTTACTTCTGGTGTAGCTGTTCGTTCTGTTCAAAAAAATATGCCTGCAAATGGACATTTACAACAATATGATGTCATCACAAAAGTAGATGATACCAAGATTTCATCTACAACTGAATTGCAAAATGCTCTATATAGTCACTCTATTGGAGATGAAATGACTGTAACTTATTACCGTAATGGTAAAGAAGAAACAACTAAAATCAAGTTGGACAAGAGTACTAGTGATTTAAATCAATAGTTTACAGATTTGTAAACTTACTTTACAGAATATCAAAGTTGTGATACTGTAGAAACATGGAAAAATTTAAACTCATTCGTATCAGTGATATTCAAAAAAATCCCTATCAACCACGTAAAGAATTTTCAGAAGAAAAAATAAAAGAACTTGCTCAATCTATCAAAGAAAATGGATTAATTCAACCCATTATCGTCCGTCAATCTCCAGTTATTGGATACGAAATTCTAGCTGGAGAAAGACGGTATCGTGCATCCATAGCAGCTGGACTTTCAGAGGTACCTGTAATCATCAAAAAACTTTCTGATCAAGATATGATGATTCACTCAATCATTGAAAATTTGCAGCGGGAAGACTTAAATCCGATTGAGGAAGCAAAAGCTTATCAATCTTTAATTGATAAAGGGTATACTCATGCAGAAATTGCTGACAAAATGGGGAAATCACGTCCCTATATTACCAATCTTGTTCGCTTACTAACACTTCCCGATTTTATTTTAACAGAAGTAGAAACTGGAAAATTGTCTCAAGCACATGCTAGACTTCTAATCCAACTACCTTTGAAAGAACAAAAAAATTTACTCAATCGCATTCAGAAAGAGGATTTATCAGTTCGGCAGGTGGAACATCTACTTAAAGAAGAAAAAAATAAGAAGAAAAGCAAAGAAAAAGATCACTTTATCAAAGAAGAAGAAGAAAATTTGAAAAAATTGTTGGGATTAGATGTCCAAATCGTCCTTCAAAAAAAAGAGGCAGGAAAAATAACTATCTCTTTTCATAATCAAGAAGAATACCAACGTTTTATTAACAGCCTGAAATAAGGCTGTTATTTTATTTTTCTAAACTCACATACTTATCCACTGGATTAGTATAGAAAAAGTCTATTAAATCAAAATCTAGACCTTTTATCCACAACTTGTGGATAAATCTTTTAAACATTGTGGATTGTTTTTCACAAGTTGTGGAAAAATTGCTTGCTATGTGATAAAATAGTGTTTAAGATTACACCATTTAGAAAAGGAGGAGTTTGTTGTTGAAAGAAAAACAATTTTGGAATCAGATTTTAGAATTAGCTAAAGAGAGATTGACACGATCAATGTTTGATTTCTACGCAACACCTGCTGAATTAATAAAGGTTGAGGGAAATGTAGCTACCATATTTTTGCCAAGATCTGAAATGGAAATGGTTTGGAGTACAAAACTCAATGATATTATTGTAGCTGTCGGTTTTCAAATCTATGACACTGAAATAAAAGCTCAATATGTATTGACTAAAGAAGATTCTAATACCTCCGATATAGCAAGCAATGTTGAAAACAGTAATCATCAACAGGAAGAAATTAAAAAATCTATACCCTATTCAGAAACAGGATTAAGAGACATCTATACTTTTGATAATTTTATCCAAGGTGATGGAAATATTTGGGCTAAGTCTGCTGCTTTAGCCGTCTCGGAAGATCCTGGACTAACTTATAATCCTCTGTTTATATATGGAGGACCTGGTCTAGGGAAAACTCACTTGCTCAATGCTTTGGGGAATGAAATTCTCAAAAAAAATCCTAATGCGCGTGTAAAATATATTCCTGCTGAAAGTTTTATTAATGAATTTTTAGATCATTTAAGACTCAATGATATGGATAATTTTAAAAAAACCTATCGAAGTCTAGATCTCCTTCTTATTGATGACATTCAATCTCTTAGTGGAAATAAAGTACAAACTCAGGATGAATTTTTCAATACATTTAACAAACTTCACAGTAATAATAAACAGATCGTTTTAACGAGTGACCGTAGGCCAGAACAACTAGAAAATCTACCTGAACGACTTGTCACGCGCTTCTCATGGGGATTAACAACGGATATTACTCCACCTGATTTTGAAACTCGTATCGCTATCCTAAATAGTAAAACAGAGGATTTAGATTATCATTTTCAACCTGACACAATCGAATATTTGGCTGGCCAGTTTGATTCAAATGTACGTGAATTAGAAGGTGCCCTCAAAGATATTAGTCTTATGGCTAAAGTTAAACAAATCAACACTATAACTGTGGATATTGCATCTGAGGCTATACGTGCTCGAAAACAAAGCGTCAGCACCATGATCGTCATTCCGATTGAAAAAATCCAAGAGGAAGTCGGAAAATTTTATGATGTGAGCGTTAAGGAGATGAAGGGAACTAGACGTGTTCAGAATATTGTTCTAGCTCGCCAAGTTGCTATGTACCTAGCTAGAGAATTAACTGATAACAGTCTTCCAAAAATCGGAAAAGAATTTGGTGGTAAAGATCATACAACCGTCATTCATGCTCATGCAAAAATCAAATCTATGATTGAAACTGATGATAAATTACGTATAGAAATCGAAACCATCAAAAAGAAAATCAAATAACTTGTGGATAAGTGTTTAAAATTTTACTGATTTATTAACAAATTTTAAACAAGTATAACTTCTTGATTTTTCTAAACTAAACTTGGTTTTCCACAGATTTCACACAGCCTACTATTACTATTAACCTTCTAATAATAAAAATAAATAAAGGAGATTCCATGATTCATTTTTCTATTAATAAAAATTTATTCCTGCAATCATTAAATATTACTAAACGTGCTATTAGTTCAAAAAATGCTATTCCTGTTTTATCAACTATTAAAATTGATGTGACTAACGAAGGAATTACATTAATTGGATCAAATGGTCAAATTTCAATTGAGAATTTCATTTCTCAAAAAGATGAAAATGCAGGTCTTTTGATTAACTCTTTAGGATCAATTCTTTTAGAAGCTTCTTTCTTTATCAATGTTGTTTCTAGTCTTCCAGATGTGACTCTTGATTTTAAAGAAATTGAACAACATCAAATTGTACTAACAAGTGGAAAATCAGAAATTACTCTGAAAGGAAAAGACAGCGAACAGTATCCACGTATTCAGGAAATTGCAGCAAGTAATCCTCTAGTTCTTGAAACAAAACTTCTTAAGAAAATTATCAATGAAACAGCTTTTGCTGCAAGTACACAAGAAAGTCGTCCAATTTTGACTGGTGTTCACTTTGTTTTGAGTAATCATCAAGAATTAAAAACAGTTGCAACAGACTCACATCGTCTCAGTCAGAAAAAATTAACTCTTGAAAAAAATAGTGATAATTTTGATGTTGTTATCCCAAGTCGCTCTCTACGCGAATTTTCAGCTGTTTTTACGGACGATATCGAAACAGTAGAGATTTTCTTCGCAAACAACCAAATTCTCTTTAGAAGCGAAAATATTAGCTTCTATACACGTCTCTTAGAAGGTAATTATCCTGATACAGATCGCTTAATTCCAACAGACTTTAATACGATAGTGACTTTTGATGTTGTGAATCTACGTCAATCTATGGAGCGTGCACGTCTTTTATCAAGTGCTACTCAAAATGGAACTGTAAAATTAGAAATCAAACAAGGAGTAGTTACAGCTCATGTAAATTCTCCAGAAGTTGGTAAAGTAAACGAAGAAATCGATACAATTGCTGTATCTGGTGAAGATTTAACTATTAGCTTTAACCCAACTTACTTGATTGAAGCACTAAAAGCCTTGAATAGTGAAAAGGTAACAATCAGCTTCATTTCAGCAGTTCGTCCATTTACCTTGGTACCAGCTGATACAGATGAAGATTTCATGCAGCTGATTACACCAGTTCGTACAAATTAAGTTAAAGAGGTTGAGCCTAGCTCACCTCTTTTATGATATAATCAGAAATATGAAAAGGAGAGTAGTATGTATCAAGTTGGAAATTTTGTTGAAATGAAAAAACCACATGCTTGTACAATCAAATCTACAGGCAAAAAAGCGAATCGTTGGGAAATTACACGTCTAGGTGCAGATATCAAAATAAAATGCAGTAATTGTGATCATGTTGTCATGATGAGTCGCTATGATTTTGAAAGAAAAATGAGTAAAATTATCGACTAATGCAAGGAGTTAGAGGGTTAGCAAGTTTTCCCTTTTTGTGTTATAATATTGAAGATTGAAATGTGAACGGAGAATGAGAAATTATGGCTTTAACAGCAGGTATCGTGGG
>CAJPKC010000069.1 GCA_905370255.1 Streptococcus oralis
GCAGTCATAGGGTCAAGTTTCTTAATTCTTAATTTTTCAAATCTCCTAGAAATAACAGTACGTGTAACGCCAAATTCTGTTGCTATCTTATTAAGACTTTTATTTTCTTGATAGTACATGGTTTCTAGTTTTGCTTTTAGTTCATTCTCGGTTAGTCCTAATTTATATTCTAAGTAGTTTAACTTGTTGACATCTCTTGTCTTAATCCCAAGAGCTTTCATCCATTTTCTAAGAGTTATAGGTGACTTAATGCCAAGCTCTTGGCAACATTCTTCAAGAGTAAGCTCTTGGGTATAGTACAGATGTGCTATAATTTCTTTTGTTGGTCTATCAATTTTTTTCATTTTTTACTCCATTCTGTGGTAAAATAGAGTATAGTAAAACAATCTAAAAATTAGGTGTTTTGCTATACAACTGACCGCCTCACGCTCAGACTCGCCAAAGTTTGAGAGCGTGGGGCTTTTTTATTTGTCTAAAACCATTTTACCGTTTTGCTCCTGTGCAATGACTTTCGCATTAGCATCTAAAACGATAAGGTTTGGAGCTTTAAAGTTTGGGTCATACTGTCTAAGCTCATTCTCTCCAGACTGTTTTATTTTAAGCATACCGTCAACCATAGGTTGAGCCTGTTTAATCTGTTCATCGGTTAGGGCGTCTGAAATAGTGATTGCTATATCTTTCTCAGTTGAATTAACAGACGCTTTAGGATCAACTCCATGTACCCATGCTTTAAAATTTTCCACAAAAACATCATAAGCAGAACGTCCTTGTAAAACATCACTAGAAGAAGTTGAAGAAGTCGATGCTTTACTTGATGATGAGACTTGTTCCGCGCTTTGTTCTTGACTTTGGTCCGTATCTGCTTCTTGCTGACTGCACCCAGCGATAAATAGAGTTAGTATTGCTACTGCTGCAAATGTTACCTTTTTCATATTTTCCTCCCGGCTATCCCACTAGCCTGTAAAATTCATCAATGACCATTAGTTCATCTGTCACTGATTTCAGTTTGTGTCGTTCCATAAAATTTAAATAGTTAAAATCTTCCTTGTCTACTCTTTCCAGCTCCTCTCTCAGTAGCGCGTGTATCATGGCCCTGTTAGCCTCATTCTCGCACTTTATCGGGTTTATAATATAATTAGCCTCGGTATGGTCTAGGTGGCCTAATTCGTGCAATATGACCCTTTTCTGGGCCTCTCTAGTTAGTGATTTATTTACAAAGATAATCCTCATATCTGAGATTATCATTCCTGGTCGTGGCCATAATTCGTTATCAAAGTAAGCAAGTGTCACTCCCTCGCTGTCACAAATTTCTTCTATAGTCATAATCTGCCTTGTAAGTAAATTTCTATTATGTTTTTAATCGCTTGTATATCGTTTTCTGTCAATGGCTTGCCGTCAAAAGTCTTTGCACTTTCTGCCAGCTTGCGTAGGTCTGTTTCTGAGTAGCCGGTTTCAGTGGTTGCTTCCCGTTCCCGTGGTACATCATACCCCATGAGCCAGGCTTCTGACACGTTAAAAGTTAGAGCAAGCAAAGCCAGCCGTCTTTGGTCGGGTGCTTGTACACCATTCACATATTGCGAGATAGCACTTTTGCCAAGTTTGACACCTAATTTTTCTTGATAAGGTTTTGAATTATTGAAGATATCTACCTGTTTCCAGTTCTTTTCTTCCATTAATTGCCGTATTCTATCCGCTGTTTCGTACTTTCTCATTTTGATCAACTCCTTATTTCTACTATAGTATATCACAATATTTGAAAAATAAAAATAAAAAAGTTCAAGAATTATGAAAAAAACTGTTGACAAAGTTCACGGTGCATGTTATACTTTAACCATAAACAAAGTTCATGAATCGTGAACATAGAAAGGAGCTATAATATGAGCAATGACTACTCAAAGCTGTTAGGTGCGATCACAGAGAAAATGGGAACGCAACTGGCATTTGCTGAAGCTATGGGCGTATCAGAGCGCAGTATCTCGCTTAAATTGAATAACAAGGTATCTTGGAAAGATAGCGAAATTTCAAAAGCGGTTGAAGTGCTTGGTCTTGATCCTAAAGATATCCCAGCTTATTTTTTTAAATATAAAGTTCATGAAGCGTGAACTTTCGGGAGTGAATAGAAAGGAGAAAGATAATGTTTCAACTGAAATTTAGTGATATTGAAGAAGCTAGAGAGTATGCTTTGTTGGATAAAGTAACAGAACTACCATTAAGCACACAAGCGTTATTTCTTCATGTTATTCTCAACGGAATATTTGAACATGGAAAGATTTTGAACATTAAAACCTTAGCAAGAACAATCGGAGCATCAGATGGAGATATAAAACTCTTAACGGACGAAAAGTTTTACAAAGAAGTGAAAGGGGTAGCGGGTGAAGATAAATGAAGTGAGAAACAACGTTTTTTATCAATTTCCGAAATGGTTGCTTGAAGAAGAATACAAGCATTTGAGTATACGAGCCAAAATTGTATATATGCTGGTATTTGACAGAAGAACATACTCTATCAGAAACAATTGGTATGACAAGAATGGAGATGTCTACGTCTATTTCACAATAGAAGAACTAATGGAAACATTATCTTGTAGCCGTCAAACTATTATAAATGCCAAGAAAGAGTTAAATGATTGTGGACTGATTAAAGAAGTATATCAAGGGTTAAATAGACCCAATCGGATTTACATTTTCGGGAGTCTAGAAAATAGACCCCTAGAAGTCCAGAATTTAGACGCAGGGAGTCTAGAAAATAGACCCCTAGAAGTCCAGAATTTAGACGCAATCAATACTAAATATATCAAGACTAAATATAACAATACTAAAGTCATCAACACAGACGATGACGCTGGTCAAAAATCTTTTTCAAAGATTATCAAAGACAGCAACATCAAAATTAATGAACGTCACACTCAAATGCTAATGGACTATATCGCATTAGATCACTTTACAATCCCTATGATCCAGTACGCGGTAGAAAAGACTGAAGATGCAGGCTCTACCAGTTTTAACTATCTAAAAGCAATTTTAGAAAATTGGAAGAAAGAGGGTTTTACCTCACTTGAAGAAGTCGAGGAGCATGACCGTAAGAGGCTGGTTAAACAAACCAAAAAAGAAGCCAGCCCTTACCCTATCAAAAACCCAGTATTCAGTCCTTACACGGACTTGCTACCCTGGGAAGAAGATGAGGAGGGATAGCCTATGGATCTACCGCTTGTCTATCACATCAACGAACAAGAGACTTGTGAAATACATCAATGTTTTAAGTGGTCGTTAAATGATGATGTACCGCTACAGGATGAACGGAACAGAACCTTTTGTCCGGAATGTCAAAGGGAGAAAATGGCGCGTGAAGAAGAGCAGAAAATCGGTCAAGCTCACACAGCTACTATCTTGCGCAAGACTTACGACGTGCTGGATAAAAACAGCATCGTGCCTAGCGGACTAAAAGAAGCGAATTTTAAAAACTTTATGGTTACGAATCCAATTGACCGTGAAGCAAAGAATTACGCTTTGCGCTTGGTATCACATTACTTACACGACGGCAAAGGTAACGCTCTGATAATGGGCAAGGCTGGACGCGGTAAGTCACATCTAGCGATGGCGATAGCAAGTAAGCTAAACGCTGACTGGAAAGCAAACAAACTACCAAAGAGCATACTATTTGTTAACTTGCCAGCCTTATTTATCAAAATTCAAAATTCTTTCAACCGTAAAGAGGGAATGACTAGCAACGAATGGCTGGAGCTACTCAAAAAAGTTGACTATCTGATCCTGGACGACCTCGGACGATCTGACAACGCACAATGGAAGCAAGACTTTCTGTACAGCTTGTTAGACGAGCGAGAAGCAACAATCATCACGACGAACCTTGTAGGATCAGAAATGAAGTCACTCTTTGAAACTGGTCTAGTAAGTCGCATAACCAAAGGTGGACGGGACCTTTACTTTAAATACCCGGACAACGCAGAAGACAGGAGGAAATTGCCGTTTTGATTGACAAAATGATTGAGGGCTTCGAAGCTACTTGCTACGAGCTTTCAGACGAAATGAAAACCAAGCTACTAGCTAGTGATCCGGATAGTGCCAGAGGTAAAATCATGGACCTGTACGCTTGCCGTTTAGCTGGTAGAGCATAAAAAAGACCCCTTGGAGAAGGGAACTCCAAGCGGTCAAGAGATAAAACTTTTCTAAAGGAATTATAACATGACGAGGAATAAAAATCAATGGCGACCGCGCATTATTAACATCATGTCAGACGGTAGCCAGGTAGACGATTTAACATGGTACACGATACCAAAAGATAGCGGTTATTATAACGCGATCAGACGAATCAATAAGGAGATTTAAAATGTACGATGAATTATTAGGGACTATGGTAGTTGCAGGACTATTCTTTGCAGCCGGCTTCGCAGGGGCAGTTTGGGATTTTAAACGCGCACAGCGTAAAAAGGCTAGACTGGCCAAACAGGAAGCGATCATGCAACAGTACGAGGAAGATCTACAAGAGAAATTCAACGAGGGCTATCAAGCATTTAAAGCTGATTTAGCTTATGCACGCAAGCACTCACGCTCAGACAACGATTGGAGCGCACTAGATGTTTTGTAGCAAAAAAATTAAAGCGTTAAAACAAGAGATACGTTTTCAAAAAATCGACCTAGAAGGCAAAAATAATATACTTCGAGTAACTTTGAACGATAACAGAAGATTGCGGAAGGAACTGAACCAAAAAAACCAACTTTTGAAAAAGTATCAAGAAGTTTTAATGAAGTATCAAGAGGAGGGTAAGCTATGAACGAACGCTTACAACTAATACTAGCCTGTATCAGAGTAGGACGGGCGAATGTACTGACCACACGCGACATTGCCAAAATGACAAACTTGTCAGTGCGAAAGGTACGAGGTGGCATCGCAGAACTACGGCTTAACTACTCAGTGCCTATCGTGGCCAGCCGATCACTTCCTCGCGGGTATTACTTCGCGGAGAATGACGATGAGTACACAGCGTGGGTGCTGCAGTACAAGAAGCAGATCAAGACAGAGCAGAAACTACTGAACAGCTTAAAAGCTACGAGCTGGGACAGTTACAAGAAATTGAAGGAGCGCGAGAATGTCTCCATTTGATTATGATCGCGACTATCTACAGCCGGAAATTGAGGAAGAACGCGGAGATCCAGACGATTGGTATTGTGTGAATGGTCGCTGGATTCACTACGAAGAAGATTAAAAAGGAGAAAAGAAAAATGAGTAGAAGTAATTTTGATTTAATGGCACCAAAGGACGCTTTTAACAGCCCAGTGGTTTTGGAAAAACTGAAATCGGTAGTAAACGGCCGTGAAACACAGTTTGTTACCAGCCTGTTATCAATCGTAAACAACAACAGCCATCTTGCCAAGGCCTCAAACACAAGCGTACTGAATGCAGCAATGAAAGCAGCAACGCTTGACTTGCCTATTGATCCTAATCTCGGGTTTGCTTACATTGTACCGTATGGATCAGAAGCACAATTTCAGTTGGGCTACAAGGGTTTGATCCAACTCGCACAGCGTAGCGGTCAAATTGTCAAACTTAATGCTGGGGAAATCTACGCAAGCCAGTTCAAAGGTTACAACCCACTCACCGAAGACCTGGAAGTAGACATGCAGGCCTTGCCAAAAGCAAACGAAGAAGTAGCTGGTTACTTTGCATTCATGCGACTTTCGAACGGATTTGAAAAAACCTTATTCTGGACCAAAGATCGCGTTCTTGCACACGGTAAGAAATACAGCCGTTCTTTTAGTGGTAAATCTAGCCCGTGGCAGACTGACTTTGACGCAATGGCACGCAAGACAGTATTGAAGCAGTTGCTTTCAACCTATGCTCCTTTGTCAATCGAAATGCAACAGGCCATTATTGATGATAATGTAGACAGCAATGTCCAAAATGGAGCAAAAGATGTGACCCCACCAGAAGCCACAGAATCACTTGAGAGCTTTTTGGAGGGTGCACCAGCAGATAATATTACCGAACCAGAAAAAGAGCGTACAGAGCCAACAGAAGTGTCTGAGAATGGTTCTGAGATTGAAGATGGTGTTTATGAAGAACTTGGACTATTTGAGGGTGGGACAATCACACCTAAGGAGCAATGATGAAAGAGTTAACTCAAGAAAATTATTATCAAGACAAAGAGTACCTATCGTACTCGCGAATGAAGCAATTCTTAAAATGTCCAGCACGCGCCCTTGCTGTAGAGGGTGGCACTTGGACCGAGTCACGAGATGAAACACCCTTGCTTTTAGGAAATTATGTACACAGCTACTTCGAGAGTCAAGAAGCGCACGAAGCATTTCTAAAAGAAAAGGGTGACAAGCTGATTTCAAAGGCTGGTAAAACCAAAGGGCAACTCAAGAAAGAGTTTTTAATCGGCGACTCTATGATTGCATCGCTGAAAGACGATCCCTCTTTCAATCGCTTATATCACGGCAGCTCAACCGAAGAC
>CAJPKC010000070.1 GCA_905370255.1 Streptococcus oralis
GTCTCAGCTACCGTATCCTTAGCATGAATCAACTACCTTACAATGCGCTTCATGTCAGCGGAAAAGACCACGCTGGTTATTATCCAGGCGCTACTGATATGACCTTGAAGCTCCTCTTTGACCCGACCACTGGAAAAATCTATGGTGCCCAAGGAGTTGGGAAGAAAGGTGTTGACAAGCGAATCGATATCCTAGCAACTGCTATCAAGGGAAATCTCACCGTCTTTGACTTACCAGAGTTAGAGTTTACCTATGCGCCACCTTTTGGATCTGCCAAGGATCCCGTCAATATGCTGGGTTACGCAGCCTTGAACCTTATCGAAGGTCTCAGCGACAATATACAGTGGTACCAGCTAGAAGATGAAATAGCTACTGGCAAGAAATTCCTGGATGTACGGACCAGTAGCGAATTCCAAAGTGGTCGACTTAAGGTTGACACCATCCACATCCCCCTAAACGAACTACGGGAACGCTTGGATGAACTAGACAAGAACCAAGCCTACATCGTTAGCTGCCACAGTGGTTTACGCAGCTATATCGCAGAGCGTATCCTCAAGCAAGCAGGATTTACCGTCCAAAACCTTGACGGCGCTTATTCACTATACAAAATGGCTAATCCAGAAGGAGTAGAATATGCTAACTAATATCAGCATGGCTGACTTTTATGAAAAATATCAAAATGAAAATCTAGATCTTATCGATGTCCGTGAAGTACATGAATTCCAAGCAGGACATGCACCAGGTGCCAAAAATCTTCCGTTAAGTACCTTGGAGCAAGGCTACAAAGAACTCAAACCTGACCATGAATACCATGTCATCTGTCAAGGAGGAGTGCGTTCTGCCTCTGCCTGTCAATTTCTCAGCGCCCAAGGCCTCACCGTTACCAATGTAGAAGGTGGCATGAATGCCTGGCCAGGTGATATTTAATAAATAAAATTCAAAAAGAGCAATTGGTCTAATTTCAAGAAAACCAACTGCTCTTTTAATCATTTGTTCACTATTTAAGAGAAACGTATGTTTTTTATTACTTGCGTTTAATCAAGTATTTAACCGCCTTTTCCAATCTTTCCTTCTGTGCTTGAGGATCCTCTAAAGGGTCGTTAATACAAGATGTTAAATTCTCCGTTATCATCAGTTCAATAATACGATCAACACTGGATCGCACTGCTGTTAATTGAGTAATGATATCGACACAATCACGCTCTTCCTCCATCATTTTTTGAATACCTCGCAATTGACCCTCTGAGCGTTTGAGACGTGTAATGTACTTTGATTTTGTCATATCTTTATCCTTAAACGATTTTTCTACATTATATCTCTAATACAGACCTTTGTCAAAAAGAGCACTTATCTTAAAGATAAAACCTCCTAGTTCTCCACTCTGACTCTCGTAACAATACCGTCTTTATCTGTAACTGAGAATTCAGAAGAGGAAAGCCATCGAAGTTGCTCTTGCCAATCCTGTGCTTGCGTAAACAAATTGACCAAAAACTCTTTATTCTCAACTTCAACCACATAGTAGGCTAGCCCCACCATTCCATGCTTACGTCGAACTAAGTTTTTGCCACCCCATTCATTTGCAGCTAGATGATGGTGATAAGTTCCTGATGCTATCCAACTGGCATGTGGAATCGTGAATTTATCTTCAAGACCAAGAGACTCTTGATAGAATGTACTCCCTTATCAGCCAATGTCAATCAGATGCTCAACGCTGATAAAACAAGAAAAATCCTCCCCATGTAGGAAGGATTGTTTGGATTTAATGAGCCAACATTTCTTGAGCAATCTCTTGACCTGATAAGCCATCTGGATAGTAGGTTGGCCAGTTGTCCATCTCTTCAAAGAGGGCTTCTTGGCTAGTGCCTCCAAAGAAGATATGGAAATGCTCTGCCTTGACTGGAGCAATATTATGGTCGCTAAACTGAACATACTTGAATTGTCCGGCGTCTGCATCAGTCGCTTCAAAGAGGAAGCGTACTCCACGATTCCCTTTCTTATAAGTCAAGATTTTCTTGCCGACATACTTGTAAGTATATTTCTTACTTTGGCCACCTTGGATGAATTCCATAGTATTATCTGTAATATTAATCTTGCTTACATCTGTTTGGTAACCCTTTTGATAGTAGGCCTTATACTCATCCTTGGTCATCTTACCAGTCAACTTAGCCTTGTAGTCAAAGACTTGGTCTAGAGTACCATTTTCAAGGAAAGGATAAACAGACTGCCAGTTGCCAGCATAATCACTTAGGGTACGGTCCTTAACATCTGCATCCTCAAAGTAGCCATTTTGAACGGTTTTAGTTTCCTCTGCCTTTTCTGGTTCAATCTCTGCTCCTGCCTGATCAGTTGTCTGCTTGAGTGCCTTGAGGTTTTTCTCCATGACAGAGATATAGTTTTCTCCAGCCTTCATGTCCTCTTCGGTCAAGCTTTCAAGAGGATTCAGAACATCTAACTTCACTCCTGTTTCTTTTGAGAGGGTATTCGCTAGGGCTTGAGAAGCATTTTCTTCAAAGTAGATATAAGAGATTTTATTTTTCTTGATGTACTCGGTCAATTCTGCCAAACGGCTTGCTGAAGGCTCCGCATCTGGTGAAAGACCTGAGATAGAGACTTGATTGAGTCCGTAGTCCAAGGCTAGATAACGGAAGGCTGCGTGTTGAGTCACAAAACTCTTTTGTTTTGCACTAGAAAGTCCTTCAGTATAGGCCTTGTCCAAAGCTTGCAGTTTTTCGATATAGGCTGCTGCATTTTGTTCAAAAGTCGCCTTCTTATCTGGATAGTCAGCTGAAAGACTATCACGGATATGTTCTACAAGTTTGATTGCACGCGCAGGAGACAACCATACATGAGGGTCATACTCGTGATGATGACCTTCTTCACCATGGTCATGGTCTTCCTCTTCTTCACTTCCTGGAAGAAGCAACATATCTCCAGTAGCCTTGATTGTTTTTACTTTTTTCGCATCTAGTGAATCTAAAAGCTTGGGAACCCAAGTTTCCATATTTTCATTCTCATAAACAAAGGCATCAGCATCTTGAATTTTAGCGACCGCCTTAGGTGATGGTTCATAGTCATGTGGCTCTGTTCCAGCCCCGATTAAGAGTTCGACATTGGCTGTGTCCCCTGCTACTTGCTTGGTAAATTCGTAGACAGGGTAGAAAGTTGTAACGATATTTAATTTCCCGTCTGCTTGTTTTTGATTGGAACAAGCGACTAAGAATACCGTCACAAGACTTGCCAAAAGTAGGCTTAGTTTTTTCATTTACTTCTCCTATTTGATAAAACGTTTGAGTAAGCTGACTAACAAGAAGACAACTACAAAGATAAGAGTGATACTTGCACTCGGTGGTGTCTCTGCATAATAGGAAATATAAAGCCCCGCAACCATGCCTAGAAAACCAATGGCGCTAGCAAGTATCATCACAGAACTAAAGTTTTTACCTAGACGCAAAGCAATACTTGCTGGTAAGACCATGATAGTCGATACCAAAAGTGCTCCAGCAGCTGGGATCATGAGGGCAATAGCCACACCCGTTACCATGTTAAAGAGAATAGACATGGTACGCACTGGAAGACCATCGACAAAAGCTGTATCCTCGTCAAAAGTTAAGATGTACATGGGTCTTAAAAAGAGGAAGGTCAGGATTAAAACAACCGCTGCAATGACAAAGAGCCCAATGACCTGCTCTTGACTAATGGTCACGATAGAACCAAAAAGGTATTGGTCCAGACTCATAGAGCTAGAGCTCTTACCCTTACTCATGACAATAAGTGAAACTGCAAGTCCTGTAGACATGAGAATGGCTGTCCCAATCTCCATAAAGCTTTTATAAACCGTACGTAGGTATTCAAGGAAGACCGCTGCAATCAAGACAATCACAATGGTTGAGATGGTCGGAGAAATTCCTAAAACCAAGCCAAAGGCAACCCCTGAAAGCGAGACGTGACTCAGAGTATCACTCATGAGACTTTGACGACGCAAGATAAGGAAGGTCCCCAGAACTGGTGAAAAGAGGCTCATGGCAATAACAGCCAAAAAGGCCCGCTGCATAAAATCATAAGACAATAGATTAAGCATGCTCCACCTCCTGGTCACTTTCATGGACATTGAAGCAACGCCATGGGGAATCTTGGTCTCGGACCAGGTGAATATTACGATCTGCGTAGTCCTTGACTTCTTCAGGATCGTGAGTAATCATCAAAACAGCCTTGCCATGATGGTGGGCACTGTGGTGCATGAGTTCGTAAAACTCATCCTTGGTTCCCGCATCCATCCCTGTCGTCGGCTCATCCAAGATAAAGATATCAGGATCTGAAGCAAACATACGTGCGATAACAGCCCTTTGCTTTTGCCCGCCAGAAAGGGAACCAATCCTTTTGTCTCGATGTTCCCACATACCAACAGAGTTTAAACTAGCCTTGATATGTTCCTCGTCGTGAGCATTTAGACGACGGAACCAACCTTTTCTTGGATAACGACCTGATTTTACAAATTCATAAACAGTGCTCGGAAAGCCTGCATTAAAACTTGCAATCTGCTGGGGAAGGTAGGCGATTCTTAGTTTTGTCCCACGAGTGTTGGTCTTTGAAATGGTAACTTTGCCAAATCTTGGTTGCAAAATACCCAGACTAGCCTTAATTAGCGTTGTCTTGGCTGCTCCATTTTCTCCAGTAAGGGTGACAAATTCCCCACTATCAACACTGTAATTGATATGCTCAAGCACAGGTTCCTTGTCATAATAGAAGGACAAATCCTCTACTGTGATGTATCTCATTACTTGATTTCTCCTACTAAAGCAGTTAAAAACCGCTGGATAATTTTTTGCTCCTCAGCCGAGAATTGAGCGGCAACTTGTTCATAAGTCGAGAGGGTGTGCTCATGATGATGATGGTGCTCTTCAGCAATTGGTCGAGCCAGGTCTGTCAATTGATAAAAAATCACTCGAGCATCCTTGGGATCCTTAGATGTCTCCAACATCCCCTCTTTAATCAAGGACTTAATGGCCTTGGTAACGGCTGCTTGACTGACATTGAGACGGCGAGCCAACTCCGAATTCGTTAATGATTCCTCTGATAAGAGCATAAGAATATGCTCCTGGGTATTGGTCAAAGCCACATTACTGGTACAATGACCAATCAAAATTTCATGCTGATTTTCAGCTTTCAGGATTACTTCATTTAAAAAATGATCAATATCTTTTGCTAATTGTCTCATGAACTTCTCCTTTCCTAGTTATCTTTTTCCTAAAACAATATAGATCACCATAGATTCTTTACTGGTTAATTATATCATAAACCAAAAAAGAATCAAGAAAAAAGATGAAAACACCTGAGATGTTTTCATCCTTTAGAATTATTTTTCTTGTTTACGGCTAGTCCAGAGGGCTGTCGCTCCAAGAATCACACCAAGTAGCATCATGAAAATAGATTGCTCACTACCTGTATTTGGAAGTAGTTTCTCTGAGACTACTGTTTTCTTAGCAAACTTATCTGCAACCTTATAATCAACTTTTACAGTAGAAGGTTGAGTCGGTTTTGTTGCTTGGTCTTCTACTGGTTTAGCTGGATCTTGCTCTTTACCTTCTTCAGGAAGTTTAAATGTTTTTGAGTCCACAGAAATCGTGCGTGAATTTGGATTTACCTTTTCATACTGAGTCAAATCAGCTGTTTTGAGATAGTCTTCAAAGGCACCATCCATTGAAGGACCTTCTTCTCTGGCACCACCAAGCATGGTATAACCGTCACCACCTGCTGCAAGGAAGTCATTGGTTGCTAGGTAGTAAACTTTTTCCAAATCTAGTTTTTCATAAAGACCAGTTGCACGATTCTTCACTTGAATAGCCAAGACGCGTTTACCTGCGACTAGGTTTGTATCGTAGTAGACCTTGGCTCCTGAAATCTGTAAGAATCCACCGCTTGGTTCGAGCAATGGTTGACCATTTTCGTCTAAGACAGTTTTTCCTGCTTTATCCACCTGCAAAATAGATCCGAGTGATTTTTCAAACATATCCAGAACTTGCTGACCAGTTACTTGGATTTGTGAGATTGTGTTTCCAAATGGCAAGACTGCAATGACATTTCCTTTTGTAATTGGTTTGTCTTTAGCAATTGTCTCACGTAAGCCACCACCATTTGTCACAGCGATATCTGTTGGATGACTAAATCCTGTTTGACCATACTGGTAGAGAGAATCTGCTACGACATTTCCAAGGTTGGTTTCACGGACACGGACATTTTCACGGTCACCATTCAATTCAACTGGACTATTTGAAACAACTTCTATAGCATTTTCAGCGTCATACTTTTGTTTGATGTCCTTGACAAGTTTTTCAATTTTTGGATTAGCTTCCAATTTCTTAGCATCTGCAGCCGCAATGAGCGAAGGATTTCCCAATAATTGGCGAGATTTATAAGTGATTTTACCAACGTTATGGAGATAGCTTCCTGTCTGGTTGTAGGTTACATTGTCA
>CAJPKC010000071.1 GCA_905370255.1 Streptococcus oralis
CCGCAATTAATGCTATTATAGTGCAAATTATTTTTCCGACTTTTGCATGTTGTTTGAACAATTTATCAGAGAAAAGACTCAAAATAAGAGCAATCCAAAACACGGTAGTTCTTAAAATAAAAATAGTCATGTCTCGTACCCCTTTCGTTATTTTGTAAATCCAATAATTGATTTAAATAGTCATTAGTTTACCTGTAAAGATGTTTATCTTCTCTATAAATTCCTTTTGTCATTAATCGGTATCTCTATCTATCTTTATTATAGTACAAACATCATTATTAAACCAATAAATGTATTTATTTTTTATTGCTCCTATTTTTGAGAGCGCTTGAAATATGTTATAATAAAACTAGATTAATGTATAGGAGGCAAACCGTGGGAAATTTCATTGAGCTAGTCTTTCATCGTTTCTTTTTGGGGATGATTGCGACGGCTTATTTTTGGTTATTGACATTAGCAGGAGGAGTGGTCTTTGGTATAGCACCCGCTAGTGCAACCCTCATGAGTTTATATGCAGAACACGGTTATTCTTATCGTGCTTATCGTTTCAAGGAAGCATGGGCTTTATTTAAGAGCAATTTTGTCAAAAGCAATCTCAGTTTCTACACCTTTATAGGGATTGACTTGATCTTGATTTATGGCTTGTATCTGATGATTCAGTTGCCAAACCAGACCATTATCCACTTGGCAGCAACATTTCTAAATATCTTTTTAGTAGCCTTGGTATTTTTGGCCTACACGGTATCTTTAAAGTTACAGGTTTACTTTGAATTGTCCTATAAAAACACCTTAAAACTTGCCTTTATCGGAATTTTTATGAGTTTATCAGCAGTGGCCAAGGTTCTCCTTGGTAGCATCTTGTTAGCCATTATTGGCTTCTATATGCCAGCCCTCATTGCTTTTGTAGGTATTGGGATGTGGCACTTCTTTATTAGTGATTTATTGGAGCCTGTTTATGAAAGTATTCATGAAAAATTGGCAACCAAATAAGACCAAACAATTTCGCCTCCACTCACTCCTAAGAATCTATAGTCTGGTGATGATTATCATCATTTCCTGCTTTGCTCTCTTGATTTCTTATGCAGACTGGGATATGCGTGAAAGGGAAGCCAATCGTGTTGGTCAGCGTGTTCTCGCTCGAACAGTTGATGAGGTTGAATACTATTATCGAGAGTCAACCCGCCTAGCTCAGGAATTGGTCGAGAATCAAGCCCGCATCGAAGGGATTTACAAATATTTTAGTCTCAGCACGCCGGATTATTTTTATTGGCAGTTAGAACGCAAGGCGTCGCCTTATATTTCTGTTTCCATTTATGAAAATATCGATGATATTTACGTGCGAAACGATTTTGTGACAGGTATTTCGATTGTTCTACAGGATTCAACAGATGTATTTGTTTCCAAAAGAGGAAACAGAGGTGGACAGAAAATTCCAGCTGAGAGCTTTAAACCGGATGCTAATAGTTTTGCGGTTCCAGTGTCTGATCCCATCTCGGACCAGGCTCTTGGAGTCATTTATATTTCCGTAGAACCAGAATTCCTCTATAAGGCGATTGACAATACTAGGGGAACAATTCCTGTAGCAGTAACTGTCATTGCACCATATGAAACAGATATGTTCTATATAGGGGCAAAAGGGACTAATGAATCTTGGTTAGTAGGAACAACAGCCCATGGTTATCAAGTTCGAGTAGCTGTACCAAAGGATTATGTTTGGAGTGGGACCTTAGCAAGTTCGACACTTATTTTAGGTTTGAGCGCCCTCTTTATCATCATTTTATATATGACCTTAAGAAGGACTTTTTCTGACTATCAAAGTCAGGTTGTGGACTTGGTGGATTCCATTCAAGCCATTACTAAGGGAGAGCAGACCAAGAGAATCGATACAGATAAAAAGGATCAGGAGTTGCTTCTAATTGCTGAGTCGACAAATGATATGTTGGATCGACTGGAAAGTAATATTCACGATATTTATCAACTGGAACTCAATCAAAAAGATGCCAACATGCGAGCCTTACAAGCTCAAATTAATCCGCATTTCATGTACAATACTTTGGAATTTTTGCGAATGTACGCAGTAATGGAGAACCAAAATGAACTAGCAGATATCATCTATGAGTTCAGTAGTCTCCTGCGCAATAATATCTCTGACGAGCGAGAAACGACACTCAAACAAGAAGTGGAGTTTTGTCGGAAGTACAGTTATCTCTGTATGGTTCGCTATCCAAAATCCATTGCCTATGGATTTAAAATTGATCCTGAATTGGAAGAAATGCGTATTCCAAAGTTCACCCTCCAACCTTTAGTGGAAAATTATTTTGCCCATGGAGTTGATCACAAAAGAACAGATAATGTTATCAGTATCAAGGCTTTGAAACAAGATGGCTATGTCGAAATCTTGGTAACTGATAATGGCCGTGGAATGTCTGCTGAAAAACTAGCAGAAATCCAAGCTAAACTGTCTCAAAGAACCTTTGAACATACAGCAGATTATAGTGGGAAACGACAGTCGATTGGGATTGTGAATATCCACGAACGCTTTGTGCTCTACTTTGGAGACCGCTATAACATCAATGTAGAATCAGCTGAACAAAAAGGTGTTCAATATAGAATCACCATTCAGGATGAAGAGAAAGGATAAACATGTATAAAGTACTATTAGTTGACGATGAGTACATGATTACAGAAGGACTTAAGCGTTTGATCCCTTTTGAAAAATGGGATATGGAAGTCGTTGCAACAGCCAATCATGCTGACGACGCTTTGGACTATGTTCGAGAACATCCCGTAGATATCGTCATTTCTGATGTCAACATGCCTGACAAGACAGGACTTGAAATGATTGGGGAAATGAAGGAACTCTTGCCAGAGGCTTACTATATCCTTCTTTCCGGCTATCAAGAATTTGAATATGTCAAGAAAGCTATGAATCTCAATGTTGTAGACTACCTTGTCAAACCAGTTGATAAGGTCGAGCTAGAGCATTTACTTGAGAAAATCCTTGGTCAGCTTCGTGAGAAAGTGCATGAACCAGAAATGTTAAGTCAAAAGTTAGACGATGAAGCATTTAAAGCACACCTATCTCAAAAAGAAAACTGGTGGATTGGACTCTCCCAAGAGAAACAAGGGGATTTTGTCATTCCTTACTATGTTTTAGGTCAGGACTGGCAGATTGTGATTGCAGCTCAGAAATTCGATGGTTTACTCGTTCTGCCTTTTGAGTCACCTTATCAGGTAAACTTTGAAAAATGGAAGTTTGACGTTGAAAAAGCACTTTTTTATGGAACTGTAAATCTAGATCAGTCTGAAAGTCTCTTCTCATATTATGAACCCATCTATCGAGTTATTATCCAAGGAAATCTTCAGCAGATTATCGATGAGTTAAACCTACTCGAGAAGATTGTGCTAGAAAACACACCTAGGGTATCCATCACCAAGCAACTCTTTACTCAGTTTGTGATGGATGTCTTCCATCTCTTTGAGCATTTGAAAGCAGATGATATGACAGATATTGTCAAGAGAATTCATGCTATTACTAACTTTGAGGACTTAGTGGCTTATACAAAAGAAACCTTGACGTCCTTCTTTGGTCAATACCGCATGAATGAAAATGTCGTCAGTGTACTCGAAGTCATTGGTAGAGACTATAAAAAAGAACTTTCTCTCAAGGATATCAGCAAGGATCTCTTTATCAATCCTGTGTATTTAGGTCAGTTAATCAAGAAGGAAACCAATTCAACCTTTGCTGAGCTTCTCAATAAGCAACGGATTAAGGCAGCCCAGCAACTCTTGCTGTCTACAAACGATAGTATTGAGGATATTTGCTATACGGTTGGTTATAGTAATGTAGGGTATTTCTACAAGGTCTTTCGAAAACTATGTGGAAAGTCTCCGAAGGCCTACCGCAAGCAGATTGAGGTCACCCTCTAACTTTTGTTATCCATCTTAAAATATGCTATAATAAATTCAAAAATATGAGGAGGTTGCTTTTATGAAAAAGAAACCAATCTATCTATGGGTTTTATTAGTCTTATCAGCGATTAATTCAGCCTTGGCAGTAGTTGGAATATTCACTCCAGTACCTAGTAAGGACGCCCTTCGTGCTAGCCAAGAAAATGTTGGGACACTTAGTGCTCAACAAATAGAAGATGCTGTTAACTATGCCCACCAAGTGTCAGAGTCATCTCACTCTATTTTTAACACGATACTAATTATTCTATCTGCTATCCTAGTTGTAGTAGCCTTTGTTTTCTTAATTCGTAAGAACCTGCAGTTGGCAAACTACACTTATGTTGGATATGCCTTGCTAGCTATTGTTGGACTAGTCCATGACAATATGAATCTACAAGATGCTATGCAATTGATTAAAGATGACACCCTACGTTTAGGAATGGAAGTCATGTCAAAAGTAACCACTATCATATTCATCGTCATCAATGTTATCTTTTTGGGAATCGTCTTCTATAAAATATGGCGTCAGCAAAAAGAATTAACAGAATCTCAAGAGGAAGAACTCGCCTAAGAGTTGACAAAGGATAACTATCAAGATACAATCTTGGTAGTTATTTTTTTGGATTCGAGAAAGAGGGAGGAAAAGATGAAAAAAATTTCCTTAGTTTATATCAGTCTAAGCGGCAACACGGAGAGTTTTGTAACACGTTTGAAAGCTTATTTGTTGGAGCAGTATGCGAATATTGATGTGGAAAAAATTCATATTAAAGACTTGGTCAAGGAAGGAGAAGACTTCTTTGAGATGACCAACCCGTATGTGGCTTTTCTACCGACTTACCTCGAAGGTGGCAATGGGGTTGACAATGGAGATGTGGAAATCTTGACCACTCCAGTAGGTGACTTTATCGCATATGGTGATAATGCTAGCAAGTGTTTTGGTGTCGTAGGATCAGGTAACCGTAATTTCAATAACCAATACTGTTTGACCGCCAAGCAATATAGCCAGCGCTTTGGTTTTCCAGTCCTAGCTGACTTTGAAATGCGCGGAATGCTAGGAGACATCAAGAAGGTTGCAGGTATTATTGCAGAGCTTTATGAACTTGAATCCTTGTAAGAGGATAGAGTTGCTGGGCTAGATTTTTATCCCCTGGATCATAGAATTATTTCAAAAGAGAACAGTTCAAATGAGTAAACTACAGAGATCATTTTTAAAGTATATAAAACGCAAACCAAGCTTCAAGGATATTATGCTATGCAGTGCTTTGCTACTATTAGCGATTGCTCTGCTACTGTTCTCTGATAAAATTTTTGATGAAGATGCAGCACCATTTGGAACCATGGTATCCTTAGGGATTGTTATCCTGGTAGAAATCTTAGCTGTCAGAAATAAATAAAAAGACTCGAGAAATGGTATCTCGAGTTTTTCTTATTTGCGAATTTCGTCAACGATTTCTTTTGAAATGGGAATTCCTAAACGGTAACCTTTGTTAATGTAGTCAATGACATCATTGATGTTTTCTATCGTTTGGATTTTCTCTTTGATAGTTGCACGAAAAGCTTGATCTTTCAATAGTTGGTTCTGAAGAAGTCTTTGAAGTTTCTCTTTTTCATATTTGTTGACAAGAAAGAGAAAAAGAAGACTGATAACAACTAGAATATAAGCATACTGGCTCATAAAAATTCTCCCTAAGTGATAAAGAAGTAGGTGGTAAGATAAAAGTAAATTTTTTTATTTTTCGAGTGATAGTACTGTAAGCGCCTAGCTACTTGTTATTAATTAGTGAAGCGTTTAGGCAAGTCGCCTCATTTACGACGTCGTGGCCCTCTAAATCGATTATATTTAGGGGCCATGACTAGTGAAGCAGTTAGCTAGTCCGCATAAAAGCGGCTAGCGTCCAACAATTAGGAACTTTAGTTCCAATAACTTTAAGATTACGACGTTTTAGGACATAAATCGATCATATTTATGTCCTAAAACTAGTGAAGCGCCTAGCCAAAGTCCGAATAGGATTTGGCGTTAGTTACTTAGATTGCTTTGCAATCAAGTAACTTTGGCGATTTACATCTTCTCTGGCGCTTCTACTCCAAGCAAGCGAAGGGCTTCTTTGAGAACGACTGCGGTTGCGTAGCTGAGAGCTAGACGGCTGTCGCGTTCTGGACTTTCATCCAAGATACGCGTGTGTGCATAGTATTTGTTAAAGGCTTGAGCCAGGCTAATTGCAAATTTAGCAATGATAGAAGGTTCAAAGTTATCCGCCGCACGGTTGATAATACGTGGGAAGTCTTGGATGAGTTTGATGATTTCCCAGCTTTCAGCATCATTCAAGCTATAGTTGCCAGCTGTTTCTGGTTTGAAATCCGCTTTGCGTAAGATAGATTGGATACGAGCGTAGGCGTATTGAACATAAGGACCAGTCTCGCCTTCAAAGGATACCATAGCTTCAAGGTCGAAGTCGTATCCATTTGTACGGTCAGTTTTAAGGTCATAGAATTTAATG
>CAJPKC010000072.1 GCA_905370255.1 Streptococcus oralis
AGCTAAAGCCACCCTCGTCTTTTGTTCATAATAGACCGCTTGTCCATCACATTCACCGATAAAGACACGACGTCGTCCGAGAAAAAACATATTGATACCTTTCTATTTATGAAAATAAGTTCTCAGAGTCTCCTAACCATTAGGAATAAATTTCAATACGAGAATCCTACTCTTCATATTCTGGGTGTTTTTAGATTTTTAAAGCTTTCTTTAACATCGTTCAGTGCTACCTTGACTCCCTTAATCGATCTTAAATCAGATAAATTTCCTAAGGCTTTATTAGCATTAAGCTTTAATCTTGTAGCTTTATCAATTTTTCTGCATTACTTAGCGCAATAAAGTTCAACAATATTCACTAGAAGTCAAAAAGTCACTATTGCATCTCTTGACTTTAAAACAAAAATTAGTCTCCATATTTTAAAATAGCTTAAAGCATCTCAAAACTTTCTTCTTTACCTATCTAATTCTTTTGTCAAAATAGCTCCATCTGGTCCGACACTCACTTCTAAATATAGTTCAGGATTGTCGTCATCTTTACATATCACACTAATTTTTCCCTCCTCAAACCGTTGTGACAATTTCAAGATTCTAACGAAATTATTTTGATTGAACCCAACAAAAGCAACTCCCAACAAAAGACCTGCAAAAACAATCTTAAAAATCTCTCCTCCAATCGGTTGCCCCAACAAGTCTTTAAAGCGGGAAATAAAATCATAGACATAGTAGAAACCTACTGCAGGAATAGTAAATAAGAGTGCATTAAAATATAAAAAAGCACCTTTGCTAAATCCTTTTTTTCCCATCTTTTCATCTTCGTCTTGATTTTCGTCATCGGGATAAATCATAGTAGTCAGACAAACTGTTTGAGTAGTCACTTGAGCTATATTGACATTTCTATACAAGGCTCGTTCTACAAGGAGAGTGATAAAAGCAAATTCTGCTATCCAGATAAGAATAACACTCCAAAAAGTTGTCATACTATAAGTTCCTTGTAAAAATAGACTAAAGAAGGAAGAAATGCCACTTCCGCTGGCTATAAAGAGAACAACTAATAGAGGAATATGCCGATTCATCCTGCTCGATTTCTCTGTATCTAATAGTTTACTCTTTGGCGCCTCTAAAACTTCATGGGTCTTACGATCATAATAAATAGCTTTGTCATAATATTGGTTCAAGTAAAAACGACGTCTTCTCAAAAACATTATTCGCCTCTTTCTATTTCCTTTGTTATATTTCCTTCTTAACTCGACTATTTCTGTACCGTTCAACTGCCTTCAGCCATCGAATCATATTATTTTGCCACAGCAATAGAGCTGCGACAGCCGGCAAAATCCCCATCAGGCTTAAAGGGAATAGCTCACTGCCGATTTGTGTTCCCATCATCTTCAAAACGAGCATGGAAAGGACAGAAATCGGACCCACCAAGCCCATGACAGCTATAAGGACTGTGAAAATCCAGGCAAATAGCTTCTTGCCAAGGGTAACCTTCTTATCTGAAAAATTATTCCAAAAGAGATTGCTATTGACGGCTCTTCTGAAGTTTTCCTTGCTAGTAGGTTGCGCTCGGGTAACCTTCTTATAAAGAGCTCGCTCCACGATTACCAATAGTAAAATGGCTTCCAGCAACCAAATTAGCAGAAAATAAATCAGAGTTCCATAGCTATAGACACCCGCAAAAAAGCGTGTTTCAGGAAAAAACTGCATGATGCTACTGAATGCTAAAAGGCCACAAATCAACCAGACAATGTGTTTTCGATTTCCACGGGATGCCTCAGTATCTAAAAATTTACTTTTAGGAGCTGCTAGAGGATTTCGCGGCTCATCGACATGGACATATATGGCCTGACCTTGGCTCTCTCCTATATAAATCACTTTCCTAAAAAGCATGCTTGTCTTTCTCCTCTAACCAACTGTTTTTCTTAAAACTTCCCTGAAAAAGAGATTTTTTCTTCATTTATTCCTCCAATTTTATGACACAATTGATAGATTTTTTCCCAAAGAGAGATAAAAAATGAAAGAATTATAAACCTTGAGCAATATTTCCTAGTTGGTTCACTCGATCATGAATGGTTTCTACATTTAAATTTCCACGTTGGTATTCGCAAAGAAATCCATTTTCGTAGAACATCTTATCTGACAATTGACCTTTTGGTGCATTTGGACACTCAATCATAACAATACTAAAGACACCACCTGAACCTGGCTTCTCAAATTCATTGCCTGTAAAAAGATAGGTGTATGCTTGAAAAGATGTCCCTTGATAATCACCTGAAATGACATAGGCAACCATTTTCTTATATCCTCTGCCGAAAGGATAATGGCTAAAATTCGCATACTTTTCTACATATGGATTTTGGGAAATAGTTATGACTAGTCCGCTACTCGTTTTCTTAGAAGAATAATCTCTATAATAGTCACTCCCTTGAGCTTTCTCAAATTGGTAGCCGTGCGCAGTTGCAAAGGCTAGATATTCATTGTTGTTTTTATTGGCGTGGCTAATAGCCCAATAAACAATCCCTGCTACAAAAACAAAGATTAGTAACATAAAGATGATAAAGAAAATAACAAAAGCCATACTCATTTTATACTCCTTTTAAAATTAGTTAGGAAGCAAGGACACTTCTCCACCCTTACTTCTGATTGATGTTCTTAATTACGGTAAAACTGGTTATCTTTGTCGCTTACAGATTGACCGATAGACAAGACATCTTGACTGCCATCTGTACCTGTCACTTCGTTTTGGACTCCAGCTGGGGTAAAGATTAGTCGTGCCCCTTGTCCACCACCGATAAGATGAATACCTGTTGAGTAGTAGCCGTCTTTTTCCTCTATTTGACCCATCTCGTATTTAAAGGTTCCATTTGCACTTTGGATTGTTACAATTCCATCTGCTGTGACTGTTGCAGTTGTTCCCGCGTAGTTTTCCCAAGTTCCTACAAATTTAGCGTAAGCCTCTTGTGATTTTTGCTTATCTTCCTTTTGTTCTGCTTGAGTGGTTGTAGCTTCTGTCGCACTATTTGTTTCTGACTTCTGCTCCTCTTTTTGGCCTGCTTCAGTTTTACTTGCGGACTCTGTAGTCACCTTGCTTGTTGTTTCCTTTTGGTTTGAAGCTGAAGTGTTCTTGTCAGTCTTTCCACCACAGGCAGCCAAGGTCAAGGCAGCCAACAAGGTCAGGACTGATAGGCTCGTATAGCGCAATGTTTTGTTTTTCATAAAAATCTCCTTTGAAATAGACACAGATAAAAGTAGCTCGTCAGATTTTGCATATATTTGACGGCTGTCTCGTAGTCTTCAGTGTATCATTTATTTGGCTTTAATTCAATAGCTATCTGATATCAAAAAAAGCTAATCCAATCAGGAATTAGCCCTTTTATTTCTAGTTTTGATTTGCTCGTTTTTTAGTAGATAAACATGGCATCGCCAAAGCTAAAGAAACGGTATTTTTCATCGATAGCATGCTGGTAGGCTTGGAGGACCAATTCACGGCCTGCAAAGGCAGAAACTAGCATGACCAAGGTAGACTTCGGCAAATGGAAATTAGTAGAAAAAGCATCCACCACCTTCCAGTCATAGCCTGGCTTGATAAAGATATTGGTCCAGCCAGAATCGGCCTGGATTTGGCCGTCAAACTTGCTTCCGATAGTCTCTAGTGTACGGATAGAGGTTGTTCCTACAGCAATGACACGGCCACCATTTTCTTTGACTTGGCGCAAGGTCGCTGCAGCTTCCTCAGACAATTGATAAAACTCTGAGTGCATCTCGTGCTCATCCAGATTATCTACTGAAACAGGTCTAAAGGTCCCAAGTCCAACGTGCAAGGTCAGGTAGACTAGGTGAACGCCTTTTTGCTGGATTTCTTCTAGTAATTCCTTGGTAAAATGTAGCCCTGCAGTTGGGGCTGCTGCTGATCCACTCTCCTTGGCATAGACTGTTTGATAACGTTCACGGTCATCCAATTTTTCGTGAATATAAGGAGGCAAAGGCATTTCTCCAAGACTTTCAAGTACTTCTAGGAAAATTCCTTCATACTCAAAACGGACAATACGACCGCCATGGGTTAATTCCTCAGTCACGACTGCGCTAAGTCGACCATCACCAAAGATAACACGGGTGCCGACCTTGAGACGTTTGGCAGGTTTTGCCAAGACTTCCCATTCGTCTCCTGCTGTATTTTTCAAAAGCAAGAGTTCAACATGTCCTCCTGTTTCTTCTTTTTGACCATGAAGTCGAGCTGGCAAGACACGGGTATCATTCATAACCAGGGCATCACCTGGCTCTAGCATTTCGATAATAGAGTGAAAGTGGCGATCTTGAAATTCACCTGTTTTGCGATTGACCATCAAGAGTTTAGAGGCATCGCGCTTTTCCAGAGGTGTTTGTGCAATCAACTCCTCTGGCAAGTGAAAATCAAAATCATTGGTATTTAATGTCGTCATTCTTCTTTTCTCTTCTCATTTATTCAAATTACTTATCAAAGCGAACTTCTTCAAGTAGGTACTCGATGAAGCGTTCACCCATCTTAGACAAGCTAGTTTTCTCATGCTGGATATAAACCAGCTCAATGGGATCATCAATATCAAGTGGAATCGAAACGATATTGTCTCCATTAAGATTACTATTGAGGATACCAGTCGCGATGGTATAGCCGTCCAAACCAATCAAGAGATTGAACAAGGTCGCACGGTCACTAACAACGATGGATTTCTTGTGGTGTTCCTGAGACAAAATCTCCTCTGAGAAATAGAAGGAATTATGGGTACCTTGGTCATAACTTAAGTATGGAAAGTCTTCTAGGTCTGCCAACTGCACCTTGTCTCTTTTAGCAAGAGGGTTGGTCTTGCTGACAAAGATATGGGGTTGGGCTGTAAAGAGATGGTGGGCAACCAGATGGTTATCATCCAACATCTTCGAAAGGACGTCTCGGTTATAGCTATTTAAAAAGAGGACTCCTACTTCACTACGGAAGTTCTTGACGTCGTCGATGATTTCCCAGGTTCTGGTTTCACGCAAAAAAAGCTCGTACTTTTCCATATCGCTTTTCTTAAGCAAGGAAACAAAGGCATTGACCACAAAAGCATAGTGTTGCGAAGACACACTAAAAAGCTCACGATGAGCGATCGGATTTTTATAACGTTCTTCTAGGAGTTGAGTTTGCTCAACAACCTGACGGGCATAGGACAAAAATTCCATCCCATCACGTGTGAGGGTGATTCCCTTGGGATTTCGAATAAAAATCTCAATTCCCATCTCATTTTCTAGGTCACGAACTGCATTTGATAGACTGGGTTGTGTAATAAAGAGTTGCTTGGCAGCCTCATTCATGGAACCAGTCTCTACGATTTTGATAATATAGTGTAATTGTTGAATTCTCATGCTTTTATTGTACCATACTTGACGCAATATAAAAAGAACCAGTCACTGCAAGTCCCATTATCTGCTGTGAATCTTAAAAGAGGTCGGAACAATTCCAACCTCTTTTTATCTTTATTGTTAAACAAGCTTTTAAATCGAAACTTAGCTTCCTCTTTCCCAGAAGATGGCTAATAAAATCATGGCCCCGAGAACTGATGGGATAATGGCTGTACCGTTTAGGCTTGGCCCCCATGCACCAAAGAGTAATTGTCCTAGAAAGGCACCAATCCAGCCGAGAAACATTTTACCGAAGCATCCCATCCGTTCTCCACGATTGGTGATCGCTCCAGCTAAAAGTCCGATTAAAAGGCCGACAAACATACTTCCAATCATAGCTTCTCCTTAATTTGCCCAATCTCCATTGCGGAAGAGAGGTACGCGTGTTCCATCCTCACGGATACCATCGATATCCATTTGGTTAGAACCAATCATAAAGTCAACGTGAACATCTGAACGGTTGAGTCCTGCAGCTTCCAGCTCTTCTTCGCTCATCTCTGCTCCACCAACAACGCTCGTTGCATAGGCTGCACCGATAGCCAAGTGGTTAGAAGCATTTTCATCAAAAAGAGTGTTAAAGAAGGTAATGCCTGACTGAGAAATTGGACTTGGATCTGGTACCAAGGCACATTCACCCAAGGCACGCGCACCAGCATTCTTAAAGACAAGGTCCTTCATAACTTGATCACCCTTCTCAGCAGTGATATCTACGATTTGTCCATTTTCAAAGGTCACTTTGATGCCTTCGATGATATTTCCATTGTAGCTAAGAGGTTTTGTAGACGTTACATAACCATCTGCGCGACGGAAATCAGGAGCTGTAAAGACTTCTTCTGTTGGCATATTTGGCAAGAAACCTTCGCCTTGAGCATTGATGGCTCCAGCTGATTCCCAAACGTGGTTATTAGGCAAGCCAAGTGTCAAGTCTGTTCCAGGGGCAGTGTAGTGAAGAGCTGAGAATTGCTCTTT